>DATKMS010000479.1:0-6518 GCA_035541735.1 Candidatus Margulisiibacteriota bacterium
TGTTCAAACGGGCCGCGCGGCACGCGGCCGTACGACGGCTTGAGGCCGAAGGTGCCGGTAAAGCTCGCCGGAATCCTGATCGAACCGCCGCCGTCGCTGGCGGTGACCAGCGGCAACACACACGCCGCCATCGCCGCGGCCGAGCCGCCGCTCGACCCGCCAGGCGTGTGCTCGAGGTTCCACGGCGAATGGGTGACCCCATACACCAGATTCTTGGTGATCGCGGTGTAGCCGAACTCCGGCGCGTTGGTCTTGCCGACGACGATGGCGCCCGCGGCACGCAGGCGGGCCACTTCCGTCGAGTCGCGTGTCGCGACGCGTTCACGAAAGGGCAGCGAACCCTGTGAGGTCACCAGACCCTCGGCGTCTTGCAGGTCCTTGACGCCGAGCGGGACGCCTTCGAGCGGCCGCGCCGCGCCACGCGCGATCCGTTCCGCTGCCGCCGCGGCGTCGCGGCGCAACGCCTCGCGGTCGCGCATGGCCACCACGGCATTGAGGTCGTGGTGCGTCGCGTCGATGCGTGCCAACACCGCGTCCATCAGCTCGACCGGCGATACGCGGCGCGCGCGCAAGCGCTCCGTTAGCTCGATGAGCGTCAGTCCGAGCAGCTCGTTCATGAAGCCTCCGTCGACCCGCGACAGCCGTACTACGTTTTGCAGGCCTGCGGCAACTTGAGAGGAAGCCGTGATCGAGTGAGCAGTAGTCAGTGATCAGTGATGGACCTGCGATTTCCAGCTGACCTCGGTGATGCGGACGGCAACCTCGCGGCCGTCGTCGGGCTCGCGCACCTCACGTTCGGTTACCTGCAGGCCATGCTGCTCACAGGCGCGCTGGAATCCCCGGTCGAACGTGCGCACCGATTCGGCGCACCAGGCGTGGCCGTCGGGCGCCAGATGCGCCGCCAGGAAATCTGCCAGGGCTGTTTGCAGCATCGGATCGTACGTGGCGTCAGCCGCCAGACAGTAGTCGAAGCGCCCCCGGATCCCCACGCGGCAGATGTCTGTCCGCAACGGAGTGACGCGGCGGCCATTCAGTTGTGCGCTCGCCTGCACGAACCGCAACGCAGCGTGCGCCGTGTCGACCGCGGTCACGCTGGCGCCGCGCAGCGCCGCCGTGAGCCCGGCCAGACCCAAACCACAGCCGATCTCCACGACGCGACGCTCGTGGCAATCCACCTGGGTGGCGAGCAGGCGCGCGAGCGCGCGTGCACCGGGCCACACATGTGCCCAGTACGGCGGCTCGGGAGCATCGGCGTCGCGCAACAACGCGGCGCTGTCGACAAACGCCTCCAGATGCTCGACCACGAACAGCTGCGTCTGCACCCGGCCAAAGTCGAGCAGCACGCGATGCGCGGGATAGCCTGCGATGATCGCCATGGCACGGCGCTGGGGAGCGGGCCTGCAACCCGCCGCTATAAGTTTGGAAGGAAGACGCGCATCGCCGACAGCAACGCTTCGAGGTCCGGGTACGGCGAGAGGTCTGCGTACAAGGCGCTGTAACAGCCGGAGGCGCGTTGCTGGTCGGCGGCGCCGGGGGCGATTGCGGCTTCCAGCATCTTCAACAGCGGCTGCGCGTTGAGCTTCGTTTCGGTCGGGATGTCGTCGTCGAGGGCGATCAGCAAGCGCGTGCGCTCGATCAGCTTGAGCACGCGCTCCTCGTCGGTGAGTGCCTGCGCCACGCGTCTCAGAACTCTTCGAAGTCGAGCGGTTTCTCTTGCTCGTACATGATGGCGATGACCTGTTTGCCCGGATTCTGCACGTCCTCGGCGACCGTCAAGTTGGCGACCATGGCGCCCTTCTTGAACGAGATGAACGCATGCGTGGGGCGCTGGATCTGCTGGGTCATCTGCCACCCATTCTTGACCATCTGATCCTGATAGAAGCGGAAGATGTTCGGGATCGGATCGGCGGTTCGGAAGATGACGTTGTGCGCGCTGTTGGCGAGATCCTGCACCTCCGCGAGCGCGGCGTCTTTGTAGAGCGGCACGTCCGGCGGGAAGTCGGAGGGCATGTTCGGAGTCGGTTTGGCTTCTGCAGCCTGCGCCTGCGGTGTCGGTGGCGCCACGGGCGTTGCCTTGACGACCTCGACGGCGCGCGGGGTGACCTTGGCGCCGGACACATGGAAGCCGCTCGGTGGCGCCTGGAAGGTCGACGACGGCGGAGTACCGACCTCCTTGTGGCAAGTGCACGACGTGAACAGTGCTGCGCTCAGTAGGACGCCGCTGCCCACGATGCTGACATACCGCATAGCTCCTTCTCCTTCCGCCCCAGTTGCGCGCGCAAGTATAGCGGATTGAGCTGTGAAGAGAAGGCGCGCGCCGGGCCGTATCTTCGGTCCCGCGCTTAGAGACGCCGGCATTCCGAAAGTTATTCGACGGTGACGCCGCGTTGCAGTTGGCCGGCCGAACCGTTATCTAGGAGCGCATTCCGGGCGACAGCGACCATCCCGGTTGAAGGCATGGCCAATCGATTCTGCGCCGGTTGCGGCGCCCGCCTATTGCGTGAGGCGAACTTCTGCGTGGAATGTGGCGAGCGCCAGCCGGGAAGTAGCGTGCCGCGGGCTGGCTTTTCCCTTCCCGTGAACCGCTACGCGCCGGTGCTCGTCGTGTTGGTGGTCCTGCTCGTCGGTGGCGGGGCCGTGTTCTACGGCACCATGAACCCGAAGACGCCGGCGTCAGTGCCGCGCCGCGAGGCCCCGTCCGCGAGCGCTGCCGCAAGCGGTGCCGCCGGCGGGGATCTCCCGGAAGGGCATCCGCCGATCGAGATCCCGGAACCGGTGAAGCAGACCATCCGCGACATGGCGCAGAAGGCGGCTGCCGCCCCGGAGGATCTCGACACCTGGAAGCGCCTCGCCGAGGTGCAGTACCGCGCCGGCCAGATCCAGCCCAGCTTTCTGACAGACGCGGCCGCATCGTTGAAGCACGTGCTCGAGCGCGAGCCGGACAACACCGATGTCCTCCGTACTCTCGGCAACATCGCCTTTGATCAGGAACAAGCCGATGCGGCCATCGGCTACTATCAGCGCTACCTCAAGCTGAAGCCGGACGATCTCAGCGTGCAGACAGATCTGGCGACGATGTACCTGGCGAGCGGCAAGGCCGAGCAGGCCATGCAGGCGTACGAAGCGGTGCTCAAGACCAACCCGTCCTTCTTCCAGGCACAGTTCAACCTGGCCATCGCCTACCGCAGCCTCGGCGACAACGAGAAGATGCTGGCGGCGCTGGAGAAGGCCCGGTCGCTGGCGACCGATGACGCCTCGCGCAACCAGGTCGATCAGTTGCTGGCGCGCGCCAAAGGCCAACCAGGACCCACCGCAGGCGGTGCGCCAGCCGCGGAGGCGGCCGCTCCAGCCGCGGCACCAGCAGGCACCTTCCAGGCGGACGCCGAGTCCGTGTTCCGCAGCAACCCCATCCTCGGCCCCAAAGTGCAGCGCATCGAATGGAGCGGGGCCGAGAGCGCCAAAGTCTACCTCCGCGACTTCCCGATCGACCAGATGGGCGACAGCATGCGGGAGATGTTCGCCGACCGCATGCGCGGACGCATCAAGGAGAAGAAGCAGGCGCACCAGATCGCCGCGCCGACCAAGTTCGAGCTGGTCGACGAGCCCAGCGGCAAGGTGATGGAAACGATCACGGAATGACGAAAGGCCAACGTCAAATTTCACAGGTCAAAAGACAAAAGTTCGGAACCGGTGCACCACCCGTGCCTCGCACCGTTGCCTTTTGTGTTTTGACTTTTGCCTTTTGACTTTCGCGATGTCTCTGCGTTTCGGCCTGCGCCTGCCGCAAGACGGCACCGATTTCGGCGAGCTGCGCGACATCGCGCAGGCGGCCGAACAGCTCGGCTACCATTCGCTCTGGCTGTTCGATCACTTCTACCACTTCCCGTTCATCGGCAATCGCAGCGTCCTTGAACCGTGGACGCTGATGAGCGTCCTCGCCGGCGCCACGACGCGCATTCGCTTCGGCACGCTGGTGCTGTGCAACGGCTACCGGCCGCCGGCGTTGCTGGCGAAGATGGCGGCAACGCTCGACGCGCTGAGCGGCGGCCGTCTGGAGTTCGGCTACGGCGCCGGCTGGCATCAAGAAGAGTTCGGCGGCTACGGCTATGACTTCCCGCCGGTGCCCACACGCATCCGCCAGATGGAAGAGGGCCTGACGCTCATCAAGAAGCTGTGGGCTGAGGAGCACGCCAGTTTCAAGGGGAAGCACTACCGCATCACCGAGGCGGTCTGCGAGCCAAAGCCCGTGCAGCGCCCGCACCCGCCGATCACCATCGGCGGCGGCGGCGAACGCATGCTGTTGCGCGCCGTCGCCCGCCATGCCGATATCTGGAACTACTTTCCCGCACCGCTGCCGGAGTTCGAGCACAAGACACGGGTGCTCGACGACCATTGCCGCGCCATCGGTCGCGATCCGCAGACGCTGGAGCGCTCACTGATGACCCCGACGATCACCGCCGAGTGGGAGAAGGACGTGCGTGATCAACTCGAGACGGCGAAGGCGCGGGGCTACATGTGGACCTTCGCGGGCAACTACGTCCAAGGCACGCCCGACATCGTCGTGCCGCGCTTCCGCGACTATATCCGCCGCGGCGTCAGCTTCTTCATCATCCAGTTGCCCGACAGCCGCGACCTCAAGCAGATCGATTTCGTGGCGAAGAACGTGATTGCGGAGTTGGTCTAGCTGCGCGATGCATCGTGGCTGCCGCTAGGCTTGGAACTCGACGGTCTCCCCATCTGCTTGCAAGACGAGGGAGCGTCCACTCTCCGCAGGCTCGACGACGCCAATGACCTGCGCCGCGATCGCAGCGCGCTGCGCGATGGCGATGACGGACTGGCTGGCGCTGGGATCACAGACGATCTCCAGGCGGTGACCGAGGTTGAAGACACGACTCATCTCGGACAGCGGCAGCCCGGTGACCTCGCGGAGAAACCGAAAGATCGGCGGCAGCGGAAACAAGTTGTTCTTCACATACCGAACGTTGCGTCCGAAGCCCAGGCACTTTGTTTGTCCGCCGCCGGTGTTGTGAAAGAGCGCAGAGATCTGCGTGCGACACGCCGTGAGCACTTCTCGGACAACGGGTGCGTACGTGCGGGTCGGCGATAGCAGCGCCTCACCAATCGTCATCGCGCTGTGTGGCAGCGGGTCGTCGAGGTCAAAGCGGCCACGGTACGCGAGATCGAAAATATCCGGGGCAAATGTTTCGGGAAACTCGGCGCGAAATTTGGCCGCGAGCAGTTCATGGCGTGCGGCGGTAAAGCCGTTCGTACCGATGCCGGAGTTCTCCGCGGGTTCCCACGCGGCCCGGCCAAACGACGCCAACCCAACGATCACGTGGCCGGGACGCACGCGGCTGCAGTCGATGACGTCGTCCCGGCGCATGCGCGCCGCGAGCGTGGCATCGACGACGACGGTGCGGACGAGGTCGCCGACGTCGGCGGTTTCGCCGCCGCACGGCACGATGGAAATGTCATACTGCCGCAGGTCGTCGGCGACCTGTTGGTAGCCACGGATGATCTCCGCCACCACCTCGCCGGGGATGAGCTTGGCGTTGCGTCCGATGGTGTTCGAGAGCAGGAACGGACCCGTACACCCCACGCACAGCAGGTCGTCCAGGTTCATCACCAGAGAGTCCTGGGCAATGCCGGCAAAGACGTGCGGGTCTCCGTAGCGCCGATAGTGGATGTAGGCCAGGGCAGACTTGGTTCCGGCGCCATCGGCGTGCAGCAACACGCAGTGGTCGCCGGAGCCGGCAAGCACATCGGGCACCACCTTGCAGAACGCCCCGGGGAAGAGCCCGGGGTCAGTGAAGCGGAGGGCGTTCTTGACGTCCCGCTTGTCCGCCGACACGCCGCGGCTTTCGTACGTTCGATCGGCGGGCTGGCGCTCGCTCATGGTGCCTTCCTTGACACAACTGCTCCGGCGGCACAACGCGGGCCCGCGCTTGCTGCGGCGACCGGCATCGGTTAGTTGATCCGTCAATCACCGAGCGTGCCGTCGATGGCAGGGATGCACGTGGGTACAAGATAGGCGTGGCCACGGCGAACAAACCGAGCGCAAACGACTCGAACGCAGCAGAGTCCAGTGGGCTGAGGGATCTGCTCGTCGTCTCCTTAGAGAGCCGCCGCGCGGCGGAGATGGCCGAGCTGATCCGCCGCCACGGGGGCGAACCATTGTCGGCACCATCGTTACGTGAGGTGCCGCTGCACGAGAATCGGGCGGCGCTCGATTACGTCGCGCACTTGGCCGCCGGTGGAGTCGACATCGTCATCCTGATGACCGGAGTTGGGCTGCGCACGCTGGCGCAGGTGGTGGCCGGCGCGTGGCCGCGCGAGCAGCTCGCGGCGGCACTGCGGAACGCGAAGCTGGTGGCGCGCGGCCCCAAGCCGGTGGCGGCGCTGCGCGCGCTCGGGCTCGAGCCCGACATCACCGTGCCCGAGCCCAACACGTGGCGCGAGCTGCTCGCAACCCTCGATGCACAGCTGCCCGTTGCCGGCAAACGTGTCGCCGTGCAGGA
>DATKMS010000480.1:0-43898 GCA_035541735.1 Candidatus Margulisiibacteriota bacterium
CGCACGACATCTTTCCGACAGTGCCGTGATGTGGGGCTTCATCGCGGCGGCGCTCGCCACGGGCATCAGCAGCTTGGGCGCCGCATACGCCGTGGGTCATGTCGGTGCGGCAGCCCTCGGCGCGATGGGCGAGCGCCCGGAGATTTCGGGGCGCGCGCTGATCTTCCTTGGGCTCGCCGAAGGCATCGCGATCTACGGCCTGATCGTGGCCATCATGATTCTCGGCCGCCTCGGATGAACCCGGTTCAGGTCATCGGCGACGCCGACACCGTGCTGGCGTTCGCGCTCGGCGGTGTGCCCGGGCACGTCGTGTCCTCTACAGACGATGCCCGCGCAGCCGTTGATGCGGTGGTGAACGCCGTGCGTCGCGCCGGGGGGCCGGTGCGCGAACCGACTCTGTTGCTCGTCACCAGCGCGATTGCCGAACGCATTCGCGCGCACCTGGATGCCGTGATGCTCGACGCCAACGCGCCGCTGATCTTGGAGTTCACCGGCTTCAGCGATCCGCCGTCCGACAGTCGGGTGGCGCGCCTCGTCGGCCGTGTCCTGGGAGTCCGCCTGTGATGACGCCCCCCGCACCGACCGCCGCGCAAGACACCGGCAGCCTGGCGGCACTCATCCGTCAGCAGTCGGCCGTGGAGATCGAGCAACTCCTCGCCGATGCGCACGCGCATGCCGAACGGATCCGCGCCAGCGCCGCCGCCGAGGTCGCATCGATCCGGGCCGCGGCGGCACGCGAGGGAGAACAGTGGGGGCAACGCCGCGCCGCAGCGTTGCTGGCCACCGCTGAAGCGCAAAGCCGTCTCAAGCTCCTGCACGCCCGCGAGGCGCATATCGACGACGTGCTGGCACGCGCGACGGCGCGGCTGACAACGTTGGCCGGCGTTGCCAATGGCCGCGACGTGGTTGCGTCGCTCATCCGCGAAGCGTTGGCGGTGCTCGAACCCGCCCCGGTACGCGTGCGGCTGGCAGAATCGCAGGCGGCACTGCTCGATGATGCGACCCGCCGGCAACTTGAGGCGGGGCGCTGGGCGCTGCGCTTCGAGCCCGAGCAGATCGCAGGCGGCGGCGTGATCGTCGAGACCGAAGACGGACGGCAGCGCTTCGACAACTCGATCGCGGCGCGCTTCCGGCGCCGCATGCAGGAGCTACGACAGCTCGCCGCAACCCAGCTGTGGCCGCCGTCCGAAAGCGAGCCGGCAGCATGACCTTGAACGTCGAGAGCAGTGAGCGGGTCGGCAGCGTCGATAGCGTCAACGGCCCGGTCGTGCGCGCCCGCACGACGCGGCCCCTCGGCATGTCGGAGCTGCTCTGGGTAGGAGACCAGCGCCTCGTGGGCGAGGTCATCGGCTTGGTAGAGGACCGTGCCACGGTGCAGGTCTACGAAGACACCGCCGGCCTCAAACCGGGCGCCCCCCTCTTTACGTCGAACGCGCCACTCTCCGTTGAGTTGGGGCCCGGCCTGCTCGGCACGATCTTCGACGGCATCCAGCGCCCGCTGGAGATGCTCGCGGCACAGATGGGCGACTTCATCCATCGGGGGAGCGCCGCCACACCGCTCGACCGCCGGAAGCGTTGGCCGTTCACAGCGGCGCTCACCGTGGGCGCCCAGGTGCGCGGCGGGGACATCGTCGGGACGGTGCCGGAGACGCAACTGGTGGAGCATCGCATCCTGGTGCCTCCCAACGTGAGTGGGACGCTGGCATGGATAGCGCCGGCGGGCACCTACGGCCTCGACGAGCCGGTAGCCCATGTCGACAGCGGCGGTCAAACACACCACGTGCGACTGTTCCAGCGCTGGCCGGTGCGCCAGGCACGCCCGGCGGCCGCGCGCCACGTCCCGCAGATCCCCCTGCTCACCGGCCAGCGCATCATCGACGCGCTCTTTCCGTTGGCGCGCGGCGGCGCCGCGGCGATTCCCGGCGGCTTCGGCACGGGCAAGACGGTCACCCAGCACAATCTCGCGAAATGGGCGGATGCGCAGATCATCGTCTACATCGGCTGCGGCGAGCGCGGCAACGAGATGACCGGGGTGCTGACCGATCTGCCGCGACTGGAAGACCCGCGGACCGGTCGGCCGCTCATGGAGCGCACGGTGCTCATCGCCAACACCTCGAACATGCCGGTGGCGGCGCGCGAGGCCTCGATCTATACCGGCATCACCATCGCCGAGTACTACCGCGACATGGGCTACCACGTGGCGCTCATGGCCGACTCGACGTCACGTTGGGCCGAGGCGTTGCGCGAGATCTCCGGCCGCTTGGAGGAAATGCCGGCCGAGGAAGGCTTCCCTGCCTATTTGGCAACGCGGCTGGCCGAGTTCTATGAGCGCGCCGGCCGCGTCACGACGCTGGCGGGCAGCGAAGGGTCGGTGACCGCCATCGGCGCGGTGTCGCCGCCGGGCGGCGACTTCACCGAGCCGGTAACGCAGCATACCAAGCGCTTCGTGCGTTGCTTCTGGGGGCTCGACAAAGAGCTGGCCAGCGCCCGCTTCTTCCCGGCGATCAACTTCCGCGACTCGTACAGCGAGTACGCCGACGAACTCGGCGAGTGGTGGCGTGCGCAAGGGTTCGCCGACTGGCCGCGGTTGCGCGCCCGCGGCATCGACCTCCTCAATGAAGAGGTGAAGCTGCAACAGATTGCGCGCCTCGTCGGTGAAGAGTCCCTGCCCGACCGTGAACGTATGGTGCTCGAAGGCGCCTGGGTGCTGCGCAACGCCTTCTTGCAGCAGAACGCCTTCGACGCCGTCGACCGTTACACGACGCCCGACAAGCAGATCCGCATGCTGCGCACCGTGTTTCACTACATCGACCGCGGCCTCGAGATCATCGAGCGCAAGATCCCCGTCTACCGGGTGAAGGAACTCCCAGGACGCGCCGATGTGATGCGCATGCGTTTCGAGATTCCCAACGACGACGCCGCGCGCTTCGCTGCCCTCAATGCGGCCATCGATGCGCAGATGGATGAACTGACACGGGAGTGAACGGTGAGCAACGAACACGCACATGCCGGACTCGAGTATCGCGGCCTGCACCAGATCCAGGGCCCCCTGATCTTCGTCCCCGGCGTCACCGGCGTCGGCTTCGACGAGTTCGCCGAGGTCATCTCGCCGGCCGGCACGGTGCTGCACGGCCGCGTGCTGGAGATCCAGGAGAACCTGGCGGTGGTCGAAGTGCTCGAAGGCACGGCTGAGTTGTCGGTCGAACAGACCAGCGTCCGCTTTCTCGGTCACGCACTGCAGATTCCGGTGACGCGTGAGATGCTCGGTCGGGTGTTCGACGCCCTCGGTCGCCCGCTTGACGGCGGCCCGCCGCCGCTGGCGGAACAGTTGCGCGACGTCAACGGCGAGCCCATCAACCCCGTCCGTCGCGACTATCCCCGCGACTCCATCCAAACGGGTATCTCCACTATCGATGGGATGAACACGCTGGTGCGTGGTCAGAAGCTGCCCATCTTTTCAGGGAGCGGTCTGCCGCACAATCAAGTGGCCGCACAGATCGTGCGCCAAGCGACCCTGCCGGGCACCGGTGAAGAGTTCGCCGTCGTGTTCGCCGCAATCGGCGTCAATCACGATGTCGCCGAGTTCTTCCAAACCAGCTTTCAGCAGAGCGGCACCTTCCGCAACGCCGTTCTCTTCCTCAACCTGGCGGACGACCCGAGCGTCGAGCGCCTGGTGACGCCGCGCGCCGCGCTGACGTTCGCGGAGTTCCTGGCCTTCGACCTCGGCATGCACGTGCTCGTCATCCTCACCGACATGACCAACTACTGCGAAGCCCTGCGTGAGGTCGCAACTGCCAAGGGCGAGGTGCCGAGCCGCAAAGGGTACCCCGGCTATCTGTACAGCGATCTGGCATCGATCTACGAGCGCGCCGGCCGCATCAAGGACCGTGTCGGTTCGATCACGCAGATTCCCATCCTGACCATGCCCAACGATGACATCACCCACCCGATTCCCGATCTCACCGGCTACATCACCGAAGGTCAAATCGTGCTGTCGCGCGACCTGCACGGCCGCGGCATCTATCCCCCCATCGACGTGCTGCCGTCGCTATCACGGCTGATGGAGGACGGCATCGGGCGCGGGCGCACGCGCGATGATCACTCACCGCTGGCCAGCCAGCTGTACGCTGCCTACGCGCGCGTCCGCGAGGTCCAGCAGCTGGCCAGCATCATCGGCACCGAGGAACTCTCGGAGATCAACCGGCGCTATCTGCAGTTCGCCGAGCATTTCGAGCGTCAGTTCGTCGCACAGGACATGTACGAAAACCGGGATTTCGCGGGCACGTTGGATCTCGGCTGGCAGGCGTTGGGTCCGCTACCCGACAGCGAGCTGACACGGCTGTCGCGTGACCTGATCAAGCAGCACCGGGGCACGCCCGCAGCGTCGACCGTGCCGGGGGCTTCTCCCCCGCCGGGAGCCGATGCAGATCCCCACCCGTGAGGAGGCAATCGCGCTATGCGCCGCACTGACATCCCCGCCACCAAGAGCAACCTGCTGCGCCTCAAGGAACAGTTCAGCTTCGTCACGGCCGGACACGCGCTGCTTGATCAGAAGCGTGAAGTGCTGCTCGAGGAGTTGGTCAACATCCATCGGGAAGCGGGCCACTTGTGGCGCGAGTTGGTCGCCCATCTGGCGGAGGTGTACGGCGCGTTCCGCGCCGCGTTGCTCGCCCAGGGGCGCGGGGCGCTCGCAGAGGAGGCACTCGCTCCGGCGGCACCGGTGACCCTGCGCGTGCGGGAGCGCAGCGTGATGGGGGTCATCGTCCCCCTGCTGGAGCTCGAGGCTGAAGAGCAACCGGCACCCGTCACCGCCCCGGGTTGGGGAGCCGCCGGGGCGGCGGAGGTGCGGCAGCGCGTCCGGCAACTGCTGCCGGCGCTCGTGCGCCTCGCGGAGGTCGAGGTCTCCTGCCGGCGCCTGGCGGTCGAGTTGCAGAAGACGCAACGCAAGGTCAACGCATTGGAGCACATCTTCCTGCCGCAATACCGCGATACCATCCACTTCATCGACAGCTCGCTCGAGGAGAAGGAGCGTGAGGCGTTGTTCCACATGAAGCGCCTGAAGGCGCGGCGCGAATCCGCCATGGGAGGTCAGCCATGATTGATCCCATTCACATTGCCCGAATCTTGGTGCCTATCGACGGTTCGGAGTTCTCGCGCTATGCCGCCGAGCACGCCGTGCGCATCGCGCAAGCGTACGCATCGGAGCTGGTGTTCCTGCACGTCGTGGACGATCAGATCGTCGGGCAACTCACGCATGCTGCTCCGGAAAACGGTGAAGCGCGGGCCCGTGAGCGCTTGATCGAGCAGGGGCACATGTATCTGCGCGACGTCACGCGCCTTGCCGAGGAACGGGGGCTGCCGCACCGCGAAGTGGTCGCCGAAGGCGATCCCTGCGCCGTCATCTGCGACACAGCGACGCAATCCAGCGCGGATCTCATCGTCATGGGCAAGCACGGCCGTCGTGGCGCGCGCCGCATCCTTATCGGCAGCATCACGCGCCGGGTCACCGAATTTACAGAGCTGCCAATCCTCATCGTCACCCGTCCGCCGCCCGACATGCGGGCCAGCGACGCCACCACAACCCACGCTGCAAGCTAAACGGAAAAGGAGGCACACATGGCCGGCATAGACGCCTTGATGGTCACCGAGATGGTCACCGCCGCTCCCGATGAAATGGTGGCCGAGGTCGCACGAAGGATGAGTCGCAACCGCGTCGGCGCGGTGCTCGTTGTCGAGGGCAATGTGTTGCACGGTCTGTTTTCCGAGCGCGACCTGCTGACGCGCGTCGTGCAGGAGAATCGTGATCCGCAAGCAACGCGGGTCGGGGACGTCGCTACCCGCACGCTGCACACCATTGACGTCGGCGCACCGTTGAAGGAGGTCCTCGACGTCTTCCGCCAGAAGAAGTTCCGTCACCTCCCCGTCGTCCGCGGCGGCACGCCCGTGGGCATTCTGTCGACGCGCGACTTTCTCGAATACCTGGTCGACGGCCTGGAGCACTACATCGATCAGCTGAAGTACAAACGGGAGTTGGCCGAGGGCATTGATCCCTACGACCACGTCGGCGGGTCGTACGGAAAATAAAACCAGGCCAAGTCGAAAGGCAAAGCTCAAAGCCAGACCATGGTGTATCTCCCCCGGCCGTTCTGGCTTTCAGCTTGAGCTTTCAACTTTCCGCTTTGCAGAGAATGCCGGCACTGAGGAAGAAGCTGCCGGTTTGGTTGACGCCGAGGCTATAGAGGTCGGCGTTGCCTGCGGGCTCGATGCGGGTGACGTGCAAGCTGGCGTCGGACATGCGCCCGGCAGCCTCGGTGTCACTGCTGAACCGATACCCATCGGGATATGCAAAAGCCGGCTCCAGCGCGTCGCCCACTTGCAGCGCGTCGGCGCGACACTCGACCAGGCCTTTCTTGAACAGTACCTGCTGCGGTGCAACGCGGAAGGACTGGCCATTTTCCAGGGTCAGCTGCAGTACCGGCTGCTGCTCGGCCACCTTGCGCACGTTCTGCATCATCCGGAAGCGGACGCGGCCGGTCGGCTCGCGGCTGAAGACCGCGATCGACTTGCCGGCCACGCTGCGGATCGCCATCGCGCCTTCGGGCGTTTCCACTTTGGTCTCGGCTGCCAGCCCGCACACCGCCGTACTCATCGTTCAACTCGTCCGCTGCCACGCCGGCGGCGAAGCTGTTCCGTCGCCGGTGTCGCAGCGGTCTGGTAGTCTCTGACGCGGTGACACACGTACATCCCGAATATCGTGTCGGCACCGCGTCGTGGACCGATCCAAGCTTGCTGGCAGCAGGATTCTACCCGCGAACAGCCAGGACCGCTGAAGCACGCTTGCGATTCTATGCACAGCATTTCGATAGCGTCGAAGTGGACTCCACTTACTATGCTCTGCCGGCAGAACGCAACGCCGTGCTGTGGGCCGAGCGCACGCCCGAAGGCTTCCACTTCAACATCAAGGCCTACGCCCTGCTCACGCAGCATCCAGCCGAAACGCGGGCCTTGCCGGTGCCGCTGAAGGCCCTGCTGTCGGCCGAGGCCCTGCGCCAACCGCGGCTGAGTCATCCGCCTGAACGGCTGCTGGAGCTGTCGTTCGAGATGTTTCGCGGCGCGCTCGCGCCGCTGCGCAACGCCGGCAGGCTGGGGTGCATTCTGTTCCAGTTCCCCCCGTGGTTCGTGGCCAGCGCGGCGCACGAAGCCTATATCGACTTCTGCCGAGCGCGCCTGCCGAACGATCAACTGGCGATTGAGTTCCGCCACACCAGTTGGTTCAACGGTCACGGCGCACGCACACTCGATTTCCTCACCGAGCGTGGTCTGTCGCTGGTGTGCGTCGATGCACCCGAGGCCCCCAGCATCGTCCGACCGCCTTTCCTGGCCACCGCTGCTATTGCCTACGTGCGGCTGCACGGGCGCAACCGGCGAGCGTGGTTCCAACATGCCGCATCAGCCGCGCAGCGCTTCAAATACCTCTATTCGGACCGCGAATTGCACGACTGTGCCGCGGCGATCCAAGGTCTGCGTTCGACCCGCCCGGGGGTGGAACCGCGCGTGGCTTACGTGATCTTCAACAACTGCTACGCCGACTATGGCGTCCGCAACGCGGTGACTATGCGGCAGCTGTTGCGCTCCTGATCTGGCCGGTCGGGAGGAATCTGGAATCAACGGCAGCTCGCAACTTGCTGGCGTTGCGGCGCGCTACCCTTTATGTCAGCTTGCGACGATGGTAGGTGGTCATGTTGCGTTTACGGTTTAGCGCCGGACTCATTCTCGGGCTGGTCGTCGGCGTGCTTGGCGGGGTTTTGGTCGGCATGCTCATGCTGCCGGCACGCACGATGGATACGGGTTTGGCGACCAACGCGCAGGTCATCGAGCTCACCCGCAGGCTCGAAACCGCTACCGAGGCCAAGGAGCGCGCGGACAAGCAACTCGAGCAATTCCAGAAGCTGGCGGACCAGATGACCGCGACCTTCAAGAGCCTGGAGCAACGATTCAATGCGCTTGAGGAAGCGCAGCACCTGCGCGACACGCAACGGCCACCGGCCGACCAGCCGCAGGCCAGGCCACCGGCACCGGAACCCACGGCGGTCACGGCGGTCGCGCCCGCCACACCGACAGCCAGACCTTCAACGTCTGACGGCACACCATCGACCACCGGCCAGGGCGGACCCGATGATTCCAGCGACGCCGGCTGATCGTCGCGTCGGCTCCTGACCGCCAGATGTGACAGCTGACCAAGGAGTAACGTCATGAGTGATTTCACCGTAATGACCCGCACGCAGGAACCCGATCTCGATACGGCGATGAAGGTCATCTACCAGTGGAACTACGATCCGGAGGTGGAAGAGCTACGGCGGTTGTACGTAAAGGCGACGGAGGCGCAATGGATTGCCGATCGGGAGATCGATTGGGAACGGCCGATCGACCATGAGAAGTTCTCGGCCACGCCCCTGGGCGCCGCGCTGCCGATCGAGCAAACCTCCTACTTCAAATCGCTCTCCGCAGAGCAGAAGTGGGAGATGACGCGCTCGACGGCAAGCTTCCGGCTGAGCAACTTCCTGCACGGCGAGCAGGGTGCGCTCATGGTCGCGGCACAGCTGGTCAACGCCGTACCCCACACGGACGCCAAGTTCTACGCCGCCACGCAGACCATGGACGAGGCACGGCACGTCGACGTGTTTGCGAAGTACATCAACAAGCTCGATGAAGTCCGACCGATCGCGCCGGCATTGAAAACCATCCTCGATGCCACGCTGCAGACCGCCGACTGGATGAAGAAGCTGGTGGGCATGCAGATCGTCGTCGAGGGACTGGCGCTCTACAGCTTTCGCGAGATGCGCAACCTGACGCAGGAACCGCTGCTGAAGGATCTGCTGACGTACGTTGCCCGCGACGAGTCACGCCACCACGCGTACGGGGTCCAATATATCGAGCGCTGCGTGCCGTGCCTGAGCGACGCCCAACGCGAAGAGCTCGAAGACTTTGCCCTCGAAGCGGCGCGCAGCTTGATCGACCAACGCAACCAGCAGACCTTTCTGGCGTCCGTCCTGAAGATCTGGGCGGAGGGCGGCATCGACGGCGTCGCGTTGTTGACCTCATTGCGCGCCGAGCGCGACGAACTCACCCGCAACATGCCGGGCGGCCGGCGTCTCGGCCCCGTGCAAGGCTTCGTCATCCCGACGCTGCGCCGCTGCGGTTTGCTCAGCCAGCGGGTTGCGAGCCGCTTTCACGATTTCCTGCGCGACAACCTCAGCGCCAACCTGGTGGGTGAGAACCTGGAGGAGTTCATGCAGCGAATCCCCGAGTTGCCGGAGGATACCGCCGCGTGGGTCCTCGGCGAGTTGCAGTAGCGCCGCCTCTACCAGACGCGCAGAATCAGGCCGACAACGACGCCGATGATCCGCACGGTATCGACGAAACCGCGATAGTGGCTCGTGCGCTCCGTGATCGGCGGGTAGTACACCCGTACCGGCACGCAGTGAATCTGCATGCCGGCACGCACCGCGCGGATGAGCACCTCCGTCTCGAAGGCGAAGTGGCGCGCGCGTACGCGTAAGGCCAGCGTCTCGCGCAACGGATAGACGCGAAAGCCCGATTGTGTGTCCGGCAGTGCCTGCCCGCAGGCGATCTCGACCCAACGGTTCGCAAAGCGGTTCCCGAACAGCTTGATGGGGGCCGCCGACACCTCCGCCCACCGTCGCGCGCCGATGACCAGTCGCCCGGGCATCGCGTCTGCCGCGTCAAGAAGGACGGGAATCTCGTTGGCCAGATGCTGGCCGTCACCGTCCATCGTCAGCACGCGGCGCACACCCTGCGCCGCCAGCGTGCGCATCCCCGTCAGCAACGCGGCGCCCTTTCCGCGTGGACGGTCGTGCTCGACGACCTGCGCGCCCGCTGCCACGGCCTCCGCGACGGTGGTGTCAGCCGAGCCGTCGCTGACGACGAGGACATCTGCCACGTGGCGGCGCGCGCCGCTGACGACCGCGCCAATGGTCGCACCACAGTTCAGCGCCGGGATCAGCACCGCGGTCTCAGCCATTCTGCGCGCGAGTTCCAAGGGCTGCAGCCGGCGTCTTTTCTATGGCCCGATCCTATTGGTCGCCGCGGGCTGCCAAGTCCGACGCATTGCTAGCTGAGACCGGCGAAGAGTCAACGGAGTGCGTTGACGGCACCGGTTGCGTCACATGACCGGCGCCTCAGCAGTGGCGCCGGTCCGCTCCGCCACGCCTCACTGTTCCAACTCTCGAGCAATTCGCTCACGTACCAGGTCGCGCAAGCGGTCGCGGTCGTCGTACGTCATGCCGCGGGTGCTGATCGGTTCGAGGACGACCATCTCAACCTCGCCCGGAAGGATCGAGAGATACTTCCCCTTCGGCATGACGCGGCTGGTGCCCTTGCACACCACCGGCACGATCGGCACGCCGAGATGGATCGCGGCAACGAATGGTCCCTTCTTGAAGGGCAGCAAATTGCCGTCACGGCTGCGTGTGCCTTCCGGGAAAATGACGGTGGAGAATTGATCGAGCTTCAAATCGTTGAGTAGCTGGATCGCCTCCAGGGGGTTGTCCCGGTCGATGGGAATCATGCCCATCGTCCGCAGCACCGCCCCCAGGATCGGTTCGTCGAACATCTCCTTTTTCGCGGCGAAGCGGTTGTTGCCAGGCAGGTAGCCGAGCAGCATGGCGATGTCGAAATGGCTCTGATGGTTGGGGGTAAACATGTACGGCCCGGTCCCCAGATATTCGAGACCGCGCACGTGCACCCGCACGCCGCACAGCCGCACGAGGTTGCGCGCCTGCGCCTTAGCAAAGCGCCAGGTGACGTTCTTGTCGCGGATGAGCCGATACATCACCACGGCAATCGCTCCCATGGTGAAGAGCATGCCGCGGAAGAGCAGCCGGTTGACGAAGATGCGGGGCCGGGAGACTTCTATCGGTGGGCGCAGCGCAAACGGGACGGACTGGGTGGAATCGTTGGAATGCAATGGACGATGACCTCACTCACGGCTCGAGGCATAGCACGTGAGCGAGAGCCGCAAAAGCGTGTGCGCCCGATTCGCCGCAATTCGACCATTGCGTCACTCACAATCACGCGCTAACTCGGTGCAGGCATGCGCATATATCTGATCTCGCCGACCCACTACAATGCCGATGGGTCGCTCCACAAAACGACGCGCTACTGGACCAGTGGCATCACCCTGCCCTACCTGAAGGCACTCACGCCGCCGGGGCACGAGGTCTCCTTCGTCGACGAGCTATTCTACGACGTCGATCTGCAACGCGAGTGCGACGTCGTCGGCATCACCGCGATGGGCCCGCAGATCAAGCGTGCCTATGATCTCGCCGACCACTTCCGCAGCCGCGGCCGCCGCGTCGTGCTCGGCGGCACCTGGGTGACGTTGACCGCCGAGGCATCGCTGAAGCATGCCGACGCGGTGGTTGCCGGTGAGGCCGAGGAGGTGTGGCCGCAACTGCTCGCCGACTTCTGCGAGGGACGCAGCCGCGGCATCTACCGCGCCGGCAAGTGGCACAGCCTGCGCGGACTGCCGCGCATCGACTACACCACGCTGCCGCTGCTGAAGTACGAAGCGTTCACATCGAGCTGGCTCTATCGCATGTACTTCCATTGGCCGGTGCTGTTCTCCCGCGGCTGCCCACACCCGTGCGAGTACTGCGCCGTGCAAACGTACTATCAACGCAGCTTCCGCACCCGGCCGGTCGAGGAGGTCATCGAGGACCTGCGGACGATCAAGTCACTCGGCGCCAATCGCATCCTCTTCCTCGACGATAATCCGATCGCGCACCCCGAGCCGGCCAAGGAACTGTTTCGCGCCATGATCCCGCTGCAGCTCAAGTGGGCCAGCCAGAGCACCATCAACATCGCACGCGATCCCGAGCTCCTCGAACTGGCCGCGCGCAGCGGCTGCGTCAGCTTGTCGATCGGCTTGGAGAGCATCAACGAAGCCAGCCTGGATTCGGTCGGCAAGGGCTTCAATCTCCCCAAGCGGTTCGACCGCGACCTCGCCGCCATCCGCAAGAAAGGCATCCAGGTGATCGCGCTGCTCATGGTCGGGCTCGATGGCGATACGGTCGACGTGTTTCGGCGCTCGCTCGAGTTTCTGATCGACAACAAGATCTCGTTCCTCAAGCTGTTCACCCCGTGCCCGTATCCCGGCACGAGGTACTACGACGACATGGCTGCGGCGGGGCGCATTCTGGTTCAGGACTGGGGGCGCTACGACTACGGCAGCCCGCTGGTTCGTCCGGCCAACATGACCGGCGATGAGATGATGCAGGGCTTCAAGTATGTCTACGAAGGCTTCTACTCGACCCGCGCCATCGCCAAGCGCCTGTTCCCCCCGCCGCCGGGCAGCTACCTTGAAACGCTCGCCTACCTGGTCGCCAACCTCAAGGTGAATCGGTACCTGCGCAGTCACGAGAATGCGTGGGCGACGATTAGTTGAGACCGGATTGGTTATCAGTGATCAGGGAGAGTAACCGAGATCCCATGAGGTGAAACCCGCGGGGGTTCACGTCCCCCCTTGGACGCCGGATGTGCCTGGAGCGAGGACGCCATGCCGACCCAGCGCCCGCTTCACGCGCCTGTTGACGGCACGCTGCGCCGGGCCGTAGGTGTCCGCCACCTTGTTCATCGACCCGTGTTGGTGCGATACAGCCCGAACCCCGCAGCGGCGTTGACGGCGACAAACAGCTGCGGGAACTTTCGTGGATACTTCAGGTGCGAATGCCGGCTGCATCACCGAAGTACACGCTTTGTCGGGCGATCTCATCGTTGCCTGCGGGCATGTCGATCTCCTCCTGCCGATCCATCTCGTCGCAAAACACTAGCACCAGCACCGCACGCTACCCACTGCGAAGCGTTGCGCCGGGCGATGGTCGAGGCCAAGCCAGACCTCGCGGCCGCACCAACAAGTCGCTAGGGTGTGGTGCGTTGATGCGCCCGGACAGTCTCAACGAACGCAACGATCGCACGGCGGATCCGACCTCCACCCGCAAGCTGCGCATCACGGTCACCCCGCGGCGGCCCGGCTTCGACTTCGAGGGCCTTGAGCACGAAGTGCCGCGCGCCTGGCATCCGGGCGGCATCGGGCCCACGGCGTTTCTCGAGGCGCTCTCGGCGCTGGCGCCGGTGGTGGAGGGCTTCTTCATCGACGACGCGCGCCGTCTGCTGCTACGTGTCGCCGACGCGGCGCGGCGCGCCGAAGGCGACGCCTTCCTCCGCCAGGAGGCCGCCCACGCCGGCATGCACGCGGCATTCAACCGGCTGCTCATGCGGTGGGATGTGCCGGTCGAGCCGATTGCGGATTCCGCGCTGCGCTGGCTCGCGATCGTCGACTGGACCTCGAGCGATCTCCGCAGCGCGGTCGCCATGGCGGGCGAGCACTTTCTCGGCGAGATCGGCAACGCGCTCCTCTCGCGGCCGCAGCTGCTCGACGGCGTCGACCCGCGCATCGCCCGGCTGTTCCGCTGGCACGGCTACGAGGAGGTGGAGCACAAGGCGGTGCTCTTCGAGGTGTTCCACGCGGCACGCGGTCACGGGCTCTATACGTACGCCGTCCGCCTCACCGGGCTGTGGATCGCCGTCGTCCTCCTCGCCCTCGCGCTCCCATCGGTCTGTCACCGCATTCTCGCCAGCGCCGGCGCGGCGCACGACCTCGGCGCGTGGCGAGGCCTCATCCGTTTTGTCTTCGGGCGCGGCGGGATGCTGCGCGGTCGATGGCGCGCCGTCGCCGCCTACCATCGGCGCGACTTCCACCCCTGGCGCTACCTCGACAACCGGCGCCTCCTGTCGGAGTTCCGCAACGCGATCGTCGACCCCGCATGGGAGGTCAGAGCGCGCTGAGACGCACCCACTGGCGATGGTAATGGCCGACCCCGGCCGCTCTGTCGACGAAGAACGATGAGATCGCGGCCAGCGGCGGCCTGGAGCAGACACGAATCCGCCCCCCGCTATCGAGGAGGACGCGCACGCCTCAGCGCTCCCAGGTTTCGATTTCCTTATCGGGCAGGGGCTCGAAGAAGCGCGGCCGCCCGTCGATGCGTCCGTGCCGCTCAGCGGGCCGTCACGACAAAAGAAGATTGGCCACTAGTCGATGCGCTATACGGCCTCAACCGAAAAAATCGACCATTCCTGTTTCGAGGTTGTATATCGCGCCGGCCATCTTGATCGCACCCGAGGTTTCCATATCGGCGAGGATGGCACTGCGCCGGTGGATATCTGCCATGGTCAACTCGACGTTCTTGCGTGCCACGGCATCCACAAAACCATAGTTCTTGGACGAGCGCTCGCCCCGATATTGCGTTGCCTCCACTGCCGGCCGGATCTTGGCGAGCAGGCCCGTGAGATTTCCGAGCTGCACATTGTCGATCGCGCCTTTGATCGCACCGCACGCCGTGTGCCCCATGACGAGCACCACCTTCGCACCGGCGACCTTGCACGCAAATTCCATGCTGCCGAGGATGTCGTCGTTGGCGATGTTTCCGGCCACGCGTGCATTGAAGCAATCGCCGATGCCCAAATCCATGATCGTCTCGGCGGGCGCACGGGAATCGATGCAGCTCAGGATCACCGCTGCGGGATACTGCCCCTTGGCGCTCACCTTCTGCTGGGCCAGGTAGTCGTGCGGCGATTCCTTTCCGAGTCGGAAGCGCTGATTGCCATTCTTCATGAGCGCGATGATGTCGTCGGGCGTCAGTTTCTCGCGCTGCGCTTTGGTAAGTGCGGCGGCATACGCAACGCGGCCGGCAGGAGCGGCACCAACGACAGTCGCGGCAGTCGCGATGCTTGTGATCTTGAGGAAGCTGCGGCGGTCCAGATGATCGGACCGGAGTATCGATGGCTCTTTGCTGGGCATGGTCAGACCCTCCTTCAGTCATCCGACTGTCACCAGATCTGTTCCTGCGAAATCACCAACGGCTCACAGAGCTACGTCTTCGAGACCGGTGCTACCAGACCTAGGTCGCGTGATCGGCGCTCACCCGCGTGATCCGGTCATCTAGCGACCGATCACTGATTACTGATCACTTCCTTTTCGCATCTGCGTCAGCGTGCCGCGCACGCGGAACAGGTCGGCACCGGGCGCGGCGGCGAAGCGCCCGCGGTGCGTGGCGTTCTGCATGCGTGCATGGCGTGCTGCGAGTTCGCGCTCGAGAGCCGCATCCCCTCCGAGGATGTCGCCGCCGCCCGACATGAGCCGCACGAACGCCGTGCGCGCCTCCATCGCCGTGCTCGGGTTGAGCACCTTGCGCGCGGTCCAGAAATACGATTCGGGATCGCTGTGGTGGTCGTAGAAGAAGTAGAGGAAGTGCAAGTAGCGCTCGAAGGCGGCGCGGTAGCGTGCATCGTAGCGCTCTTGTTCGGCTTGCTCATCGACCCCGCCGAGGATCGCACCCACCGCGCGGGACGCCAGGTACCCTGACAAGCACGCGAGTTGTACTCCCGTGGAGAACACCGGATCGATGAAGCAGGCCGCGTCACCGGTGAGCAAATAGCCCGGCCCATAGAAGCGCTGGCTGCAGTACGAGTAGTCCCGGATCACGCGGATCGGTGAAACCAACTCGGCGTTGCCGACGCGGGCGGCGATCGGCGCACACGCCGCCACCAGGCGGTGGTACAGTACCGACGGATCACCGGCCGCCTCGCTGGCGAAGCGTTTCGCGTCGACCACAGCTCCCACGCTCGTCGTCCCGTCGTGCAGGGGGATGAACCAGAACCAGCCCTCGCCGAACGCCGCCGACAGGATGTTGCCTTCGACCGCACCGCTCAACCGTTCGGCCCCGGCGTAGTAGCCGAACACCGCCAGGTTCTTGAAGAACGGATTGAACTCGCGCAGGCGATCCCGACACCCAAGCAGCGCTTGCTGGCCGCTGGCGTCGATCACGTAGCGTGCGTCTGCCGCAACCGTCGCGCCGAGTTCGTCAACCGCCGTGACACGCGTCAGGCCGTTGCGCGCCACCTCTCGAACGCGATGGCCCTCGCGCACGTCGACTCCAAGTCCCGCGGCGTGGCGCAGCAGGATGTCGTCGAACTGCGAGCGCAGCACGTGATACGCATGCGGCCGCCCGCCTGGATCTTCGCGGAAAAAGAAACTCCACGGTTCCGCGGCGCGCCCCCACACGAAGGTGCCACCGGGCTTGCGGACGAAACCGGCGCGCTCGATTGCGGGCATGACGCCGAGCGCCTCCAGAATGGGCAGCGTCGCCGACAGCAAGGATTCTCCGATGTGGTAGCGCGGAAAGTGCTCCTTCTCAAACAGCAGCACCTGCAGGCCGGCCTGCGCGAGAAAACCCGCTGCGCAGGCGCCGGCCGGTCCGCCACCGATGACGACGACGTCGACGTCGGCCATGCTCACCGCCGTACACGCATTCGTTCCGCCGGCTGCTCGTGCGTGTGCACCGGCGCGGCGACGAGATCGCCCTGCGCCGGCCAGAACCGTGTGAACTGAAACCACTGCCGCGGGAACTTGCGCACCACGGCCTCGAAGGTGCCGACAACGTCCGCCATGGTCCGGTCGAGGACCCGAGCGTCGCGCGCCTCGCGCGTCACCTGGAAGCGGCCGCAGACGCGTATGGCGTAGTGCCGCGTCCCGAGGCGCGGGATGAACACGGGAATCAGCGGCGCGCGCGCGAGGCGCGCCAGCACGAACGGCCCGGAGGGAAACGGCGCCGGCGCGCCGAAGAACGGCACCATGCGCGCGCCCCCGGCTCCGAGGGCCCGATCGAGCTGAATGGCCACGATCTCGTTGCGCTGCAACGCGCGGATCATGTTGAGCGACGAGAAGACGGACGTGTCGGAGTAGATCACACGCACCCCGGCTCGCTCGCGCGCCGCACGTACGTACTCGTGCGTGGTGGCGTTGACCTCCCGCGCCATGACAACGTTGATCGGCCGTCCGTACTCCCGCAGTGTCTTGGCGGCGACGTCCCAGTTGCCGAAGTGTCCGGTGACCACCACCGCGCCGCGCCCGTCACGCAGCGCCATCACGAGATCATCCCGCAACGGCTGGTCCAGCCGGATCGGCTGCGGACGCGGGCCGTAGAACTCCATCGTCTCGGTCATGCAGTGCGCGAATTGCACGAACATCTGCAGCGCCGCGCGCGTGGCACCGGCGCTGCCACCGTCGAGAATGCGCTCCATGTTGGCGATGGCGCCGCGCCGGTTGCGCCCGACGAGCGCGAAGATGATCGCCGCAATCGCCGGCGGTGAGTAGCGTTTCCACCACTCCGGCCCGTACACACATCCCAGGTAGGCGAACTTGCGCCACCACAGCCCGTCGAAGCGCAGATTCTGCCCTAGCTGAGCCGGAACGGAGGACAGACTCATGCAGATGTTGCTAACATGCACGCGCGCTCGGCGCTACTTGTGTTTCTTCCCATGCGCCGGCGCCTTGGGCACGGGGGTCGTATCCGGCTGAATGGGTTGATCCTGCGTCGGTGCCGGGCGGCCAATGACGTTCGCAACCCGCCCCTGGTCGTCGAACTGCACCTTGTAGGTGACCCAGCGGTTGTACCAGTAGGTCCACTCGTTCGAAGTCGTCGACGCCGTGCGGTGCGTGGGTGGATAGCCGAGCGACATGATGACCTGCTCTTTGGTCATCCCCTTCTCGACGCGTCCGTCCCGAATGGCCTGCTGCGCGGAGCGCGAAAAGGTCGCCAGCTTGGCCTTCGGGTCATCGGACACCAGCACCTTACTGAGGTACTGCTGGAGTGATTCCTGATCCCTGCCGTAGCTCTGCACGAGGGTCAGCTTCTTTCCGGCGGCCGTGAACGTCACGGAGTTGCCCGTCATGGCCAGCACCTGTACCGGCGTCCCCGCCGGGATGGTCGTGCCCACGAAGTAGTTTGCGTCGTTGACCTCGTCCCCCTCGTAGTGAATGTTGCAGCACGTCATCAGACTGCGGCTCTGGTACTCCTGCAGCAATCCGGGCGGTGCAGCGTGCCTGCACGCCGCCGCACCGAGTAGCAAACCAATGAGTGCAATCCTTCGCATCCTCACACCTCCGGCATTTGGGTACAGCTTGGGTACCAGACACTTCCGCGCTGCGTCAACGTGCCATTGGCCTACAAACGCAGGCGACTGAAGCCTGCGGAAACCCCATCGATAATGTCGGACGCCAGCAGGCCGATCTGGCCGCGGACTGCGGCAACGTGGTCGGCAACTTCGCCATGCACATACACGCCGAGGCACGCCGCTTCGGCGGGTGACAACCCCTGCGCGAGCAGCGCACCGAGAATGCCGGACAGCGCGTCGCCCATACCGCCGGAGGCCATGCCCGGGTTGCCGGTTGAGTTGATCCACAGTGATTCATCGGGTGCGGCAATGACGCTGCGCGCTCCCTTCAGAACCACCACGCACTGGTAGCGTGCTGCGTAGCCGCACGCGGTTGCAATTCGATCAGCCTGGACCGCAGCCGAGTCGCTGCCCAACAGGCGCGCCATCTCGCCGGGATGCGGGGTGAGGATCGTCTGTGCGCGGGCGCCGGTGAGCATCCCGCTATCCCCGGCGATGCACGTCAGAGCGTCGGCGTCGACGACGGTCGGCAACGCCACTTCGCGGAGCACGAAGCGCACGAGTTTGCGTGCATCCTCGTGGGTACCAAGGCCGGGACCGAGGATGATTGCCGTCTTGCCTTCGAGCAACGCCCGCACCTGGGCTTCATCGAAGCGCACGAATCCGTCAACATCGTCGAGACAAGCCGTCATGGCTTCAGGCACCCCCGAGGCAAAGATCGCGTTCAACGATGCAGGGCCCGCCAGGGTCGTCAGACCGGCACCAGAGCGACAGGCTGCGTACGCCGCCAGGCGCGCCGCACCGGTGTGGCCACGCGAACCGGCGAAGATGAGCACGTGACCGCACGAGCCCTTGTGCGATTCGGCAGCACGCACAGGTACGAGCGGCCGCACTTCGTCGGCATCGAGCAATCGCGTCCGTGGCCGAACTTCGGCGACTGCTTCATCTGCGATGCCGATGTCCACAACCGCCAGCGCGCCGACGTGGTCTACCCCCGGGTAGACGACCTGGCCGATTTTCGCGAAGCCGAAGGTTGCCGTCGCCTCCGCCTGGATCGCCACGCCGAGCGGGGCGCCGCGGTCGGCATCGAGGCCGGAGGGAATGTCCACCGCGAAAATCGGAACACCGCAGGTGTTCATCAAATGCAACACGTCAGCCGCCAGCCCCTGCACGTCGGCGTTGAGACCCGTTCCGAATACGGCGTCGACCAACAGTGCCGCGCCAGTAAAGCGCTCGGGCAGTTTGGCCACCTCGCGCGCCGCGCGGGCTTCCGTCAGCGGCACGCGCGCACGCTTGAGCATGGCGAGCATGCGCGCCGCGTCGCCCTTGACGTCTTGCGGCTTCCCCAGCAGGACCACCTCCGCCTTCACGCCCTTGCGCCGCAACCAGCGGGCAATGACGAAGCCGTCACCGCCGTTGTTGCCTTTCCCCGCCACGATGACGACGCCCCGCCGGCGGACATGTGGAAACTGTGCCAGCAGGACCGCCGTCGCTCCCGCGCCCGCACGTTCCATGAGTACGTGCCCTGGGGTGCCGTACCGTTCGATGGTGAGCGCATCGAGACGGCGCATTTCCGCGGCGGTGACGAGGATCATCGACAGCGGCCTAACCCGGTAGAGCCGGAACCAAACAGGAAGAGAATGAAAAACAGGAAACCGAAAACCGGAAATAGAAAACCGGCCAATGGACCGGTTTCCGGTTCCCGGTTTCGTGTTTCCGGTTATCCATTTCCGTTCTTATCGGAAACCCTCACCGGCTGCGTGCCGCGAGCATCCGCGTCTTCAGGCGCCGCACCGCCTCCTCGATTCCGACGAAGATCGCATCAGCCACGATGCTGTGGCCGATGTTCAACTCGTTCATCAGCGGAATCGCGGCGATCGGCGTGACATTGTCGAGCGTGAGGCCATGGCCGGCGTTGACGATCAAGCCGGCCGCATGCGCGCGGCTCGCCGCCTCCTGGATGCGGTGCAACTCGGCGGCGCGCGCGCCCTCGCTGGCCGCATCGGCGTAGGCACCCGTGTGGATCTCGACCGCATCGGCCTGCAACCGCCGCGCCGCCTCGATCTGTGGCGCTTCCGGATCGATGAACAGGCTGACGCGGATGCCGGCGGCGCGCAGTTGAGCAACCACTGGACCGAGCCCCTCCAGCTGCCCAGCGGCATCGAGGCCGCCTTCGGTCGTCAACTCCTCGCGCTTCTCGGGCACGATGCACACGTCGGCCGGGCGCACGCTGCAGGCCTTGCGCACCATCTCCGCGGTCGCCGCCATCTCCAAGTTGAGCTTCGTGGCGACTTCGGCGCGCAGGAGGTCGACGTCGCGATCTTGAATGTGGCGGCGGTCTTCCCGTAGGTGGACGGTGATTCCGTCCGCGCCGCCGCGCTCGGCCGCGTGTGCCGCAGCCACTAGATTCGGATAGGGTGTGCGCCGCGCTTGCCGTACGGTGGCAACGTGATCGATGTTCACGCCGAGCTTGATCATCTCAACTCGTCAACTCGGCCCGGATGACCGCGGCGATCTCTTCGGCGTACGTCCGCACGGTGTCGCCGTCTTCGCCTTCGACCATGACACGCACCATGGGCTCCGTTCCCGAGTAGCGCACGAGCACCCGCCCGCGATCGTTCAAGGCGGCGCGAATGCGCGCCATCGTCAGTCGCACCGGCTCGATGCCGTCGAGATCTCGGCGCGAGTGCACCGCGACGTTCACAAGCACTTGCGGGAAGCGCCTCATGACACGTTTCAGCTCGCTGAGCGGCTGCTGCCGCTCCACCATGAGACGGATCACGACCAGCGCCGCCAGGAGACCGTCTCCGGTCGTTCCGTGGTCGAGGAAGATCACGTGGCCAGATTGCTCGCCACCGAGGTTGTAGCCGTGCCGCCGCATCTCCTCGACGACGTAGCGATCACCCACCTGCACGCGCACGAGCCGCGCGCCGCGGGCGCGGAGCGCCACCTCGAGACCGAGGTTGCTCATGACCGTAGCCACCACGGTCCTCTGCTTGAGCGTCCCGCGCGCCAGCATGTCGGCGGCGGCAATCGCCAACACCTCGTCGCCATCGACGACCACACCGTGCTCGTCGACCAGGATGAGCCGGTCCGCGTCGCCGTCGAGGGCAATACCGACATGGGCACCTTCGTTGCGCACCGTCTCCTGCAGCCGCTGGGGGTGCGTGGCGCCGACCTCGTGGTTGATGTTTACGCCATCCGGAGCGACGCCGATCGCCTTCACGTCCGCGCCGAGTTCGCGGAACAACGCGGGTCCCGCCAGATAGCCGGCGCCGTGCGCGCCGTCGATTGCCACCCGCACGCCGCGCAGCGTGAACCCGGCGGGCACGAGCGATTTGAGAAAGTTGATATACCGTGCCGTGGCCGCGTCAATGTTACCGGTCGCCCCAAGGGCATCGGGCGGCGCAGCCAACGCGGCGGGCGCGCCGTCCATGACATAGCGTTCGATGCCCTCCTCCACCTCATCGGGCAGCTTGAAGCCGCTGGCGTCGAAGAATTTGAGGCCATTGTCATGGAAGGGGTTGTGCGATGCGGAGACGACCGCACCGGCGTGGGCCTGCAGCGTGCGTGTCAGATACGCGACCGCGGGCGTAGGCACCACGCCGGCCAGCAGCGCCGCGCCGCCGGCGGAACAGATCCCCGCCGTCAGCGCGCGCTCCAGCATGTCGCCCGACAGGCGCGTGTCACGGCCGACGACGATCTGCGGCCGCGCGCTGGTGCGCTTGCACATGTGGGCCAGGGCACGGCCCAACCGCAACGCGGTCTCGCAGGTGATGGGTTCGGCGTTGGCAACACCCCGTATCCCGTCAGTACCGAAGAGCTTGCGCACGTGAGTCACTTTGGCATCAGCGGCGCCCCTTGCTTCCGCGCCGCGCCTTCACGAGCACGAGCTCCACCTTGTCCGGATCCAACGACACCACATCCACTCCGGCCGGCAGATCGACTGAGAGTTTGACCATGTGTTGGCCCAGCGGGACACCATCGGCCTCGATATAAACCGCGCCCGGCTGCAGCTCAAGATTGTTGAGCACACGGCGCGGCCCGCGTACGCTCAGGCGGACGCGCTCCGGCGTCACGCGGTACGCCGTCACCGCGTTGTGGACGTCGACCGGAACGGTTTTGAACTCGCGCGTCGTCTGCACCTCTTCGATGCGCAGCTGTGCCGCGACACGGTTGGCACTGAACGAAATATAATCGCCGGCCGGGTCGAGGCGCAGCTCACGTTCGATGGTACCCGCGGTAGCACTACTGACGTCGAGCGGTTCGGTATTGACGGCGGCGATATCGTGCACATCCGACGCGGGCCCGGTAATCTGCACGGTCTCCGGCGACACCTTCGTGTCCCCGACCTGCAGGTCGGGGGGTAGCTTGCCCCCGAGGCGCAGCCGCACGGGCACCGGCTTGTGGCTCACACGCTCGGTCTCCAAAGTGATCTGCGAGGGGTTGATGCGCAGCGCCTGGACACCGCGCGGCAGGTTGAGCGACGCCGGATCAACCCGGAACACGGCCGGTCCCGGCCGCACGCCGCCGAGATCGAGACCAATCGACAAGCGGTTGCGGTCGATCCGACCCAGGAGGGCGCGTGGGCCGCTGACGCGTAGGTCGATGAAATCGACACGCGGGCTGGTAATCATCAGATGCGCCGGGATGTTGCGCAGCTCCAGCGGCACCTTCAGCGATTCCTCGGAGTCGCGCTCGCCGAAGTTGACGAAAAACCACAGGCTGAAGGCAATCAGCAGCGACAACAGCTTCAGCGGGAGATTGCGTGTCAGCAGCTGGCGCAGGCGGTCGGGGTCGAGCAGCGCGGCACGCATGCGGCGCCACACCGCGGCCTGTTGCAGGCGTTCAAACCAATTCATGCCTGCAGCAGTTTCTGCAGCGTCGTCCGCAGTGTCCCCGCGTCGACGTCGCGTGTGATACGGCCTTCACGCACGAGGGAGATGGCCCCTTCTTCTTCCGAGATGACCACGACGATCGCGTCGGTCTCCTCGGTGAGTCCGATGGCCGCGCGGTGCCGGGTGCCCAACGTCTTGCTGACGTGGGGATTCGTGGTGAGCGGCAGAAAGCAGCCAGCGGCAATGATGCGGCCGTGCTGAATGATCAGCGCGCCGTCGTGAATCGGTGACGTCGGCAAGAAGATGCTGGTGATCAGCTCCTTGCTCACCTTGGCGTCGAGGGAGACCCCGACCTCGATGTACTGATTGAGCCCGACGTCGCGCGGCAACACAATCAGCGCGCCGATGCGTTTGCTTGCCAAGGACACGGCGGCCCGCACGATCTCTTCGACATCTTGTCCGTGCAGGCGGGGCTCGACGCCGAAGAAGGGCCGCGTGCCGACCTGCGTCAAGGCACGACGAATGTCGTCCTGGAAGATGACGACGATGACGAGCAGGATCGAGCTGAGGAAATTGTCGAGAATCCAGTTGAGCGTGTACAGCGAGAAGTACTGCGAGGACAGGTAGGTGAGGAACACCACGGTCAACCCGATCAGCATCTGCACGGCGCGCGTGCCACGGATGAGATCGATGATGCGGTAGATCACGAACGCGATGATCGCGATATCGAGGGCATCCTGAACGCGGAAGTTGGAGAGCAGCTCGAACATGGGGCGGGCACGCGGATGGCGATCTACAGGATCACGGCACTCTCTCTTCCGTTGGGCTACTCTGGGGAATTACCCTTTCCCGTCCTTGGTTGCCAGCGCAGGCTTGGCGTTTCTATGGGCACGATCGCGTCTGACGAACTCGGTTCGCCGGGCGCCGTACTCTCCGAGGTTGACCTCGAGACTCGCGGGCATGACCGCCCGCGCCCGTTTGCCGAGCGAGTGGTTGGTGCGGGCGTCGCGCTCAGGCGCGGACTTCAGCACCCGCCGCCGTCAGGGGAGTGGAGCCGTTGGCGCGGCCGACGGTGCGGATGATCTCGTCGATCTCCGCACCGTCGAGCACCTCTTTATCGAGCAACGCTTCGGCGATCTTGTGCAGCACCTCGACGTTGGTGGCAAGGAGATCCTTCGCTTGCTGGTAGCTGTCGGCAATGATGCGCCGCACCTCGGTGTCAATCTCGACGGCGGTGTGCTCCGAGTAGTCCTGCAGCTGGGTAAAGTCGCGGCCCAGAAAGATCTGCTCTTCCTTCTTCCCGAAGGTCATCGGTCCGAGCTTATCGCTCATGCCCCACTCGCAGACCATCTTGCGCGCCCAGTCCGTCGCCTTCTCGATGTCGTCCGCCGCACCGGTGGTGATGTGGCCGAGGATCAACTCCTCCGCCGCGCGCCCGCCGAAGCGGATGGTCAGGCTGTTGAGAATGTACTCGCGGGTGTAGGAGTGGCGATCATCGAGCGGCACCTGCTGGGTGACGCCGAGCGCCATGCCGCGCGGGATGATCGACACCTTGTGCACCGGGTCAGCCCCCGGCAGCAGCTTGGCGACCAATGCATGACCGGCCTCGTGGTACGCCGTGTTGCGGCGTTCCTCCTGGCTCATGATCATGCTCTTGCGCTCGGCGCCCATCATCACCTTGTCTTTGGCGACTTCGAAGTCGGCCATGTCGACACGCTCTTTGCCATGCCGCGCCGCCAGCAGTGCGCCTTCGTTGACCAGATTCTCGAGATCGGCACCCGCGAAGCCCGGCGTACCGCGTGCCAGCAGTGCCAGGTCGACATCATCCGACAGCGGCACGCGCCGTGTGTGCACACGCAGAATGCCCTCGCGCCCCTTCACGTCCGGCCGCGGAACAACCACGCGCCGGTCGAAACGCCCGGCACGGAGGAGCGCCGGATCGAGGACGTCGGGCCGGTTGGTGGCCGCAATCAGGATGACCCCCTCGTTGGTTTCGAAGCCGTCCATCTCGACGAGCAACTGGTTGAGCGTTTGCTCGCGTTCGTCGTGCCCCCCGCCGAGGCCGGCGCCGCGGTGGCGCCCAACGGCGTCGATCTCATCGATGAAGATGATGCAGGGAGCGTTCTTCTTGCCTTGCACGAAAAGGTCGCGCACGCGCGAGGCGCCGACACCGACGAACATCTCGACGAAGTCGGAACCGCTGATGGAGAAGAACGGTACGCCCGCCTCGCCGGCGATGGCCCGCGCAAGCAAGGTCTTTCCAGTTCCCGGCGAACCGACCAGCAGAACGCCCTTCGGTATGCGCCCGCCGAGTTTCGTAAACTTCTTCGGGTCCTTCAGGAAGGCAATGATCTCCTCCAGCTCCTCCTTCGCCTCATCGATACCGGAGACGTCGTTGAAGGTGACCTTCTGCGTGTTTTCGCTGAGCAGCTTGGCGCGGCTCTTGCCGAACGACATCGCCTTGCCGCCACCAACCTGCATCTGCCGCATGAAGAAGATCCACACGCCGATCAGCAGCAGCATGGGGAACCATTGCACGAACAGCACCACGTACCACGGGTCGCCTTCTTCCGGCTTGGCGGCGATCTTGACGCCCTTGTCGCGCAGGATTTTGACCAAGTCCGGGTCTTCGGGAGCGAAGGTCTTGAAGCGTTCGCCATTGTGATACTTGCCGCGAATGTTGCTGCCTTGAATCGTCACCTCGGTGACATCCCCCTTTTCGGCGGCGGCCATGAAGTCGCTGAAGATGATCTCCGGCTCCTTGGTCTGCTGCTTGTTGAACAGGTTGAAGAGCAGCAGGAACATCAGCCCGAGAACGAGCCAGAGTGCCACATTGCGTGAAAACTGGTTCACCATTCCCTCAATAGATCGTTCCGTACCGTAACACAGCCCCTACCTACCGGCAATGCCCGTTTTCTGCGCAATCAAGCGGAGGCTCGATTGTGTTCCCGGGGTGATCAGAGCAGCGCCACTGCGCACGACGCCCGGCACCCAGAGGATCTCGCCGGCCGCCTCGACCACCGGCACGGAGCAGCGTTCCGAGCGCGGCAGCTTGCGATCGACGAAGATGTCCTGCAGCTTGCGGTGGCCTCGCATGCCCAGGGGACGTACGCGGTCGCCGGGCCGTGCATGGCGCACCAACAGCGGTGTCGACACGACCGCAGCGTCTGCGGCGAGTTCCCAAAGATCCGCGGGGCGTCGCGGCCTGGGTTCAACCAGCTCGGCGCGGATGCACCAGCCCGACGCGAGAGAGACCGCCGAGCCCGCCACTAGTTCATGACACTTCTCGTCAACTGCTGGTGCCGCATCATGACCCCACCGCAGTTGGTCGTACTGCCGGACGACACGCTCACCACCCGGCAAGCGCACACTGGCGTTGGGCTGCCGGCCAAAGGCGAGGTCAACAACGGCGTGAACGTGCGCTGCCGTCAGACGCCGGAGGTCGCCCCGCTGCCCGCGTAGCCACGTGCGCACTACCCGCCCACGCAGTGCGGGGGGAGCCGTCACAATCACCGCCAGCGGCAAGCAAGACGCCTCCACCGGCAGCCGTACGCGGACGTCTTCCTCCAACAGTCCCACCTCGTCAGCGACAATCGTCGCCGTCGATGCGAGAGCGCGTACCACGTGAGGATTGATGGACCGCAGCAAGGGTAGGACGTCATGGCGCACGCGGTTGCGCAGCAAGCGACGGTCGCGATTGCTGCTGTCCTCACAAAACGGCAGCGCCTGCGCCTTCAGAAAGGCGAGCACCTGTTGCCGGGAACACTCGATCATTGGCCGAGCGATCCGGCGGTCACGAGCTGCGTGGATGCCAACCAGGCCGTCCGCTCCGCTGCCGCGCAAGAGCCGCATCAGCAGCGTCTCCGCCTGGTCGTCCATCGTGTGGCCCGTGGCGATCTTCGTGCAGGCCTCCGCCTCGGCAACCGCGGTGAGGAACGCATAGCGTTGCTGCCGTGCGCGGGCTTCCAGATTGGCTGCGCCGGCGAGCGCGACGGCATCGCCGACGACGCAGGGCACCCCCAGGGTCATCGCAACCCGTTGCGCGCACTGCTGATCACGCTGCGACTCCGCACCACGCAGGTGGTGATTGAAGTGCGCGGCGCGCACCTCGATTTCCAGGCCCGGCGACAATGCCACCAGCGCCGCCAGCAGGGCCACAGAGTCCGGGCCGCCCGAAAGCGCCACCAGCACCCGGTCGCCGGGCCTCAGCAGCGCCGCACGTGTAAGCGTTCGCCGGATCTGCTGCAGCAAGGCTGTGGAAGCGGTCCGTTGCACAGCGTGGGTCAGTTTGACATCATCCCCCCGGCAATACAAATGTGCGGCTTCCGCTTCCATCCTCAGCGCTCCCTGTGTTGGTACGCAGCGCTGGCGCTCATCACGCTCGGGTACGCACCACTCGCGCTCTGCGCCGACGCGCCGGAGCCACCGCCCGAGGCGGGTACCAGCCATCAGGAGATTGTCGACGCGCTGCACGACCTGCAACGCAAGTACGGTAGCGACGCGGTGCTCATGGAGGGCCACCTGCTCGGCCAGGCGGTGCGCAGCGGCTCGCTGCTCGAAGCAGTGATCTCGGTAACCGGCGTCGAAGAGCGCAACGGCAAGCGCTTCCTGGCATTCAAGCTCGAGACCGGCATCATCTACAACGACCGGGAGCTGGCCCCTCACGAACGCTCGACGCGCGCCTGGACCGATATCGTCGAAGCCACGTTGCGCAAGTTTCACAAGCCGTCGGTGCCTGCCGACGGCATCGCCGTCCTCCTCAGCTACACCCACAAGCCGTACAGCGACCTCTCCGACCTGCGCGCGCACCTCAACGAGGGGCACGGCGAACCCGAAGCGCTGGCGTTTTACGTCCTGGTCCCCGACATCGTCGAGCTGAACGCCGATCGCATCACGGCGCAAGAGCTCATCGATCGCTCGACCTTCCTGCTCAACGGTGAGCCGGCGCGACTGCGGCTCGCCGCACCCACGCCATCGTCGAATTGATTCATCGCATCACTTGCTCATTGACTCGTTCCCATAGTCGTGCATTGAGTTAAGTCGCACATATATGCACAGCATGATGCAGCCAGCAGAGTGGTCGACAGAGCACATCCTTGCGGTTGTGCGCCGGTACTGGGGGTTCTCAGAGCTGCGGCCCCTGCAGGAGCAAGCAATTCGGTCCGGCCTCGAACAGCGCGACTCGCTGGTCGTCATGCCCACGGGTGGCGGGAAGTCGCTGTGCTATCAAGTCCCGGCCGAGCTGGCACAGCGCACCGACATCGTCGTCTCACCACTGATCTCGTTGATGAAGGACCAGGTCGACGGGCTGCGGGAGTGCGGCTACGCCGCGGCGGCGCTCTACAGCGGCATGCCCTTCGACGCCGTCCGCCAGACCGAAGCGGACATCACGGCCGGCAAGTACCGGCTGGTCTTCGTCGCGCCGGAACGCCTCCTGACGCCGCGTTTTCTCCAGCTCATCGAGCGTCTCAACGTACGCGCCTTCGCCGTCGATGAAGCACACTGCATCAGCCACTGGGGTCACGACTTCCGGCCGGAATATCGCCAGCTCGCCGAGTTGAAGCAGCGCTTCCCGCGCGCCAGCGTGCACGCCTACACCGCCACGGCCACGGAGCGCGTGCGCGCGGACATCGCCGCGCAGCTGCGTCTGCAGAACCCCGTGGTGCTGGTCGGCACCTTCGACCGGCCCAACCTCGTCTACCGCATCGTCCCCCGGATCGACCCGCATGCCCAGGTCCTGCAGGTCCTGCGCCGCCACCCGCAGCAAGCGGCCATCGTCTATTGCATCAGCCGCAAGGACACCGAAGCGATGGCCGCCACGCTGCGGGCCAACGACCTGCGCGCGGCGTTCTACCATGCCGGCATGGAAGCCGACGACCGGCGGCGCACACAAGACCAGTTCGCGTCGGAGGCGCTCGACGTGGTCGCAGCCACAGTGGCGTTTGGGATGGGCATCGACCGCAGCGACGTGCGCTGCGTGATCCATGCCGCCATGCCCAAGTCGATCGAGCACTACCAGCAGGAAACCGGCCGCGCCGGCCGCGACGGTCTGGAGGCGGAGTGCGTGCTCCTGTACTCGGCAGCCGATGTCATCCGCTGGGAATCGCTCATCGAGAAGAGCGCCGCGGAGGCCGATGCACCCGCTGATGTGATCCGCGCGTCGCGCCAGCTGCTCGAGCACATGCGGCGCCTGTGCAGCGGCGTGCACTGCCGGCACCGCAAGCTCTCGGAGTACTTCGGGCAGGAATATCCCAAGCCGAACTGCGGGGCCTGCGACGTCTGCCTGCAGGAAGTCGAGGGGCTGGCCGATGCCACGGTGATCGCGCAGAAGATCCTCTCCTGTGTGGCACGCGCCGGCGAGCGCTTTGGGACCGAGCACATCATCGACATCCTGCTGGGAGCCAACACCGAGCGCATGCGGCGCTGGCGGCACGATCAGCTCAGCACCTACGGGCTGCTGCAGGGCACGAGCCGCAAGGCGTTGACCAACATGGTCTACCAGCTCATCGACGACGGCTTGCTGGAGCGCACCGCGGAGGAGCGTCCGGTCCTGCGGCTGAACGACGCGTCGTGGACGGTCCTGCGCGGCCAGCGCAGCGTGCAACTCCTGCAACCGAAGACGGAGGTCGCCAAGACCCGCTTTGATGAGGCGTCTTGGGAAGGCGTCGACCGTGGCCTGTTCGACAGCCTGCGCGAGCTACGCCGTCAGGTGGCGGAGGAGCGCCGCGTCCCGGCATATGTCGTCTTCGGCGACGCGACGTTGCGTGACATGGCGCGGGTGCGACCGGGGTCGCGCACCACGTTTCTCAACGTGCGCGGCGTCGGCGAGCGCAAGATGGCCGATCTCGGCCAGCGCTTCCTTGAGCACATTGCCACCTACTGTCGCGCCCACGACCTGCCGCTCGACGCCGCCGCGGGCGGCCGCCCGCGGCGCGAGCGCGCCAGTAGGCCGAACGACACCAAACAAGCTGCCTTCGAGCTGTTCGCCAAGGGGGCGAGTGTCGAACAGGTCACAGCAGCGACCGGCCGCGCCCTGGGTACGACGTGGGGCTACCTCGCTGAGTTCATCGAAACCCGCCGCCCGCAGCGACTCGATCCGTGGCTCGATCCCGACACCTACGGCGCGGTGGCTGCAGCGGTGAAGGATGTCGGCAGCAACTACCTGAAGCCCATCTTCGAGCATCTCGGCGGCAAGGTGCCCTACGAGCACATCCGTCTGGTCGTCGCGCACCTCAACACCGCCGCGGATGCGCGGACCGTGAAGAGCGATGCATAGCTACTGTCACTCATCACCCCAACCTTGCGCCCGCCGGCACGCTGGCGTATCTGATCAGTGATCGTGCCGTCGCCGTTGTCGACGAAGCGCAACTATCGCAGCAGGCAGCCCTCCTACATCGCTCATATCTGCTCGGCGAGGCGGCCCACGAGCGCGCTGCTGCTGTCAATGAGCGCTTCCATATCTCGCGGCTCCATCGCCGCCACACCGTTGCCCCGCGACCGCACCACCAGGTTCACATCCTCATCGTGGATGAACGCGCGGGCCAACAGATCGCCGCGCAGGAGGCTCTCGGGCACTGCGCCTTGGTCGTCCTCGGCGAGCAGGGCGTGGAAGATTGCCGTCGCGCGCACGCCAATCTCCACGGCTTCACGAGCCGGCGCGAGCGCCTCCACGGCGAAGCCACCGCCACGTAACACGCCAGCCATCTTCACCTTGCGCTTCGCTTCCTCCATCAAGCGAGCAGCGCATTCACGGCGGTGCGCCTCCGCTTCCACGCCGCCGTCAGGTCCTGCCTGCTGCGCCACAGCCAGCGCCGGCACCAGGCCGCGGCGCGCCAGCCGTTGCAGCGTCTCCCATGTAGGGGTGTCGATGACCTCCACCGCACTCGGCATGGCACATTCTTCCGCCACCCGTTGCCAGTCGGCAGCGACCTGCGCGACCATCGCACCATCGGCCCCATCAACGACGATCAAAGCGGCACTCGCCTGCCCCGGCACGGCGCCGACGATGTGAATGTCGCGCAGCCTGGCTGCGACCTTCTCCCCGAGCAGGGCGCGCAATCGGTCGATCGGCGTGAGGGGTTTTGGAAGAGGCGCGGCAGCTGGTGCGACGGCGGTGGCGAGGATGCCGCGTAGACGATCGAGGAATCCCTGCCGCGCCGCAGTGGGCATGCGCAGAGTCGCGAGGTCACCGCGCGCATCCAGAATGCCATCGGCGAGCTGCCGCTTGGCGGCGAGCGTCGCCAGCATCTGGTGCTCGATCGTGCCCTCGCTGATCAAGTTCACCACGTGCACGCTGCGCGTCTGATGCTTGCGCCAAGCGCGGGCGATACGCTGCTCGAGCCGCGCCGGATTCCACGGCAAGTCGAGATTGATGACCACACTCGCTGCCTGCAGGTTGAGCCCGAGTCCGCCGGCGTCGGTAGAGAGGAAGAGCCGGCACTTGGGGTCCGTCTTGAAGCGGCGGATCTCGTCGCGCCGTTTCACCTGCGGCACCGAGCCGGTGTGCCAGGCGAAGCCGAGGCCCATTTCGCGCACCAGGTCGCGCACCAGCTCCAGCATGCGTTCCCACTCGGAGAAGATGATCGCCTTGCGGGTGCGGCCGACGTCGAGGTCTTGGAGCACGGCTTCGAGCTCGTGGACTTTGGGGCAGTCGCGTTGCTTTGAAAGGATGTACGGCGTGTCGCAGAGCATGCGCATGCAGGCGAGCCACTTCTGCAGCTTCTCGTGCTCCTCGCGCGTCAGCGGCCGGCGCTTGGCCATCCCGAGCAACCGGGCGACGCGGTCCTTGTACTCATCGTACAGCTCTGTCTGCGCGGCGCTCATCGGCACGAAGTAATTGTTGTCGACGCGCTCCGGGAGCTGTTGCTCGATCTGGTCCTTGCGCCGCCGCAACAGCAGCGGCCGCAGGCGGCGGCGCAGCTCGTCGAGGTTGCGGTAGCCGGCGGGGCGGCCGCGCTCGTCGAGATCATAAAACTCACGGTTGAAGCGGAACAGCGGCCCGAAGATCTGCGGGTCGAGAAACTCGACGATCGAATAGATCTCGTCGATGCGATTCTCGATCGGCGTGCCGGTCAACAGGAAGGCGTAGCGGCTCTCCAGCCGTTTGAGGATGCGGGCGGTCTGCGTGTTCCAGTTCTTGATGCGCTGCGCCTCGTCGAGAATCACAATGTCGGGTCGCAGCCGCTGGTTGATCTCGGTGACGTCCCGCACCACCTGCTCGTAGTTGGCAATCGTGAAGAACGCCGGCGCGTCGTAGCAGGCCAATCGGTGCGGCTTCGCGCCCTCGACGAACTGCAGTGGCGACTCGGTGAACTTGGTGATCTGCTCCTCCCACTCTGCCTTCAGCGACACGGGGCAGACCACCAGCACGCGCTCGACGCCGCGCAACTCTTTGAGCAAGACGGCTGCGCCCACGGCCTGCACTGTCTTGCCAAGGCCCATCTCGTCGCCGAGCAGCGCGCGCTCACCGAAGGCGAGGTGCAGCATGCCCTCGACTTGGTACGGGTAGAGCGGCAGTTTCAGCACATCGATGGAGCGGCGTCCGCCGCGCACGTGATCCAGAAATGCCTGGCGTTCCACCTCACGGGCGGCGCGGCGCCCACGCTCCGCGGCCCACTCGACGACCTCGCGGCTGACACGCACCTGGTCGCCCGCAGCGTCGAGCGCGCGCAGCAGCGACGGAATCGCTTCGGCCGGATCGCCACGCAGGCGTCCGCCTTCGTCGAAGTAGCGGACCAGGAGATCGTCCGTCTCCACTGGCAGCATGGGCTCGGCTGGCCGCACCAGAACGATCTCCGGCTCGGCGGTCCGCCGCAGGAAGACCTCAGCGCGTTGCGAGCGCGTGGCGGTACGGGCGGCTGGTTGTTTTCGCCGCAGTGCTGCGAGCACCGCCTCGACGTGCTTGCACGTCCCCAGACCGTTGGTGCGAAAATCGGTACACGAGCACGAGTTCTCCAAGTCGACCAGCGAACGCACTTCCACCGTGTAGCGCGAACCGCTCGGCGACTGCACGGCGAAGGTCGAGAACAGCCGTTCGGCGGGGTGCAGGTTCTTGACCGCCATGGACTCCACGCCAGCGCGCTCGCGGCGCAGCGCAATCTCGTCAGCGTCTGTGGTGCGCCAACCGACCGGCCGTGGAGCGAGCGCGCGCCGCGCGGTCCCTGTCGGGATCTGACGTCGTGGAGTCACAAGCCGCAGCACCTTCGCCTCCATCACATCCTCCCAGATCAGCTCTGCGCTCAGCTATCAACCCTTTCCTCGCTGCTCAAGCCCCGTGTTCGTGCAATCACGAAACCTCGAAAGCTCGAAAGCACGAAGCGGAGGTGGTCTTTCGTGCTTCGCGATCCTGGGTTCATCGCCGGCTCGCGCTGCGGCGCGCACGTGTGCCATGGTGGGACTGTGGGAAAGGAGGCCACCGTGAGCCAAACATCACAGCTCGGAAGCGTCGGTACGCGGGTGCTGCTCGAGAACGAACGCGTAAAAGTCTGGGAGATGCTGCTCGAGCCCGGCGCGTCCTCGGACCTCCATCAGCACACGATGGACTATGTTCTCTGCATCCTCGAAGGGACAGGCATCGATGCCGACCACCCCAACGGCGAGACGTTCCACGGGCGCGTCCAGCCGGGCCAGGTGTTCTACATCAAGCGCGGGGGCACCGAGCGTGCCGTCAATCGCAGCGACACACGCTTTCGCGAGATCATCATCGAGCTGAAGGATTGAATGCAGTGATCAGTGATCGAGTGATCAGTAAAGGGAATCGCCCTTCCGGTTGCAGGTTGCTGACGACTGATGACTACCGATCACTGATTACTGATCACTTTCTCACACCTTCCCGGCGCGGAATTTCTCAATCCACCTCTGCATGTCCTGGCCGGCGTCAGTCGGCGAGGGCACCTGCACGCCCTTGATGCACGCCGGCCGCGCCGCCATGGCGTCGAGCCAGCGCCGCAGGTTTGGCATGCCTTCGGTCTCGACACCCGCCCAGGCGTGGATGCGCACCCACGGCCAGGTGGCGATGTCGGCAATCGAGTAGTCGCCGGCAAGATACTCATGGTCCGCCAGACGTTGGTCGAGCACGTGGTACAAGCGCGCGGTCTCCTTCTGGTAGCGCTCGATGGCGTAGGGGATCTTCTCCGGTGCGTAGCGGAAGAAGACGTTGGCTTGTCCCTGCATTGGACCGATGCCGCCCATCTGAAACATCAGCCACTGGATGACCTCGGAGCGCTTCTTCACATCGGACGGCAGCAGATGGCCGGTCTTCTCGGCAAGGTAGATCAGAATGGCACCGGACTCGAAGACGACGAAGTCATCAAGATCGCGGTCGATGATCGCCGGGATGCGCCCGTTCGGATTGATTTGCAGGTACCAGGTCTCCTTCTGCTGCCCGTCCTGAAGCTTGATTGGGTGGACGGTGTACGGCAGGCCGATCTCCTCGAGCATGATGGACGCCTTCCAGCCGTTGGGTGTCGGGGAGGTAAACAACTCAATCATCGGGTCCTCCGGGACGAAGGTTGCCGCTGCCAGCCTTCAGCGCAGGGCCGACAGCTCACGCAGCTTCTTACCAACTTCGCAAGGCTCATCCAACCCGACTGAGCGATCGCGTCACCGCGGTTTGCGCGACGCCGCAAGTAGGTCCGCGAAGCTACCGAGGGATTGGCGCTCGGCACTCTGGGCGACCACCACGGCGGTCTCGGCGCGCTCCCGCGCTTTCGCCGCTTCCTGTTCCTGCCGCACCTGCTCGACCATCGACAGACTGATGCGGCGCTTCGCCGCATCCACGGCCAGCACGGTGACCTCTACTTCCTGGCCGACGCTCACGGCTTGCCGTGGGTGCGAGACACGGCGATCCAATACCAGCTTGGAAACATGCACGAGGCCGTCGACGCCGGGCGCGATCTCGACGAAGGCGCCGAACGCTTCGAGCCGGCGCACGATGCCGCGCACAGTGGTGCCGATTGGGAATCGGTCGACCGCCGTCGTCCATGGATCGGGGGCGAGCGCCTTCATCGACAGCCCAACTTGGCGTCGCGCACCCGGCGCCGCATCGGCCGGGTCGATCTTCACCACCTGCACCTCGACGAGCTGGCCAACCGTGAGCACGTCGGACGGATGGCCGACGCGACCGTGTCCCAACTCACTCACGTGAATGAGACCCTCGACACCGCCGAGGTCGACAAAGGCGCCGAAGTCACGCACCGATGTCACGGTGCCCTGCACGACGGCACCGACATGCAACCGCTCCCAGGTCTGTGCCGCCTGCGCCGCGGCCTCCTCTTCGAGTAACTCGCGCCGCGAGACGACGACGTTGCGGCCGCCGCTCTCTATCTTGGTGACGCGGAAGCGAAACCGCTGGCCGATGTATTGCGCCGACTCGCCGCGCCGACGGTCGATCTGCGATGCCGGGCAGAAGGCACGCAAGCTGCCGATCTGTACGTCGAATCCACCCTTGTTCTCACCAGTCACCAGCCCTTCGACGGGGATGCGATGCGCGAGCGCCTGTTCCAACTCCGCGGGAAGATGGCCGCCGCGTCCGAGGCTGCGCTTGAGCACGACCGCACCACCGCCGCTGCCGTCATCAACGACGGTGGCCTCGATCTGGTCACCAACTGCCAGCGTCAGCTCGCCGCTCTCGGGGTTGCGAAATTCCGCCAGGTCGATCGTCGCCTCGCCCTTGGCGCCGATGCCGACGAAGGCGCTCGTCTGTCCGATGGCAATCACGCGGCCGCGCACCAGGTCGCCCAGCGCAATCTTGCCGTGCTTGGACTGCGCCGTTTCGCTGGCGGCGAGCAACGCCGCAAAATCTTCGTCGCCATTGGCGGCGTGATTGCTTTCGCCTGTGCCAACAGGGGGACAGGGAGCATCGTCTTTACCAATCATTCGGAAGCCTCCGGACACGTCTGCGCGACTATAGCGTGCGCCTGGCGAATCGCCACCCACGCTGGTCAAGGGACGCTTTCAACACCAGACGCCCGCGTGCTACGGCATAGGGCTGCGAACATGACGCCCCTGCGCAACATGCTGGTCGCGAGTACAGCCCTGTTCGTCTCGGCAGCGACGGCAAGCGCTCTGGATGTCCCTGTGCAGGGCACGCGCTTGAGCATGTGGGCCAGCGCAGGCGCGCCCGAGAAGCGCCGTGCGAGGCTGCTGGTGATCGACCCGGCAATCACCACCACACTGCCCGATCCGCGTGCCGGCAGCGCCCTGGTCCTCTCCGGCGGCGCGGCTACCGGGCAATGCCGTGTCGAGCTAGCGCTCGATCCGGCCAAGTGGCACACCGTCGGCAGCAACGGGTCGCGCCGCGGGTACCGCTATCTCGAGCGCACGCCGGGATCGGGCGGCGTGCGAAGCATCCGGCTGCGGCCGGGGCGGATCGTGCTGCACGCCAGCGGTGCCGACTGGCCCTGCGATCTCGGCGCAGACGCGCAACGCCTGCCCGTGTCGGTGGAGCTGCGCGCCGCCGGGGTGCGCTACTGCGCAGCCTTCGGTGGCGTCGTCGATCACAACGAGCCGGGACGCTTTCACGCGCGCGACGCATCCGCACCGGCCGATTGCCCGAAGACCGACGTGACCGTCGCCGACTTGAACATCCTGCACGGCCTCTTCTGTCCGGGCCGGGGTTTCTGCCGTCTCGCGGAGCGCATCGACCTTCTCTTCCAGTGGATTGTGCGTGCCGGCTGCCCCGACGTGGTAACTACGCAGGAAGTCTCGCGGCAGGCGGCGCCGCTGCTCGCTGCGCACCTGGCAAGCGCGTGTCCGTTCCCGTATCAACACGTTTACATGCAGACGGGCATCGGCACCGACGACGAGATGCTGATGAGTCGCTACCCCATCGTCACCAGCGAGATCCGCTTCCTCTACCGTCAGTTCCGCACCGTACGCTTTGCGCGCATCGATCATCCGATTGGCCCCGTCGACGTCTTCTCGACGCATCTGGCCTCCTCAGGTGATGGGGCGCAATCCCCCTGCACAGCACCGGACTGTCCGGAGGAATGTATCGCCGCCGGCGCCGCCACCGTGCGCCAATGCCAGGGGGTGCAGGTAGCGCGGTTTGTGGCGGAGCGTCACGATGTCGCGCCGCCGGCAATGATTACCGGCGACTTCAACGAGAGCCCGGGAACCTTCGTGTACGACCAGTTCGTCGGCCGCGGCTGGCCGGATGTGTATCTGGCGGCCGGGAATCCCGAGTGCGAACCCGCAACCGGCGTCGGCTGCACTTCGGGCCGCCAGGACGAGAACTTGTCGCAACTGGAATCGCCGGCCAGCAACGAGATCGAGCGCATCGACTTCATCTTCCTAGTGCCGCCGGCTGCTGGGTCTGTCTGCAGCCCCAGCATCGACCCCGGCACCGATGCCGACGGTGACGGTACCGCCACACGCATCTTCGCCGACGACCCGAACCCGTTCGCACCGACGTGCGGCCCGGCCCCTGCTCCGGTCTGCTGGCCGTCGGATCACGAAGGCGTGCAGCTGGATCTGAACTGTTCTGCCGCCGACATCGGCCCCCACCTTGCCTCCCCCGTTCACGCAAGGGCTCACGGGGGAGGAACCTGATGGCGGTGCGCGCGCGGAGGGTCAGGGAGGGGCTCAGGGCCGGCGTCTCTTGCGTCAGAACGGATCGGGGCTGGCTGGAAGATCGGTGTGGCCCATCAGGTAGGCGTCGACGCCGCGGGCGCATTCGCGGCCTTCCCAGATCGCCCACACGACCAGCGACTGGCCGCGGCGCATGTCGCCGCAGGCAAACACGCCCGGCACGGTGCTCATCCAGCTCTTGTCCACCGCAACGTTGCCGCGGTCGGTGAGCTGCACGCCGAGGTCGGTGAGCAGGCCCGGCTTTTCCGGGCCGAGGAAGCCGAGCGCGAGTAACACCAGGTCGCAGTCCAGCTCGAACTCGCTTCCGGGAATCTCCTGCATCACCGGACGGCCGTTATCCGTCACCCACTGCAGGCGCACAGCGTGCAGCTTCTTGACATTGCCGTGCGCGTCACCGGAGAACGACTTGGTGTTGATGCTCCAGTCGCGAATCACACCTTCCTCGTGCGAGGACGACGTGCGCAAAATCATCGGCCAGTACGGCCACGGCGCGATGTCCTCGGTGCGTGTCTCCGGGGGCTGCGGCAGCAGCTCGAACTGATGCACGGAGATGGCGCCCTGACGATTGGACGTTCCAAGGCAATCCGAACCGGTGTCGCCGCCACCGAGAATGACGACGCGCTTGCCCGTCGCGGTGAGCTGTCCCGCCACGGTATCGCCCGCCACGACCTTGTTCTGCTGCGGCAGGAACTCCATGGCGAAGTGGATGCCCTTCAGCTCGCGGCCCGGCACCGGCAGGTCGCGCGCCCAGGTGGCGCCACCCGCCAGCACGGTGGCATCGAACTCCTTGCGCAGGCGGTCGACCGGGTAGTCGACGCCGACGTTCGTGCGGGGTTTGAACGTCACGCCCTCGGCCCCCATCTGCTCCATGCGGCGGTCGATGATGTGCTTCTCCATTTTGAAATCGGGAATGCCGTAGCGCAGCAATCCACCGATGCGATCGGCGCGCTCGAACACGGTGACGAGATGGCCCGCGCGCGCCAGCTGCTGCGCGGCGGCCAGCCCCGCGGGGCCGGAACCAACCACGGCCACCTTCTTCCCGGTCCGTCGCGGCGGGACGTGCGGCGTCACCCAACCGGCCTTGTAGGCGTGCTCGATGATCTGCTTCTCGATCTGCTTGATCGTCACCGGATCGTTGTTGATGTTGAGGACACAGGCCTCCTCGCAGGGAGCCGGGCAGACACGGCCGGTGACGTCCGGGAAATTGTTCGTCGAGTGCAGCCGGTCGATGGCCTCCTTCCAGCGGCCGCGGTACACGAGGTCGTTCCAGTCCGGGATGATGTTTCCGAGCGGGCAGCCCTTGTGGCAGAAGGGAATGCCGCAGTCCATGCAGCGCGCCGCCTGCTTCTGCAGCTTGTCCTCCGGATGCTTGCCCTCGAGCTCGCGCCAGTCGTGCAGGCGCTCCGGCACCGGCCGCCGCGCCGGCAGCTCACGTTCGTACTCTAAGAAGCCTGTGATCTTTCCCATACGTTCTCGCTGCGGGGGTTGAGAGGTTGGGGGTTACGGGGTGAGGGGAAGAAGTGCTGCCCCCCTAGCCCCTCAACCCCCGAACCCCTTGTAGTCATATGCTCGCCAGCTTCGCCGCATCGGAGTCGAGATGCTGCTTCGCGAGCACCTGCCGGTACTCCACCGGCATGACCTTGGCGAACTGACGGACGTAGTCCTTCCACCCGGACAGCACGCGCCAGGCCACGGCGCTCTGCGTGTAGTCGTAATGGCGGCGGATCAGGGCGTGGATCGTCTCGGCGTCCTTATCGTCGAGCGGATCGATCTCCACCATGCCCATGTTGCAGCGTGTCTTGAAGTCGCCCTCGCTGTCCAGGACGTACGCGATGCCGCCGCTCATGCCGGCGGCGAAGTTGCGGCCGGTCTTGCCGAGGACCACGACGAGTCCCTTGGTCATATACTCGCAGCCGTGGTCGCCGACACCTTCGACCACCGCGGTCACGCCGCTGTTGCGCACGCAGAAGCGTTCGCCCGCCTGGCCGCGCAAGAAGACCTCGCCGCCGGTAGCGCCATAGAGTGAAACGTTGCCGACAATGATGTTCTCCTCGGCAACGAAGCTGGCGTTGCGCGGCGGGTAGACCACGATACGCCCGCCCGACAGGCCCTTGCCAAAGTAGTCGTTGGCGTCGCCTTCAAGCGTGATAGCAATGCCGGCGGCCATGAAGGCGCAGAAGCTCTGGCCGGCGGAGCCGGTGAACTTGATCTCGATGGTCTCGGGTGGCAGCCCTTCCATGCCCCAGCGCCGCGAGATCTCGGCCGAAAGCATGGTGCACACCGTGCGGTTCACGTTGCGGATCGGCAAATCGATGGCGACGTGCTGCTGGTGCTCCAGCGCCGGCTTGGCCAACTCGATGAGCTGGTTGTCCAGCGCCTTCTCCAAGCCGTGGTCCTGCGGCTGCACGCAGCGGATGGCCACGCTTGGTGGCACGTCTGGCTTGTGTAGGATCTGGCTGAGGTCGATGCCGCGCGCTTTCCAGTGATTGATCGCGTCCTTCGCTTCCAGCGCGTCGACGCGACCGACCATCTCGTCGACGGTGCGGAAACCCAGCTCGGCCATGATCTCGCGCAGCTCTTCGGCGATGAACATCATCAGGTTCACCACGTGCTCCGGCTTGCCCTCGAACTTCTTGCGCAGCACCGGATCCTGCGTGGCGATGCCGACCGGGCAGGTGTTGAGATGGCAGACGCGCATCATGATGCAGCCCGAGGCCACCAGCGCAGCACTGGCGAAGCCGTATTCCTCGGCGCCGAGCAGCGCCGCGATGGCAACGTCGCGGCCCGTCTTCAGCTGGCCGTCGGTCTCGACACGGATGCGCCCGCGCAGGTCGTTCATCACCAGCACCTGCTGCGTCTCGGCGAGCCCCAGCTCCCACGGCAACCCGGCGTGTTTGATCGAGGTGAGCGGTGAGGCCCCGGTGCCACCGGAGTCACCGCTGATCAGCACGACGTCCGACTTGCCCTTCGACACGCCGGCGGCGACGGTGCCGACGCCGACCTCGGCCACCAGCTTGACGCTGATGCGCGCCCGGTTGTTGGAATTCTTGAGGTCATGGATGAGCTGCGCCAGGTCCTCGATCGAGTAGATGTCATGGTGTGGCGGCGGCGAGATGAGCCCGACGCCCGGGGTCGAGTAGCGGATGCCGGCGATGTACTTGTCGACCTTGTGCCCCGGCAGCTGTCCGCCTTCACCGGGCTTGGCGCCCTGCGCCATCTTGATCTGCAGCTCGTCGGAGTTGACCAGGTAGTGGCTGGTCACGCCGAAGCGGCCGGATGCCACCTGCTTGATGGCGCTGCGGCGCAGGTCGCCGTTCGGATCGGGTCTGTAGCGCACCGGATCCTCGCCGCCCTCGCCGGTGTTCGACTTGCCGCCGATGCGGTTCATGGCGATGGCCAGCGTTTCGTGCGCCTCGCGGCTGATCGAGCCGAGCGACATGGCGCCGGTCTTGAAGCGCTTGACGATCGCCGCCGCCGGTTCCACTGCGTCGATCGGGATCGGCGTGCCCTTCTTGAACTTCAGCAGGCCGCGGATGGTGCACAGCTTCTCGTTGTGGTCGTTGACCAGCGCGCTGTACTCCTTGAACTTCTTGTAGCTGCCGGCGCGCACGGCATGCTGCAGCTTGGCGATGCTGTCGGGGTTGTACATGTGGAACTCGCCGCGCCGGCGCCACTGATATTGGCCCCCCGGATCGAGGTCGCCGTCGAGCGCGGGGGACACTTCGTAGGCGTGGTGATGGCGCTGCGCGCATTCCTGGGCGATGACGTCGAGGCCGACGCCTTCGATGCGCGACGCCGTCCACGTGAAGTAGCGGTTGATGACGTCGCGGTTGAGGCCGATGGCCTCGAAGATCTGCGCGCCGTGATAGCTCTGCACAGTGGAAATGCCCATCTTGGTCATCACCTTGAGCAGGCCCTTGTTGGCAGCCTTGAGGTAGTGCTCAACGGCCGTATCGGCATCGGCGCCGGTGAGCATGCCGCTGTTGACCATGTCGACAATGGTCTCGCACGCTAGGTACGGATTCACGGCGCTGGCACCGTAGCCGACGAGCAGGGCGAAGTGATGCACCTCACGCGGCTCGCCCGACTCGACGATGATCCCGCACCGCGTCCGTGTCCCCTCGCGGATGAGGTGGTGGTGGACCGCGCCGGTGGCTAGCAGGCTGGGGATGGGGGCGCGCTCTTCGCCGTGATTGCGGTCGGAGAGGATGATGATGTTGTAGCCGCTCTCGATGGCGACCGTCGTCTGTCGGCACAACTCGTCGAGCGCGGCACGCAGCCCATCGCCGCCCTCGGCAATCTTGAAGACCGCCGGCAAGGTCACGGCGCGGATCTTGCCGACGTGCACCTCTTTGATCTTCTGCAACTCGCCGCTGCTGATCACCGGGTTCTCGATTTCCAGCTGGTGACAATGCAGCGGTGTTTCTTCGAAGAGGTTCTGCTCCGCGCCGACGCTGGTCTTCAGCGACATCACCAGGTCCTCGCGGATCGGGTCGATGGGCGGATTGGTGACCTGCGCGAACAGCTGCTTGAAGTAGTTGAACACCAGATGCGGTCGATCCGACAGCACTGCCAGCGGCGTGTCATTGCCCATGGAGCCGACCGCCTCCTGGCCGTTGATGGCCATCGGTGCCATCAGCATGCGCAGGTCCTCGATGGTGTAGCCGTGCACTTGCTGGCGGGTCAGCAGCGTGTCGGCGTCGCACGCCGGCGGCAGGTCCTTGGGTTCCGGCAGCGAGCTGACCCGTACCAGCTTCTCGTCCAACCACTTCCGGTACGGCTTGCGCACCGCCATCCCTTCCTTGATTTCTTCGTCGGCGATGATGCGGCCGTTCTCCGTGTCGACGAGGAACATGCGGCCTGGCTGCAGGCGGTCCTTGTGCAGCACGTTGTCGGGCGCGATGTCGAGCACGCCGACTTCGGACGCCATGACCACGAAGCCGTCCTTGGTCACCACGTAGCGTGACGGGCGCAAGCCGTTGCGGTCGAGCACCGCGCCGATGAGGCGGCCGTCGGTGAAAGCGATCGAGGCCGGGCCGTCCCACGGCTCCATCAAGCACGCGTGGTACTCGTAGAAGGCGCGCTTCGTCTCGCTCATGCTCTCGTGCTTCTGCCACGCTTCGGGGATCATCATCATCACGGCATGCGGCACTGAGCGGCCGGTGCGCACCAGCAACTCGAGGGCGTTGTCGAACTTGGCGGAGTCGCTGCCGGCTTCTTCGATGATCGGCAGGAGCTTCTTGATGTCGTCGCCGAACAGCGGCGACGAGAACATCTTCTCACGCGCGCGCATCCAGTTCTCGTTGCCGCGCAGCGTATTGATCTCGCCGTTGTGCGCCAGGAAGCGGTACGGATGCGCGCGCTCCCACGACGGGAAGGTGTTGGTGCTAAAGCGCTGGTGCACCAGCGCCAACGCCGTCTGCATCGCCGGGTCGTTGAGGTCCGAGTAGAATTGCGGGATCTGCTCGGGCAGCAGCAGGCCCTTGTAACACAGTGTCCGGCACGACAAGCTCGGGACGTAGAAGGATTCGGAGTCCCGCAGGGCGGCGCTACGGACCATGGATTCGACGCGCTTGCGGATCACGTATAGCTTGCGCTCCAGCGCCTCGGCGTCGGCAACGTCCTGGCTGCGGGCGATGAAGATCTGGCGGATCTCCGGCATCAGTTTGCGGGCCAGGTCACCCGTCTTGCTCGGGTCGACGGGCACTCTCCGCCAGCCGAGCAACCGCTGCCCTTCCTCGCGCACCGCTCTCTCGAAGAGCTCCAAGCACACGTTGCGCTCGTTGACGTCGCGCGGGAGAAAGACCATGCCGACGCCGTACTCGCCCGGGTTTGGCAGTTCGATGCGCAGGGTGCGGCATTCCTTGCTGAGGAACTCGTGCGGCACCTGCATGAGGATGCCGGCACCGTCGCCGGTGAGCGGATCGCAGCCGCAGGCGCCCCGGTGGGTGAGGTTCTGGAGCACCCGGAGGCCCTTCTGCACGATGTCGTGCGACTTGACGCCCTTGATGTTGGCGACGAAGCCGACGCCGCAGGCGTCGTGCTCGAAGCGTGGATCGTAGAGCCCCTGCTTGGTTAGTCTGCGCACCTCGTTCATGCTCCCACTCCCTTGAGGTGGATTCGTTTCTCACCGTTGCGCCGCGGCCGGCGCGGCGTCTGCGTTGCGTCGTAATGCAGCGGGATCTGTGTCCGCTCCGTATGCGTCGACAGCACTACCATGGTCTCGGTGCGATCAACGCCTTCGATCGAACGGATCTTGCTGATGAGCTCCTCCAGCGCCGAGGTATTCGCCGTCTTCGCCTTGAGCAGCAACGTGTGCTGGCCGGTGACGTGATGGCATTCGAGCACGCCTTCGAGTTGGGCGATCTCCTGCTCGAACTCACCGATCAGCTTCGGATGGCTGATGACCACGCCGATGAAGGCGGTGACGTCCAACCC
>DATKMS010000481.1:0-15070 GCA_035541735.1 Candidatus Margulisiibacteriota bacterium
GATCCGCGCACACTGTCGACTTGCCCTCTGCAGAAGACCGGAATCGAGACGTCACGCCCATAGGGCGCTAGCCACTGCAGTCGTGCTCACTCTGAGCACACTGTGCCGCGCGGCGGCCGTGCAGCTTGGCGGCCACGAACAAGAGTTGGAGAACAGCACCAGCTCACTGCTGCTGGCATGAGGGCTGCGTCCACGCTGCCCAATGTGCCCGCACACTCGGACTCGCTGCGCTGTCTGGACGGACTTGGGCGGGCACGTTCCACCTACGTGCGCCGCCGGCCCGAGGACACGGTATTGCACCAGGTGGTCCGCGAGCACCTTGAGACTTTCCTAGCCGAGGCGCGTCTGCGTGGCGGCGGCGAGGGGCTGCCGGGTCGTGGGAAGAAAATGGAAAACCGGATACAGGAGACGGAAAACCGGAAATGAACAACCAGTAAGAGGCGACCATTCGAATGAAGGGAGATGATATCGCTGCCCGCCTCGTTGCGCTGGCGGTGCGTGTGGTCAAGATCGTCGACGCGCTGCCTGATACGCTGGCTGGCCGGCATGTGGCCGGGCAGTTGCTCCGCTCGGGGACGTCGCCGGGTGCGAACTACGAAGAAGCCCGCGGCGCAGAGAGTCGGCGGGACTTTGTTCACAAAGTGGGAATTGCGCTGAAGGAGCTTCAGGAGACTCGGTACTGGTTGCGCGTCGTCGCTGGAGCGAACTTGGCCCCGAGCCGTGCGTTGCAGGAGGTTCTTCCCGAGGTGGACGCGCTGTGCCGAATCCTGGGGACATCAAAGCGGACCGCTAGCATCGTCCGCGCGGCGCCGCAGAGCACGAACGCGCAGACGATCCGATGACCGGTTTCCTGTTTCCGGTTTCCTGTTTCCGGTTTTCCATTCTCTTTTCTTGAACTTGACCGCCGACGGTAAGCTACTGCGCCTGCGGCGGCCGTGGAGCGACGGCACGCGCGCGATTCGGTTCGAGCCGAGCGAGCTCCTGGAGAAGCTGGCGGCGATGATTCCCAAGCCGCGCATCAACTTGCTCGTCTACCATGGGGTCTTCGCGCCGCACGCCCGCGGTCGGCAGGACGCCGTGCGGCGGGCGCACGAGGGCGCAAGGCATGACGGCGCGGCGCCCGCTACGGGCGAAGCGAGCAGTGACACCGCCAGCGCGGCACGCGCGGTGGCGCCTGCCTCCCAACCCGTTGGTGGCGACCCGGCCGCGCCGCGGCCGCCACCGCCCGCTGCGGGGTACGTCCGGCCCAGGTACTATGCCTGGGCCACCCTGTTGGAGCGGACGTTCGCGATTGACATTTTGGCGTGCCCGGACTGCGGCGGGCGCCTGCGGTTCGTGGCGAAGATTGAAGACCGGGCGGTCATTGAGAAGATTCTACGACACCTGGAGTTGCCAATCGATCCGCCCGCTCCAGCACCGTCAGGGGCGCCGGAGTGGCTGCCCGGCTTCGAGACTGCCACCGACTGGATCCGCGACTGAGCGGGCTGGGACGGGTACGCCCAGCGCGGCCGCTGACAGCCTTCAGGGGGCCGCGCTGGCGCCCGTTGTCACCCCCGCTGGCCCGGCCGCTGGCACGCACGACGGTTGCTGCGTTCCGCGAGCACGCGATCGAGGGTGAGCACTGCCTTCCAAAGCTGCTGCATGCGGTGCGACACGTGTTCCTCGGCGACCTCGACGCGGTGGGTGTCTCCACACGCGCGCGAGTTCATCAAGGCAAGCTGCGCCTGCAGGAGATCCCCAGTGCGAATCTGGACACGACCCAGCGCGCGCAGTTCACGGGACTTGGCTGAATACCGGCCGTGCTTCTTCGCGTTGGTGTTCCCGCGCGGTGCCCCGGTTCCCGCGGCACCGCCATGCACCCGGCACCGACGTCGGCCGGGCTCGGGAGCGCGGTCGCAGGGGGCGCCAGACCGGGTGCGGGCGCCACACGTCGGCGGCTCGGAGGGTTGTTCCCTAGTTTCGCTGGACCGCAAACCGGGTCGGACCATGATAAGTGCTGGATATCTTGACCATCTATTGCGTATAGGTGGCCGTATTGCTGCCAGGAGCCACGTTTTCACGCCCAGAAGGTGCGCCTGAGGAAGGCAGCGGCGTCCACGCGCACCGCCGTCACTACCTGCCAGGCTGAGTCTCACCCATCACTGCCATCACCAGCCGCGTCCTCTTCGAGCAGGCGCGAATCGATCTCAGCGTGCGCACGACCCCTGTCCGACCCCAACGCCCCGCCGCATTGCCGCTTCAAATAATCATGATAATTTGAAGTGGATGTTCAGGCGGACGCTGCATCTGCCGGCTGCAGGCACCGAGACGTTCTTTCTCTGGGGCCCCCGCCAGACCGGAAAGACCACGCTGCTCAGACAGTCGTACCCGGACGCGTTCTGGATCGATCTGCTCAAGGCGGAAGAGTATCGGCGCTACCTGCAGAATCCGGAACGGCTGCGCGAGGAGCTGACCACCCGACCGGCCGTTCGACAGGTGGTGGTCGATGAAGTCCAGAAGGTGCCGCAGATCCTGGACGAGGTGCACTGGCTGATCGAGAACCGCCGCGTGCAATTCGCTCTCTGTGGATCGAGCGCTCGCAAGGTGAAGCGCGGCGCCGCCAACCTCCTCGGCGGCCGCGCGGTGCGGCGCGAGCTGCACGGCGTCACCGCCACTGAGATCGGGGTGCACTTCGATCTCGACCGCCTCCTCAATCACGGGTACCTGCCGAGGATCTATTTGTCCAATCGGCCGCTCCCGCTCCTCAACGCCTACGTCGCCGATTACCTCAAGGAGGAAGTGGCTGCCGAGGCCATGGTGCGCAATCTGCCGGTTTTCTCTGAGTTCCTGAACGTTGCCGCTCTCTCGGACACGGAGCTGATCAACTTCTCGACCATCGCCCGCGACTGCGGCGTCTCCAGCCACACGATCAAGGGATACTTCCAGATCCTCGAGGACACTCTGCTCGGCCGCTGGCTGCCCGCCTACACGAAGCGCCCGAAGCGACGCGTCATCGCGGCGCCCAAGTTCTACTTTGCCGACGTTGGCATGGTGAATCACCTGACGCGGCGCGGCGTCTTGCAGCCCGGCTCCGAGCTGTACGGCAAAGCGTTCGAGAACTGGGTCTTTCACGAACTGACGGCGCACAACGCCTATAGCGATGCGTTTGCACGCCTGAGCTACTGGCGCCTTGCCAGCGGGATGGAGGTCGATTTCGTGATCGACGACCTCCGGGTCGCCATTGAGGCCAAGGCAACACGGAAGGTCACCACCGACCACCTCAGAGGCCTGCGGACCCTCGCGCAGGACCATGCTCGTGTCGGGCAGCGTGTTGTGGTGTGCCTCGAACCGAGGAATCGGAAAACAGAGGATGGCATTCTGATCACTCCAGCGCGAGAGTTCTGCGACCGCTTGAGCGCCGGCGACTTCTTCTGATCTCGAGCCACCAGCGCTTTTGGTCATTGCTTCTCCACCAATTCGGTATCATTCACTCGATGACGCGCCTCGTTCTCGTCCGCCACGGCGAAACGGGAGGAGGGGGAGGGAGAAGAACAATCGCCCTCAGATGCTCACCGCCGGCTTCTTCGCTTCCAGCGGCACGCCCTCGCGCAGCCACTTCTTGACCTTGCGCTTGTAGAGGTCGCGCTTCAGGCGGCTGATGCGGTCGATGAACAGCTTGCCGTCGAGGTGGTCGATCTCGTGCTGCAGCGCGACGGCGAGGAGGTCGTCGCCTTCGACCTCGATCTCCTTCTCATCCGGCGTCCAGCCCTTCACCAGGACGCGTTTGGCGCGCCTGACCTCGGCCGTGTAGTCGACGACGCTGAGGCAGCCCTCTTCCCAAACGACCGAGCCTTCGCGGGCGACAATGACCGGGTTGATCAGCTTGAGGAGGTGCTTGCCTGGATTCTCATGGTCGACGTCGAGGACGATGACGCGTTCCGCAGAGCCGACCTGCGGCGCCGCCAAGCCGACGCCGGGGGCCGCGTACATGCTCTCGACGAGGTCGGTAACCAGCTGATCGATCTGTGCATCAATGTTCTGCACCGCCTGGGCCGGCTGCTTCAGCTCGGGTGCGGGATAGGTCAGGATCTTACGGAGCGCCATCGACGTTCACCGACATCCACCAAGTACATAGCTGACGCACAGGCGTCAAAGCATCCCATACGGGTCCACGTCGACGAGCACGCGCACGCCGGCGGTGCGCGCCTGGCGGTGCACGGCATCGCGACCGCTGCGGGCAGCGCGCCGCACTGCGGCGCTGGCACGGCCGCGGATGAGCAGCTGCCAGCGGTGACGCCGGCGCAGGCGTTCGATCGGCGCCGGCGTCGGACCCAACACCTCGACGCCCTTTTCCCTCACGCCCTGCACATGCGTAGCGACTGCGCGCACGATGCGCTCCGTGGCCTGTGGGTTCTCCCCTTCGCATCTTATCTGCACGAGCCGCGCGAACGGCGGGTATCCCAGCTCGCGCCGCGCCGCCAACTCGTGCTCAACGAAGGTACGGTAGTCGTGCTGGGCCGCGCACCGCAGGCTGAGATGCTCGGGCTGCAGCGTCTGGATGATCACACGGCCGGGACGCGCGCCGCGCCCCGCCCTCCCTGCCACCTGCGTCAGCAGCTGGAATGTGCGCTCGGCAGCGCGGAAGTCGGGGAAGTTCAGGGACCCGTCGGCGAGGAGCACGCCGACCAACGTCACCCCCGGGACGTCGTGCCCCTTGGTGATCATCTGCGTGCCGATGAGCACGTCGTATTCGCGTCGCTCCCACGCCGCGAAGATCTCGCGCTGCGACCCTTTGCGACTGGTGGTGTCACGGTCCATGCGGCCGATGCGTGCGCCGGGCAGCAACTGCCGGAGCGCGGCCTCCACCTGCTCGGTGCCCGCACCCCACGCGCTGAGGCTCAGCCCACCGCAGCCGGGACAGGCGGCGGGCGGCGGAATGGTATAGTCGCAGTGATGGCAGCGTAGGGCCCGCATGCGGCGGTGCAACGTCAGCGTGACGCTGCAGTTGGGACACATCAGCGCCTCGCCGCACTGCAAGCATTGCAGGAAGTTGGCGAAGCCGCGACGGTTGAGGAAGATCAGGCTTTGCCCATGAGCGGCCAGATTGGCCTTGAGTGCGGCGATGAGGCGTGGCGAGATCAGCACCAGCTTGCCCAGCGCAGGTCCGCGTCGCAGATCGACGATGTTTACCGCCGGAAGCTGACGCGCCTCCACACGCTGCGGCAAGGTCAGCATCTGGTAGCGCCCGCTCTGGCCGTTGCAAAAGGTCTCGACGGCCGGTGTCGCCGAGCCGAGCACGGCTGGGCAACCGGCGAGCTTGGCGCGCATCACGGCAAGGTCGCGGCCGTTGTAGCGAATGCCGTCCTCCTGCTTGAACGCGGCATCGTGCTCCTCATCGACGACTACCAGGCCGAGGCGCGGCAGCGGCGCGAAGACGGCGGAACGCGCACCGACAACGATCGGCACCTCACCGCGCGCGATGCGGCGCCACTCATCCCAGCGCTCACCATCGCTCAAGCCGCTGTGCAGCACGGCGACGCGCTCCCCGAAGCGGGCGCGGACGCGATCGACCAACTGATGCGTCAGCGAGATCTCCGGCACCAACACCAGGGCGGTGCGCTGCGCGGCGAGACAGGCGGCAATCGCGTGCAAGTACACCTCCGTCTTGCCGCTGCCGGTCACGCCCCACAGCAGATAGGTGCGGAACGCGCCGAGGCCGCCGATCACCGCCTGTACCGCCGCGTACTGGGCCGTGGAGAGATCCACCGGCCGGTCTTCGCCGGCCGCCGGCGGCAGGACGGGGCGGTATACCTCCTCTTCGACGACTTCAGCACAACCAGCCTTGATGAGCGCACCCAGCTTCGCCGCGGCGTTCGGAAACGTCGCCTTCAGCTCGGTGGCGCGAGCACGCCGGAGCGGATGTGCGTGCAGGTACGCATACAGAGCATATTGCGCCGGACGTTTGCGGCGCCACTGGCGGGCTTCATCGGCCGCCAGTTCGCGGACGATGCGGAAGTAGCGTTGGTGCTTCGTGGGCGCGTGGCCGCCGCGCACTGCCTCCTCGACGACCACGCAGCCGCGGCGGCGCAGCGTCGCGAGGGCGGCACGCGCCGCCACACCCAGTTTGTCCTCAATGGCACGCGTGGTCTGCGGGCCACCTGTCGTCAGCCATTCGAGGAGCCGAGCAGCAGCGTCAGGTAACGGTGCCATCGCACCGTTGTCGCCACCGGCCGATAGGGGCTGCATCGCCTTGACGACGCGCTCGATGCGGATACGCACACTGCCCGGCAAGGCGGTGGAGACCGCCTCACTGAGGGAGCACAGGTAGTAGTCCGCCAGCCAGCGACACAGCTGCATCAAGGACGTATCGAGCAAGGGCTCTGTGTCGAGCGCCGTGAGGATGTTCTTCAGACGCGGATGCGACGACGTGGCGGCCAACTCGGTAACGATGCCGACGGCGCGGCGGGCGCCGAGCGGCACCAACACCCGCACACCCGGACGCACCACGGGCTCCATTCCTGCCTCAACGGCGTAGTCCAGCACGCCGGTCGCACCGGCTGCGGGAATGACAACGACGCGGGCGATCACGCACCCTCTCCTGACCGCAACGCGTGCAGACTGCAAGCCGTGCGCTCGGCAGGGCTCACGCCCCGGGCAGCTTCAGGTGTCGATACACCTCTTGGACGATTTGCTTCGCGGTGAAGGGCTTGGAAACATACCCGTCGCAGCCGACGTTGCCGGCAGCCTGCGCAATGCCGTCCCAAACGTGCGCGGTGACGGCTACGACCGGAATGTGTTGGGTGTCCGGATCGGTCTTGATCGCCTCGATCACCTCGACTCCGCTGACCTTCGGCATCGAGAGATCGGTGAGCACCAGGTCGGGCTTCTGCAGCGCCACTTTGCGGATGGCGTCCTCGCCTCCGTAGGCCAGCACCACCTGAAAGCCCGCCATTTTCAGCGTATGCTGCAGGACTCGCATGATGTCCGGGTCATCCTCGACGATGAGAATCTTCGCGTTCATCTCAGCTTCACCCCACCCCCCGCTCGCACGGCACGGCCCGAATTTAGCACGTGTGGCAGGGCTGCACCACGCGGAATGTGGGCCGATACGCCGCTGGAGGAGGGACAATCGACTGGGGTGCGGCGACCCTCACCGCGCGCGCCACTCGGACGCGCAGTCGAACGCGCCAGCACAAGCCCTGAGGCGCCCGACGCGTAAGTCCATCGGGCTGCGCTACGAACTTTCTCCCTTGTCTGCGCCACCGGCCGTGGTGTATTCGCGGCGTACGCGGAAGACGCCGTCGCGCTGCGCACGCCTGAAGCGGCACAGGTTCCACCACATCATCGCAGCGACCCCGGCAACCACAGCCGCACCCAGCACACCCGCCGGTTGGCGCTGCCACACCGCATACGCACATCCCAGCGCCGCGACGGCGGCGACTGCCGCCGTCGCGGGCTCGCTGCGGCGCGGACAGGCAATGATGAATCGCAGGGCCAGCAGGTCGCGCACGACCGCCAGTGTGCGGCTGAAGCCGTAGTGCGAGTGTCCATGCCGGCGCCGCCGGTCGCGGACGGGAACCTCCGCCACCTCGTCAGCGGTAACGCCGAAGATCGCCGGCATGAAGCGGTTCATGCCGCGCGGCAACGCGGCGTTGTGCACCAGCGTGCGCCGATAAATCTTGAGGCCACACCCGTTGTCGTGCACCGGGAGGCGGGTCACCGCCGCGATCAGGCGGTTGGCGATGCGCGACGGGAGAACGCGCCAGAACCCTTCTTGCCGTGCTTGACGCCAGCCGGATACGACCCGGCAGTTGCGGCGCTGTAACGGCTGCAGCAGGCGCGGAATGTCATGTGGATCGTTCTGGCCGTCGCCGTCGAGCGTGACCACAAGGTCGCCGCGCGCGGCGCGGAAACCGGCGCACAAGGCCGCCGCCTCGCCGAAGTTGCCGTCGAGGTCGAGGATGCGCAAACGTGGCTCGCCCGCGCCCACCCGGCGAAGTTCATCCAGGGTCGTGTCACGGCTGCCATCGTTGACAAAGATGATCTCGTAGGGCCAACCGATGGCCGCCATCACCTGGCGGATCTCTTCGCAGAGCGGGGCGGCGTTGCCCGCTTCGTTGTACACCGGCACGACGACGGACAGCGCCGGAGCAGACTCTTGGCTCATCGCGAACGAAAGAACCCTGCGACCGCATCCGCCACCTGCTCGACCTCCGCGTCGGTCAGGTCCGGGAACACCGGCAAGGACAGAATCTCGCGCGCCAGCCGCTCCGCGCGCGGCAGTGGCGCCGACTCGCCATAATTGCGCAGCCAGGCGGGATGGCGGTGCAACGGCACCGGGTAGTGGATGCCCGTCTCGATGCCAGCCGCCTTGAGGTAGGCTTGCAAGCGGTCGCGCTGTGCACTGCGGACGACGTATTGGTGATAGACGTGCACCTCGCCTGGCTGCTCGCGCCGCACCCGCAGGTCGAGTGAGGCAAAACGCACGTTGTAGTACGCTGCGATGGCGGCACGGCGGCGGTTGCGCGCATCGAGATGCCGCAGCTTGACGCGCAGCAGCGCCGCCTGCAGTTCGTCGAGCCGGCTGTTGAAGCCGTAGAGGACATGGCGGTTCTTGTGCTCCTGCCCATGCGTCCCCAACAAGCACACCCGGGTGTGCAGTTCGGCATCGGCGGTCGTGATGAATCCCGCGTCACCGTACGCCCCGAGGTTCTTCACCACGCCGCTGCTGAAGCAGCCGACACGGCCAAAGGTCCCGACCTTGCGCCCGTCACGGCCGGCGCCGTGGGCATGCGAGCAATCCTCGATCAGAAACAAGTTGTGCCGCGCTACGGTCTCCAGGATCGACGCCATCGGCAACGGCGACCCGTAGAGATGGACGATGAGCAGCGCACGCGTGCGCGGGGAGATCGCCTGCTCCACGCCATCGAGGTCGGGGCCCAGACCGTCCGCCTCAACATCGACCAGCACCGGCCGCGCACCGGCGTGATGCACCGCCTCCACCGCCGCCGCAAAAGCGTTGGCGTGGATGATGACCTCGTCCCCGGTTCCGATACCGAGGCCGACGACGCTCAGCAGCAGCGCGTCGGTCCCCGACGCAACGCCGCGTGCGTACGGCGTACCGATGTATGCGGCGATCTCACGCTCGAACGCCGCACCATTCTCGCCTTTCAGCAGATGCATGCTTGCAAGCGTCGCCGCCCACGCCTCGCGCACCTCGGTCTCGATGGCCGCATACTCGCGCCGCAGATCCAGTAGCGGAATGCTCATATGCATTTTTCCGGGGACGGCCTTCGCCTCACACCCGGGAAAGGGTCGGCACGTCGGCAGCTATCGTTCCCCGAGCCGGCGGACCAGTACCAGTGCGTTCGCACCGGCGGCCTTGCGATCATCGGGAAGCTCTACCCGCTCGTACGGCCCTCGTGCCGCGTCCGGCATCCGCTCCCACTCGGCTTGCTCCATCAGCACATACTGTGGCGCACCAACCGGCCATGATCCGTCGTACGTTGGGATATGGCCCTGCCAGTAGAAGACTGCTCCATAGTCAAACGTCTTGTAGAAGAAAAGCTGGCCGCTGGCACCGACGACCTGACGCACGTCAGCCATGAAAGTGCGCGCCGTCAACGCACGCGCGATGCCGGGCATCACTACTTGCTGCGCAGCCACCAGGAGGGCAGCAGCCGTCAGGAACAGGCTCGTGAAAATGCCACGCCAACTCATTCGCCGCGTCGCCTGCACACCGAGGGAGAGCGACGCCAGCGCGACGGCAAGACACGCCAGGAGTGCCCAACCTCCGGCACGGATCGTCGCGCTGATAACCGGTGCGAGTGGCTGCGCGTCGGCCGGCAACCAGCGCTGCGCAGTCAGACACAAGGGAACACCCACACCTTCGAGCAGCACGCCGAGCAGGAGCACTCCGAGAACCCCAAGCGTCGGCCACATCAGCGCCGCCAGCAGGCGCGCCAGCCACGGTTGCTGATCAGCATCGGCGCTGCGCACATCGTCCCACCACCAACCGGTCAGCAGCGCGACCGCCGGATAGAGCGACAGCAGGTACACGCCACGTTTGCTGGCGGCAATCGAATAGAAGCCCAGGACGACACCGATCCACACCAGCAGGTAGACGCGTGCATCATCACGCGACACCTCCGTGCGCCGGCGCCACAAGCGCGCCGCGACCCCGGGGAGCAGCAGCGTCCACGGCAGCAGGCCGAGCAGCAGCGCACCGGGCAGGTAGAATGGGCCGTGACGGTGGCCGCCCCCGAAGTCGGGGTTATCGAGAAACGTGAAGACGTTCTCCGCCAACACCTGCTTGCGGAAGAAGGCCCACCCGCCGAGCACGAGCGCCAGCACGTACCAGGTTCCCGCGCCGATGCCGACCACCAGCGCCCCCCTGCCCAACCGCATCTGCCGCAGCGGACTCAGATCACGCGTCAGTGCCACCATGATCACCGCCACCAAACCGGGGAGCGCTGCACCGACGGGTCCTTTGCCGAGGACCGCGAGCGTAATGCCGGCGTACAGCGGCACCAGCCACCCGGCCGCACGACTGCGCAGGAAAAACAGCACGCTCAGGAAGGCCAACTCGAGCCCGAAGGTCAGCGTCATGTCGACCCGCGCGTTGGTTGCGGCCCGGGCCCACTCGAACGTCGTCATGAGTACGAGGGCGGCGACCAGGCCGGCGCGCGAACTCCACAGCGCCGTGCCGGCGGCAAAGACGCACAACAAGCCGAGCAGTGACAGCGCCGCAGATGGAAAGCGGATGCTCCACGCGTCCGTCGCACCATGGGCCAGCGACGTCAACGCGCCGAGCCAGTGGAACAGCGGCGGCTTCGACGGCAGCTCAACGCCGTTGCGCCGCGGCAGGATCCAGCCGCCGCCGTGGGTCATCTCCCACACCACCAACGCTTCACGCGGTTCCCCTTTGGTGTGAAACGGCGCGCGGCCCAGCCCCCACAGCTGCAGAACGACCCACGCGAGAACGATGAGCAACGCCGACAGAACGACCGCAGACACCGCTCGCGGCGACGATGCAGGAGCCTCGACCGCCGCCGGCGGCGGTGCTGGCGTAACGTCGGTGTCAGCGGCTGCGTTCATCGGGGTTGAAATTGACAACGATCACCTTCTTGCCGTGCGCAGCAACCTGGCGCGGCGCGGGTTGCAGCAGGTTCAGCAGTGGCTCCAACTCCACACGATTGATGATCAAGAACATGCGCCGGCCAGGTGTTCGCCAGGCATCAATCAGCTGCGCATCGGTGTCCCAGAAGAACGCGCTCTGGTCCCCCTGCCGGCTGCCGAAGTCGAGTTCGCCGCGGCCGCCGACCATGACGGTCCGCCGGTGGCTGTAGAACGGGATTGCCTGCACATAGTGCCGATAGGTGATGACTTCATCGTCCGGCCGCGCCTGCGCGCGAATGGCGAGGCCGAGCGGGCGATACTCGGCGGCGACGCCGCGCCCGCTGATGGCGACGACCTGCAGTGCCAGCATGCCCAGCACCAGCGTGGCGAAGCATGCCTGCAGTCGGCGCCGACGGAGCAGAACCACCGCGACCAACGCCGTAGCCCCGAGCAGCAGACCACCGGCGTAGAGCGCGGGGAGGATCACGTCGATCTGCCGCGCATCGACCACCTCGCGGCTGATCGCTGCTCCCAGGAGCATGACGAGGGCCAACCCCAACAGGGTGAGTGTCCCGCGGCGCAACACATCGGTACGGCCTGTGCCCACCACGCGCTCGAAGAAGCGGCCCGCAAGAATCGCCAGCGGGCAGAACATCGGCAAGATGTAGGTCGCCAACTTCGAGCCCGACAGGCTGAAGAACGTGAAGATGATCGTTGCCCAGATCACGCAATAGAGGGTTGGGGCCGACGTCCGGCGCCTCACCAGCCGCCCGATAAAACGCGCCAGGAGCCGCGGTGCAAACAACGCATACACCGTCCACGGCAGCATCCCACCGACGACGATCGGCACGAAGAACCACAGCGGCTCCTGATGCTCATCCGGCTTGAGAAAACGGTTGACGTGCTGCTTGATCACGAAGAAGTCGACGAACTCGGGATTGCGGTGGCTGACGAGGATGAACCACGGCGTCGCGATGAGGAAGAAGAGCCCGATGCCTACCGGGTCCAAGACCCAGCGCAGTGCCCGCAGATCGCGGTCGAGCACGAGGAAGGCCGCGATGATCGCGCCAATCAGCAACGGCGCCACGGGGCCCTTCGTGAGCACGGCCAGCGCCGTAGCGACGTACAACACCCACACCCAGGGCGTGCGCCACCGACCGTTCGTGTACGCCAACCAAAAGGCGCCGAGCGCTACGGTCATCAACCCGGTCAGCGGCATATCGAGAATGAGGATCTGACTGAAACCGAAGTACAACGGCGTTGCGGCAAGCACCGCTGCCGCCGCGTAGCCGCTCCACGGCCCGAACATGGAACGCCCGAGGACGCCGACCATGCCGATGCCGATTACCGCAAACATCGCAGGCCACAGGCGGGCAACGAACTCGCTCATGCCGAACAACTCGAAGTTGATGGCGGTGAGCCAGTAGACGAGCGGCGGCTTCTCGAAGTACTTGACGGCGTTCAGCCGTGGGGTAACCCAGTCACCCGACGCGATCATCTCGCGTGGAATCTCGGCGTAGCGCGGCTCGTCCGGTTCCGCCAGCGCGAAGGCGCCGAGCGTGCAAAAGTACGCCAGCAGGATGGCGACCGCGACGACGCACCCCAGCGACGCCGGCACTCGCAGCGCGGCCGACCCCTGCGCTGCCGAGCCGGAATGAATCGTCGCCGCCGCACTAACCATGCGCCGCCTCCTGCCAGGCCACCGTCCCGGCGCGCCCGGCAATCGGCCCCGGCACGACGCGCGCGACCGGCACCGTGCCGAGCCGTGCGGCAACATCAATCAACCGGAGGTGCGTCGCTTGACCGTGCAGCGCGCTGAGGAAGTCGCGCAAGAGCGGCAACTGTCGGACGCCCTCCATTTCGGCATGTGCCGTGTAGACGTTCAAGCCGGGTTGCAGTTCTCGGATGTAGAAGCTGGTAAGCTCCGCAGCACTCGTCCCCTCGCGCCCGTAGGCCTCGTCCAACGTCGGCAAGGTCGTCGGGATGTCCGGCGTGCGGAAACGTTGGCCGTTCATTTCAGGGATGAAGGGAGCCGTGCCGCGGGTATCGCTGTGGTACGTCAGCCCGGCGGCGTCCTCGCACGCGAAGCTGACGGGCGTGCACTGCCAGCCGGGGGCGCCAAAAGCGTGCGGCGGCGCATCGAGAATCTCGGCGAACGTCGCGCGCGCGCGCGCCAACTCGGCGCCGACGGCCGCCGCCGTGAGCTTCGGCAACTGATCCTGCCAGTAGACGTGGTCGTAGCCGTGCATGCCGACTTCGTGCCCGTCGCGGACCAGGGCGCGCAGCGTTTCGGGGAACGAGCGCGCGATCTGGGGCCCCGGGAGCAGTGTGCCGTAAAGCAGCGTGCGCCACCCATAGGTACCGACGGCGTTGGTGCGCAACATCTTGCCGAGGAAGCCCGGCCGGAAGATGCGCCGGATGGCGCGGCCGGAGTGATCAGGACCGAGGGACACGAAGAAACTGGCGCGGATGCCCAGGTCGTCGAACAGCCGCATCAGTGCCGGCACCCCGTCGCGCATGCCCGCGTGGGTGCACACGTCCACCTTCACGGCGAGCGTCTGCGATGCAAACGGCTGCTGACTCACGGCTCACTGCTGGCTGGCACGGAACCATTCGATGGTGCGCGTGAGGCCCTCGCGCAATGACGTGTCGGCGTGCACGCCCAAGATGTTCTCCATCTTCGCAGCGTCGGGCACGCGGCGTGGGATGTCCTCATAGCTGGAACCGTACACTGACTCCTGCGTAACGAACTTGATCGTCGATTTGGACCCGGCAATGCTGATCATCGTTTCGGCGAGTTCGAGGATCGTCGTTTCCACGTTGGTGCCGATGTTGAACACCTCGCCGTCGGTCTTCGGCGTGATGCCCGCCGCCACGGTGGCACGGACCGCGTCCTCGACGTAGGTGAAGCAACGCGTTTGTTTGCCGTCGCCGATCACCGTCAGCGGCTCGCCGCGCAGCACCTGGCCCATGAAAATGGTGATGATGCGTCCGACGTCGAGCTTGTCGAGCCGCGGGCCGTAGACATTGAAGTAGCGGGTGATGGTGACCGGCAGGCCCATGTGATGGTAGGCAAAGCAGAAGTGCTCACCCACTGCCTTCGAGGTGGAGTAGCACCAGCGATCGATGCGGGTCGAGCCGAGGATGCGGTCATCGTCCTCGGCCCACGGAACCTTCGGATTGCGTCCGTACACTTCCGAGGTCGAGCCAAAGACCACCTTCTTCTGATGCTTGAAGGCCAACTTCAGCACGTTCTGCGTGCCGTTGACGTTGACGTTCAGGACCTCGTACGGGTCGCCGACGTAGTACTCGACGCCGACCACCGCGGCGAGGTGGTAGACCAGGTCGCACTTGGCAATCAGGCCTTCGAGGATCTCGAGGTTGAAGATGCTGTCGCGGATGTAGTGAAACGCCGGGTTGCCCATCAGATGGCGGGTCTTCTGCACCGTGCCGGTGTCGAGAATGAAGACCTCGTCGCCGCGCGCAATGAACGCGTCGGCGAGGTGTGAACCGACGAAACCACCGCCTCCAGTGATCAGAACCTTCATGTCAAACGCTCTCCTTCCCGGACGGAGTGGCATTCCGCCCACTGCACCCCGGACTGCTCGGGGGCGTCTTCAAGCTGCACGCGTGTCAGTTGCAACACGCCATGACCCGTCTGCACAATCAACTCCGGCCGCACCGCGCGGATCGTCCCCGGTGCGGCGTGCGGTGTCTCCGCAGGCGGGGCCAAGCGCGTCTCCCAGACGTACAGCGTCCGGCCTTGCCATGTCGTGAAGGCGCCGGGGTATGGATGGGTGACGGCGCGTACCAGGTTGAAGACGACGCGCGCCGGCTGCGACCAATCGATGCGGCCGTCGGCGGGCCGGCGACCGCCGAAGTAGCTGGCACGCGAATGATCCTGCGGCACGCGCGGCGCCGTGCCGGCAAAGAGCTGCGGATAGACTTCGCGCATCAGCACCGCCGCCGCATC
>DATKMS010000482.1:0-4042 GCA_035541735.1 Candidatus Margulisiibacteriota bacterium
GTGTAGTTCTGGATGGCGCTCGGCAGCCAGGCGAACACCGCCAGCACGAAGGCCTCGCACATGAGCACAGCCAACCCCAGCGTGCCACGCACGGTCGCGGCACGATCCAACACGGCCAGCCACGGAACGAGTCCGATCCAGCCGAGGATGAGCCACGGCCAATCGACACGCGCGTACAGCGCAAAGGCGAGCGCGCTCGCGGCGGTAGCAGCACACGCCAGCAGTCGCCAGCCAGCGAACCTTACGTGCACGTCCGTTCCTTCAGCACAGGGGGTGTTGCCCTATAGACTTTGCGTCTATACGACGTCTGTGGCGATTGCCAGGCATGACAGTCACAAGCCGGGCACACAATGGTGGTCAGATGGGGTCTGACTCGAAACCGCCCGACACTCGCGCGCGCTCGGCTTGCAGGTTGGCCGGCCTTCACGCTAGATTCTGCCGCTCATGATGATCGCACGCGAGCCGGGAGAGCCTGACCATCGGCGTATCGTTGTGGGCCGAGCGCTCGCTGCACAAAGCAAGGCCGTACTGTTCAAGCAGCAGTCGTCGATGAGCGCGGCGTGCGCTGAACAGCAGGCATTCACACGACCGAAGCGGTGAACAGCTGTAGGGATCTTACGTTTCCGGTTCCTTCTAAAGAAATGGCAAGAGGATGCCCGGCCGCCTGCGGTGATGCGCTCCACCCATCGCACCGCGCAATCGTGTCTTGACGGCATGTCTGAGTTGCCAGCACCCACGCTTTCGATCATCGTCCCCTGCTTCAACGAAGCGGCGAATGTTCCCGAGCTGGTCTCTCGTCTCCACAAGACGTACGCCAAGCTCGGGATCGCATGCGAAACGATCCTCGTCGACGACGCCAGCAGCGATGACACCTTGGCGGTCATGAATGAGCTCGCCCAGCGCTATACCGGGGTGCGGGTGTGCGCACATCGGCAGAACCGGGGCCTCTTCGAGGGATGGTGTAGCGGTCTTGCAACTGCCCAGGGGGAATATGTCGGGGTGATCGATGCCGACCTCCAGTATGCACCGGAGGACATTGCCCGTCTGTGGGAACGGCTCAACTGGGCCCATTGTGACGTGGCGCAAGGCGTCCGCCTGAACGTGACCGGCGAGCGCGGCTTGCGGTTCTGGATGAGCCGGGGTTTGAACGCGCTGTTGAACCTCGCGTTCCAAATGTCGCTGCACGACAACAAGTCGGGCTTCTTCATCACCCGGCGTGAAACGGCCAGCGACATGGTGCAGTTCACGAAGCGCTACTTCTATCCGCAGACCTTCATCATGGTCTCGGCGCATGCCAAGGGCTATTCGATCGGTGAGGTGCGGACCGTGTTCGCGCGCCGGGAGCAGGGGCAGTCCTTCATTCCCCGCTTTCCCCTCGGCGTCGCGGCACGGTGTCTGGTCGACATTTGTCGTGCGCTACCGGAGTTTCGGTGGCGCCGTCCGAAGCTGACGTTTCTCGGGCAACAGCTCGAAGCCGCGCCGCCGGCGCGCCCGCCGCAGCCGCGACCGCCGGCGCGCACCGCGGCGCTCGGCACCTATCTCAAACTCATGCCGCTGCACCATTGGGTGATCAGCGCCGACGCCGGCAAGTACTTCCAGCAGCTCGAGCAGTCGCAATGGATGACGCGGGACCAAATCCGGGAGATGCAGAATGAACGCCTGCAGCTCCTGGTGAGCCACGCGTACAATCACGTGCCGTTCTACCGCCGCCGCCTCGATGAAGCCGGCATCCGCGCTGCCAAGGTCACCAGCATCGACGACCTCGCCGCCTTACCGCCGCTCACCAAAGACGACATTCGCGAGCATGTGCACTTCGATCTACTGGCGGAGAACGCGCATCTGCCTGACCTGTATCAAGTCCGCACCAGCGGCTCCACGGGTGCCCCGTTGCTCTGCTACGTGGACCGCACGCAGCTCGAGCTGCGCTGGGCAAGCACGCTGCGGTCTCAGGAGTGGACCGGATACCGCTTTGGCGATCGCACGGTGCGCCTGTGGCACCAGACGATCGGAATGAATCGCACGCAGATCGCCAAGGAGAGGCTGGACGCCTGGTTGTCCCGTCGCCTGTTCATCCCAGCCTTCCGGATGACGTCGAAGAACCTCGACGACATCGTCGGGCAGATTGTGCGCCACGCCCCGACGATGATCGACGGCTACGCCGAGAGCTTCAACCTGCTGGCGCAGTTCCTCGATCGCCACCCGATACACTGCCCATCGCTCAAGGGGCTGATGTCGTCGGCGCAGACCCTGTCCAATGGCAGCCGGCGCATCATCGAGCGCAGCTTTCAGTGCGGCGTATTTGACAAGTATGGCGCGCGCGAGTTCAGCGGCATCGCGTACGAGTGCGATCGGCACAGCGGATATCACGTCGTCGCGGAGAGCTATATCGTCGAGATCATCAAGAACGGGCGGCCGGCAAAACCTGGCGAGGTCGGCGAGGTGCTGGTCACCGATCTCAACAACCGGTGTATGCCCTTCCTGCGCTACCGGCTGGGTGATCTGGCGAAGCCGGCCGCCTCGTCGACGTGCTCCTGCGGAAGGGGTTTGCCGCTCATCGGTGAGATCATGGGCCGGACGCAGTCTATCGTCATCGGGACGGAGGGCCAGTTCCTCCCGGGGGCGTTCTTCGCCCACTTGTTGAAGGACTACGACTACGCGATCAAGCAATTCCAGGTGTATCAGGAACGCTTCGGGGCAATCGAGCTGCGAATCGTCAAGGGCGGCCGCTTCTCGCAAAGCGTGCTCGACCAGATCCTGGCGCAGCTACACGATTACCTGGGGCGGGATCTTGTCATTGACGTCGAGTTTGTCGACAGTCTCGCGTTGGTCCGCACCGGAAAATTTCAGCATAGCGTCAGCAACCTACGATTCGACTTCCAAACACTCTCTGTCGCACCGGTGGAGGCAGCCGCCACTGCCACGGGCAATGGGCAAGCCGAGGGGGCGAGTGACTGACACCGCGCGCACGCCTCAGCCGGTTGCGATTCAACGCGTGGCAGAACACGACCACGGCGTCCGCTGCCTTGACGACGCGGCCTGTCCGGTGCCGCAGGCCGTCGCAGCATTGCTGCGGGATTTGGATGACCCGATCCTGCGGCTGGCGCGGCCCGGAGGCCGCACCGTTGTCAAGCCCAACTTCGTCGCCGACCGGGACCGTGAGTACCAACTGTCGGACGCAGAGCTGGCCGCCACCTGCACGGATCCGGTAATGCTCGCCACGGTCATCCGCTCCGCGTGGGCCGCAATGGAGCGGCGGGGCGAAATCCTGGTCGTCGACTCTCCCATCGAAGGCGCCGACATCGCCGGAACCCTGCAGCGGCTGCGCGTCGACGGCCTGCTGGCGCGGCTCCGTTCGGAAGGGGTGCAAGTGACTTTTCGGGACCTGCGGGACTTCACCATGGTCCGCCACTTGTGGATCGACGACGTACGGATCCTCAACCGTTCGTGGAACATCGGCTGGTTGGAGAAGCGACCCATCCCCGGAGATGCCGAAGGGTATTGCGAAATCGATCTGCGCGACGCCAGTTACTTCGAGCAGAATTTCGTCGGCATGGAGCGTCTGCGCTTTCACCAGAGCGACACCGCCGCCATGACGGCGTGGCATGCCCCGGGCCGACACATCTACTCGGTGGCGCACAGCGTGCTGCGGGCCGATTGCTTCATCAATCTGCCAAAGCTCAAGACGCACAAGAAATCGGGCGTCACTCTGGCGTTGAAGAATCTCATTGGCATCTCCAACCGCAAGCACTGGATTCCGCACTTTCGGTGGGGGCACCCACCCACGGGCGACGAGTTTGACCGGCGGCTGTCTTGGTCCAGCCGTCTGGCAATTCGGTTGAAGCGGTTTCCTCTCCTCGATGGACACTCCGGTGTAGTGAATGTGGTGCCCTTGTCGGCGCGCCCGCGGATTGTGGAAGGCGGCAGCTGGAGCGGCAACGACGTCGTGTGGCGCGCCGCGCGTGACCTGAATACGATCTTGCTCTATGCCGATGCGCACGCGCACCTCCAACCGCGCCGCACCCGCGGCTATGTGGCGCTCCTG
>DATKMS010000483.1:0-37592 GCA_035541735.1 Candidatus Margulisiibacteriota bacterium
CGACCGGGAAGAACAAGCCGGTGGCATCCCGCGCCACGCCGCGCACACCGGCTTCGGCCTGCGCGACATGCACCGCATGCTCACCGGCCCGCAGTACGCGATGCGCTACGTGCGACTCGCCGCCGATGCCGGCGTTGAGCTGCGCACGAGCACGACGGTGACCGACTGGATCGGTCCGACGACCCTGTCCCTGACCAGCCCGGCCGGTATCGTGGAAGTGGAGGCGAAGGCGGTCGTACTTGCCACCGGCTGCCGCGAGCGTCCGCGCCCGGCGCGTCTAGTCCCCGGCACGCGGCCGCTTGGGGTGTTCACGACGGGCGCGCTGCAGCAGTTCATTTACCGCCAGCATCAACCGGTCGGCCGCCGTGCCGTGGTGGTCGGCGCCGAGCACGTCAGTTTCTCAGCCGTGCTGACGCTGGCGCACGGCGGAGCGGCGACCCTGGCCATGGTCACCGAACACGCCCGCCACCAAACCTACGCGCCCTTCACGTGGCTCACGGCGACCCGGCTCCGTGTGCCGATCCTGACCTCGGTGCGGGTGACGCAGATTCTCGGCCGCAAGCGCGTCGAGGCGGTTGAGGTCACCGACCTGCGCACCGGTAGCGCTCGCCAGTTGGAGTGCGACACGGTGGTCTTCACCGGCGATTGGATTCCCGATCACGAGTTGGCACGTCGGGGCGGGCTCGACATGGACCCGGCGACGCGCGCGCCGCGCGTCGACTGCGCGCTGCGTACATCGACACGCGGTGTGTTTGCCGCAGGCAACCTTCTGCACGCTGCCGAGAGCGCCGACGTCGCAGCCCTGAGCGGGCGTCACGTCGCGCAGGCCATCCGCGTGTTTCTCGAAGCCGACAGCTGGCCGGCAAACCCGCCGGTGCCGATCACCTGCGAACCGCCGCTACAGTGGGTGTCGCCCAGCGCCATCAGTTCGGGCCTCCAACCGCCACGCGGTCACTTCATTTTGCGGACCAGCGAGTTCCGCACGCGTGCTGAGTTGATCGTGACCCAAGGCCGGCGCACGCTGTGGCGCCGTCGTTACCGGTCCCTCATTCCAAATCGGCCGATCCATGCAGCGGCCGCCTTCGTGTCGGACATTGATGCGAACGGTCCGCCCGTCATCTTCCAACTCCGACAAGATCAATGAGGCGGCCGCTGCGGTCACACCCCGCAGCGGCTGCCCGCACCAGGTGCTCGGGGTGCTACTGAGCGCTAGGTTCGCTGCTCGGCTGCGCAGCCGCGGCGCGATGGCGGTGCCAGTTTTTCCGCGCCTGTGCCATTTGGTCCTGACAGCCCTTCGACAGCTCGTCATGGTGCTGGTGCAAGCACCTGAGGATGTTCCCGCCGCCGGCCTTCACGCTAGCACAGAACTTCTGTGCGTCGTCCTGGCAGGCCTTCTGCCACGCCTCCACCTTGCTCTTCACCTGCTTCAGGTGCTCCTGGCAGGCCGGTGACAGCTCGCTCGCGTGTTGCTTGAGACAGTCGCGCAGCGCGCCGCCGCCGGGCTTGGCGTCCGGGCAGAACTTCTGCACGTCCTGCCGACACGGTCCGGTACCACGTTCGGCGCGCGCTGCCGGTGCCAGGCTCAGCGCCACCGTGAGCGGCGCAGCCAACATGATGACCTTGTGCATTCGCATGATGCTCCTCCTAGCCAGAGTTTGGTCTTCAAGCAGTGAGATGGTGGAGTGAGACAAAAGGTTAAAGTGATGATCCGGGTGGTTCGCCGCCCTCAGGTCGGTGCTCATTGACGTCCAGGCCGGCCACTGTCAGATGTATGAGACATGGCGGAAGTGGAAGGGCCGCTGGAGGGCCGGCGGCAGTTAGCGGCGTATTACGACCGCTTGGCCGATGTGTACGGGGAAGGTGAAGTCTTTGCGACACGCCGGGCGGTGGTGCTCGGCGCGATGGCGGCAGAACTCGGTGGTGCCCAGGCTATCCTCGACCTTGGCTGCGGCAATGGAAGCTACGCCGCCGAATTCGCGCAGCGTGCGCCGGCAGCGCGACTCGTGGGTGCGGACCTGTCGGCCGACATGCTGCACGGTGCACGGCGCCGCGTCGGCGGCCGCATGAGTCTCGTCCGGGCGGACGCCGCGGCCCTGCCGTTCGCAGCAGACAGTTTCGACCTCATATTCATGAGCCACGTCTTGCAGCTGATCGCCAACGTCGAGGGGTGCATTGCTGAGATTGCAACCTGTCTCGGCGCCGACGGCGTGCTCATCGCCACCGTCGGAGTCAGTGGCTGGCGCGAGACCATCGGTCGGCTGCTGGGTCCTGAGGCGCTGCGCGAATTGTTCGCGCAGGTTGCACCGCCGCGGGCAAGCGCGGCGACGGACGACGAGTCCCGGGTGGCAGCGGCGTGTGCTGCGGCCGGACTGCAGCCGACGTGGCGACAGGCTGCCTTCTCGGTAGCGTGGCCGGCGGTGGAGGAGTGGGTGCGGATCCGCTGGCTGTCCATCGCCGCCGACCCGCTGCGGGCGCGTGCCGAGGGCTGGCTTGCCGAACTGCGCCGCAGCGCCGCTGGGCTGACGTTCGACATTCCGGAAACCCTGCTGGTGGCACGCAGGAGCTGTTGACACCATCGACTCCCGTGCTGCCCGCCGAGGAAGAAATCGAACATGCCGCGCACGCGCTACCTCAACAAGAAGTCATTGGCGGAGACTCTCGCGCTGTTTGTCGACGGTCTGCCGATTCATTCGCGTTCGGCAGAGCTGGTGCGCGTCGAAGACAGTCGGCAGCGCATCACCGCCGAGCCGATCTTCGCGCGCATCTCGGCGCCGCATTACCATGGCGCGGCGATGGACGGGATCGCCGTGCGCGCCGCCGACACCTTTGGCGCGAGCGAGGCGCGGCCGGTGGAGTTGGAAGTTGCGTCGCAGCCGCCGGGTGCGGCGCGCGGCTTTGCGTACGTCGATACCGGGCAAGCCTTGCCCGCGTGGGCGAACGCGGTGATCATGATTGAGAACGTCTACCCGGTTGCCGACGGGCGAGTGGCAATCCGTGCGGCGGCGGCGCCGTGGCAGCACGTGCGGCTCGTCGGCGAGGACATCGTGGCGACCGAGCCGTTGCTGCCGCGCGGGCATTGCATCCGGCCGTTCGATATCGGTGCGTTGCTCGCCGCCGGCCACATGACAGTGCCGGTAGTGCCGCGCCCGCGCGTGGCGATCATCCCGACCGGGAGCGAGCTGATCGAACCGGGTGATGAACCCTCGCCGGGGGCGATCATCGAGTTCAACTCGCGGGTAGTTGCCGCCTTCGTGACGGAGTGGGGTGGGCAGCCGCATCGCTTGCCGCCGGTGCGCGACGATCTCGATCGCATCACCGCAACGGTGCGGACGGCGGTTCAGGAGCACGAGATCGTCACCGTGATTGCGGGCTCGTCAGCAGGCGAGCATGACTTCACGGTCGGCGCGCTCGGTCGCGTCGGTGAGATCCTGGTGCACGGCATCGACATCATGCCCGGCAAGCCGGCGATCTGCGCGGTCGTTGAGGGCAAGCCCGTGTTGGGGCTGCCCGGATATCCGGTGTCGTCGGTCGTCGTCTGCCAGCAAGTGCTACGCCCGTTGATCGCCAAGTTCCTCGGTCATGCGGCGAACCCCCCCGAGACCGTCCGTGCCGTCGTGCCGCGCAAGATACCGTCGAAGCTCGGAGTCGAAGAGTTCTTGCGTGTGACGCTGGGGCAGGTGGCCGACCGCGTGGTGGCCAATCCGCTCGGGCGGGGCGCCGGTGTCATCACCACCATGGTCAAGGCGGACGGCTTCCTGCGCATCCCGCAGCTCTCGGAAGGTATCAACGCCGGCGAGGAAGTGGACGTCGAGTTGCTGCGGCCGCGCGCCGAGATCGCCAACACCATCGTCTTCAGTGGGAGTCACGACCTGTCGATCGGCCTGCTGGAGGACGCCCTCAAGCGCAGCACTCCGCAGCTGAAGATCTCAGCGACCAATGTCGGCAGCGTGGGCGGCCTGCTCGCCCTCAAGCGGGGCGAGGCCCACGTTGTCGGCACGCACCTGCTCGATCCGAAAACCGGTACCTACAACCTGGCGGACATCCGCCGCCATCTGCGTGAGCGCGATGTGGTGGTGGTCAATCTCGTCATCCGCGAGCAGGGCCTGCTCATCGCGCCCGGCAATCCGAAGAAGATCACCGGCCTGCGCGACCTGGTGCGCGACGACGTCCAGTTCGTCAATCGCCAACCGGGTGCGGGCACGCGCGTGCTGCTGGACTACAAGCTCGCCAAGCTGCGGCTGCGGCCGGAGCGCATCCGCGGCTACGAGCGTGAGGAGTTCACGCACATGGCGGTTGCCGTGGCGATTGCGAGCGGTCTGGCCGATTGCGGCCTGGGGGTGCGTTCCGCGGCCAATGCGCTGAGCCTCGATTTCATTCCCGTCGAAAGGGAAGAGTATGACCTCGTCTTCCGGCGCGATTTTTTTGAAAGCGCCGCCGGGCAGGCGTTGCTGGCGGCGATGCGCGGCGCGAGCTTTCGCGACGCCGTGATGCCGTTGGGCGGCTACGACGTGGCCCACACGGGCGAGGTGAAGCGCGGGCTGGCAGCGCCCGGCCCGGACAAGCCCAAGCGGCCTGCACGCGGCGTGCGTCGTGCCGGCACCACGGCGCACCAGCGGACCGCGGTCGCACGCCGCCGGCAGCGTGGATAGGGCAGGCGGGACGAGCAGTGTTGCAGGCGCCAAAACGCCAAGCCCGGAGCGGGCTCCTTCGCCTACGCGGCGTGGACTTCAGGGCGCACCGTTTCGAGGAGTGCGGTGAGTTCCTGGCCGAGCACGCGCGGCAGGCGGATGACGCTGTCGACCATACGAATGTCGGGTATCAGCTCGGCGAGCTGCGCGCTCGCTTCCTGCCCCGCCTTGTGGCCGCGCAGCGCTTGAAAGGCCCGCAAGACCTCCGGCGCCATCGGTGCCACCGAAGTGCCGCGGATGGCGAGGATGCGGTGGCTGGGGGCGGCGAGGGCGAGGTATGCCGCACCGTAGGTGCCGCCGCCGAGGATGCTGATGATCGGGTGGCCGAGCAGCCGCGCCGCCACCATCGCCCGTAAACACTCGGCGAGCGCACGGTGCAGCCCGAAGCGCTCCTGCGCGCAGTCGACCGCGTGCCCCTGGCAGAAGAGGAAGGTCAGGATCGCGGCGCGCTCGTTGCCGCTGCGCTGCGCGGCGAGCCGGAGCATGTCGGTAACGACGGCGGCTTCTTCGATGCCGACGCCGCTGCCGCGCGCTTGCTCGGGCCCGACGATGAATCCCAGCGCGGGGCGCTGGCGCAGCTTACCGAGCGCCGCATGCACCAGGCCGTGACGGCGGATCGGACCGCTCGGCTTCCATTGGCCGCGGAAGGAATAACGCAGCAGGTCCCGCCGGCGCGGCGCCGCGGCTTCGTGGCGCGCTGCACCGGGCGCGGCGTGCAGGCGTGCTTCCAACTGGTCGGCTATCGTTGCGCAGGCTGCGACGCGGTCCTCGAGAAGCACACCGTCCGCGCGTGGTGTATCGGCGATGTGGTCACGGACCATGGCGCGCAGCTGGGCGCGGACTGCCTCGGCGTCATCGGGTACCACTACGTGGGTGTCGCCGTTGGTGACTCTGGCGCTGGCTGACGTCGCCGCGAATCCGTCTTGTTCGGGCATGACACCGTCGAGCACACCGCCGAGCAGCTTGGGACCGGTGAGGCCCCAGTGAGCATCGGCGGTCATGATGATGCGTTGGGGCAGGGCAGCCATGACGGCCGGTGCGCCGAAACAGCCGCGTGGGCCGCTGATGATCGCCGCCAGATGCATGCCGCTGAGGGTCAGCCGCGCCAGCGCGACGCCGACGGCAGAGGCCGCCGCCAGAGCGATCGGTCCCTCCTCGACGCGCACGCCGCCGGTATCGAATCCCAAGACGAGAGCGACGGGGCGCTGCCCACGGACATGCCCACTAGTCGCGCTGTCGGCGATCCGCGCCAGGATGCCCGCCTCGCGTACGCCGATCGTGCCGCCGCGCACGTGACCATCGGTGAGCGCAATCAACACCGGTGCGCCGGCGATCAAACCGGTGCCGGCGAGGAAGGGCCCGTCGGTGGTGACGTCGGTCAGCGGAAGAAAGGTGTCGTGGTCGAGCACCGCTGCAGCGCGCTGAGCCGCGCGCATTGCGGAGAAACTGGCAGGTGCGATGGGAGCCACGGCCCTATTACGCCGGATTTTGTGGCGGAAAGAAAGCGGCGGCGGTCCGCTAAACCGCCGCCGCCGATCACCTCTGCGTGCGGGTGTTCGGACACCCGCGCCTGCTCAACCTGAACGCTTAGAGCGCCGCCTGCGCTACCACGACCCGTGGCTGCGGGCGCGACGCGGCGCCGAGGGCACGGCGCAAAGTCTCGGCGTGGTCGGCGCTCTCCCACGTGAAGTAGCCGTCTTCGGCGATACGGCCGAAGTGACCGTACGAGGCGGTGCGCTTGTAGATCGGGCGCTTCAAATCCAGCGTCCGGATCAGGTCGGCCGGCTTCAGCGCAAAGTGCTCGCGGACGAGCGCGCCCAGCCGCTCATTGGGCACCACGCCGGTGTCGAAGGCATCGACGAGCACGGAGATGGGCTCGGCGACGCCGATCGCGTAGGCCAGTTGCACTTCGCACTTCGCTGCCAAGCCCGCAGCCACGATGTTTTTGGCGATGTAGCGCGCCATGTACGCGGCACTGCGGTCGACTTTGCTCGGATCTTTTCCGGAGAAGGCGCCCCCTCCGTGGCGGCCGTAGCCGCCGTAGGTGTCGACGATGATCTTGCGTCCGGTCAGGCCACAGTCACCCATCGGCCCGCCGACGACGAAGCGGCCCGTCGGGTTGACGTGGTACTGCGTGCGTTGATCGAGGTACTCCTCCGGCAGCACCTTGCGGATCACCTCTTCGATGATGAGTTCGCGCAGCGTTTCATACTTCACGTCGGGGCTGTGCTGCGACGACACGACGACGGCGTCGATGCGGCGGGGCTTTCCGTCGCGGTATTCGATCGTGACTTGCGACTTTGCGTCCGGGCGGAGAAAGGGGTGCGCGCCGGTCTTGCGGACGTCCGCCAGGTGCTTCACCAGTTGGTGCGCCATGACGATCGGCAGCGGCATCAGTTCCGGTGTTTCATCGCAGGCAAACCCGAACATCAGGCCCTGGTCGCCGGCGCCTTGTTCTTTGTGCAACCCTTCACCTTCTGTCACCCCCTGCGAGATGTCAGGGGACTGGCGGTCGATCGCGGTCAGGACGGCGCACGTGTTGGCATCGAAGCCCATGTCGGACGACGTGTAACCGATCTCGCGCACGGTCTCGCGCACGATCTCGGCGTACGGGACCTGCGCTCGCGTGGTGATCTCGCCCGCCACAACTACCATGCCGGTCTTGGCGAGGGTCTCGCACGCCACGCGGCTGTTGGGGTCGCGCTCGATGAGCGCATCCAGGATGGCATCTGAGATCTGGTCGCACATTTTGTCGGGATGGCCCTCGGAAACGGATTCCGAGGTAAATAGGAAATCTTTCAGCGCCATGGCGTCTCCTTCGCCTCTGTAGCCCGCCGGCTACCGTCGGTCGTCGATCTGCTGCCCCGTGAGAGTGACAGTCCAAATAACCTCATAGTATAGCCCGTGTACCACGGTCAAGGACGTTATTCTTCGTTGAATTTCTGGTCCACCAGCCGCTCGATGGCGGCCAACGCGTCTGCGGCCTGCGGGCCGGAAACGCTGACGTCAATGCACGAGCCCTGGCCTGCCGCCAGCATCATCAGGCCGAGAATGCTCTTGCCGTCCACCGCCTGATCTTCTTTGGTGACTGTGATGTCGGCGTCGAACTGTGTCGCAAGTTGGACCAATTGTGCGGCGGCGCGGGCGTGCAGGCCGAGGCGGTTCTTGATTTCGAGGCGCTTGGACAGGGTCGGGGTGCTCATCGGAAACGGCGGAACGGCGGCATCAGCACGGCCGCCCAACGAGCGGTGGTGACGGCCCGCGCCGCAGGGCGCGCGGTGTCCACGGGCAGGTTGATCAGGGGAGGCGGCACTGGGCTCGTCGGCGCGCTGCTTCTCGGTCAATACTTGTCATCTTCCTGGCGGATGCAGCGATACAGTTCCCCCTGGTCGGGTGCGGTCATCAGCTGGTTACGGAACGCGGGGTCTTTGAGCAGCCGAGAGACGCGCGCCAGGGCTTTGAGATGCTGGCCGACGGAGTCTTCTGGAGCGACCAGAAGGAACAGCAGTTTGGTCGGCTTGCCGTCGAGCGATTGAAAGTCGACGCCCTGCGGGTGACGGCCGAAGGCGCCGAGCACAGTCTTGAGACCCGGCAGCTTGCCGTGGGGGATGGCGATACCGTCACCGATCGCCGTGCTGCCGAGGCGTTCGCGTTCCCACAACACTTCTACGAGCCGGTTCGCATCAATGTCAGCGTGCTGCGCCGCCATCGCCGCGGCGAGTTCGCGCAGCACGTCCTCCTTGGTCTTGCCCGTCAGGACCGGGATGACCAGCGCCTCTGGCAAGATGTCCGTGATCTTCATGGCGACCGGCGCTCACGAACGCTCCGGCTCGATGAGGCCGAAATTGCCGTCCTTGCGACGATACACGACGCTGAGTGCGTCGGTCGCCGCGTTGGTGAATAGCAGGAAGTCGTTCTTCTGCAGTTTGAGCTGCATGATTGCCTCGTCTACCGACATCGGCTTCACGGCCACCCGCTGGGTGTGGATGGTGGTGCCGCGGCGTTCTCTCTCCGCGGTCAAGGCGTTCATGGCGCTGTTGTTCGGGCCTTTGTGTTCCTTGTACTTCGCGGTGTGTCTCTTCACCTGCCGTTCAATCTTGTCCATCGCCTGATCGATGGCGGAGTAGAGATCGTCGGTTTCCTCGGTCGCCGTAATATTGAGGTGATTGGCGCTGAGCTGCACCTCGGCAATGTGGCGCTGCTTCTCGACGCTCAGCGTCACGTGCGCCTCGATCGGGCGACGCAGGTACTTGCGGACGCGCTGGACCTTCTCCTCGGCGTGCTGCCGCAGCCCTGCGGTGGGCTCCACGTGCCGGAAGGTGACGATGACCTGCATAGCGCTCTCCGTTGCCGCGCCGGCTCAGAAGCCTTGGCGGCGCTTCGACGAGGGCAGCACGCCCATCATGCCGCGATACTTGGCGACCGTGCGGCGGGCAATGGTGACTTGCTCCGTCGACAGCAGCTTGGCGATGTACTGGTCGCTGAGCGGCTGTTGGGGATCTTCTTTGGCGATGATCTCGCGGATGCGTTCCTTCACGCTTTCCGCCGAGACCTCCTCACCGTCGGCACCCTGGAGACTGGAGGTGAAGAAGTATTTCAGCTCGAACGTGCCTTGCGGGGTGTGCACATACTTGTTGGCCGTGGCGCGGCTCACGGTGGATTCATGCATGCCGATGTCCATCGCCACGTCCTTGAGCACGAGCGGTTTGAGATGCGAGACGCCCTTTTCGAAGAACTCGCGCTGGAAGCGCACGATGCTTTGCGTCACCAGGTACAGGGTGCGTTGCCGTTGCTGGATGCTCTTGATGAGCCAGGCTGCCGCCCGCATCTTCTCCTGGATATAGCGCTTGGCGTCGGTGGTTTCCGTGTCGCCGAGCACCTGCCGGTAGAAGTTGCTGACGCGCAACCGCGGCAGGCCTTCGTCGTTGAGCGTAATGACCAGCTCGTCGCCGATCTTCTGCACGAACACATCGGGGGTGATGTAGCGGATGTCACCCTCGCCGAAGTTGCGGCCCGGCTTCGGTTCCAGCGTGGCGATGTAGTTGGCCGCCGCCACCACCTCTTCGATGGTGACGCCGAGGTCTTTGGCGATCTTGTCGTAACGCTTGCTCTCCAGCAGCGACAGGTGATCGCGCACGATCTTTGCGGCGGCGGAGTCCTCCTTGCCGTCGGAGCGGATCTGCAGGAGCAGGCATTCCGGCAGATCGCGTGCGCCGACGCCCGGCGGATCGAGGTCCTGGATGCGTCGCAAGGTGCGCTCGACGACGTCGAAGTCCTGGCCGCTCTGGAAGGCGATGTCCTCGACCTCCACCTGCAGGTAGCCATCCTTGTCCATGTTGCCGATCATCAAGGCGGCGACCGATTCTTCGATCGGGTCGATGCCCGACATGCGCAGCTGCCAGATCAGGTGCTCGGTCAACGAGGCCGAGCGCACCAGGGTGTTTTCCAGCGCCGGCCGCTTTTCGTCGTCGTAGTCCGCCGGTGTCGCCGACGCGCCATGCCAGTCGTTGCGGTAGTTGTCGAGGTACTCCTTCCAGTCGATGCCGTCGAGCCGGTCGTTGGGCGCGACCTCGTTGGTGGTCTCGCGTTCCTCACGCGGCTCCGACCACTCCTCGGCCTCGTTGCCGTTGCCCTCGAGTTTCTCCTCCGTGCGCGGTCGCTCTTCGGGTTCTTCGCTTTGCTCAACCCCCTCTTCGAGCACCGGGTTTTGTGCCAGCTCCTCGTCGATCAAGGTCTCCAGCTCGGCGCGTGACACCTGGAGGATCTTGATGGCTTGCCGCAGTTGCGGCGTCATCACCAACTGCTGGCTGAGCTTCTGATAGAGTTTCGCTTCGAGTGCCATGGCGGACTAGAGTGTGAATCGTTCTCCCAGGTAGAGTTCACGGGCGCGGCGGCTGGCGGCGATTTCCTGCGGTGAACCTTCCTCCAGCACGGCACCGTCGTTCAGGATGTAGGCGCGGTCGCAGATGCCCAGCGTCTCCCGCACGTTGTGATCAGTGATCAAGATGCCAATCCCCCGTTCCTTCAACTGCCCCACGATGCTCTGGATATCCAGAATAGCAAGCGGATCGATGCCTGCAAAAGGCTCATCGAGCAACATAAAGGCGGGGGCGGTGACCAGTGCGCGGGTGATCTCCACGCGCCGCCGCTCACCGCCGGACAGCGAATAGGCTTTGCTCTTGGCGAGATGCGCGATGCTCAGTTCTTCGAGGAGCTGTTCCAAGCGCTCGGTCCGCTCTTCGCGACTGAGCTGCAGCGTTTCGAGGATCGCCAGAATGTTCTCTTCCACCGTCAGCTTCCGGAATACCGACGGCTCCTGCGGCAAGTAGCTGATGCCGCGACGGGCGCGGAGATACATGGGCTCGCCGGTGATGTCGGCGCCATTCAACCGCACCGTGCCGCGGTCAGGGTGGAGGAGGCCGACGATGGTATAGAACGTCGTCGTCTTGCCCGCACCATTGGGGCCGAGCAACCCGACCACCTCTCCGGCATGTACCTCGAGCGACACGGCACGCAGAATCTCGCGGCCGCCGAGCCGCTTCCACAGGCCGTCAGCGCACAACACGCCGCGGCCGTTGCTGCCGTTGTGACTCACGGCGTGCTCCCCGCGGCGGCCGTCTCGCTGCTCTTCGGCGGATACAGGACGGCACGTACGCGGCCGGTGCCTCCCTCGACGACGCTGCGGTTCTCACGCAGATACACCACGATGCGATCGCCGCGCACCTCGTTCGAGCCGTCGTGCACGACGGCATCGTTGCTGAGCACAACGGTCTGCTTGGCCTGATCGAACTCGGCGCGCCCACCAGTTGCCCAGCGCGGGCCCTTGGTGACGCGCACGTTGCCGTCGGCAACGATGTCCTTGACGCTGTTGTCGGCATGTTCCTCGAGGACGACGCGCAGGGTGTCACTCAGCAGCTTCACGTCGCCCTGCGTCACCTCGACCCCCCCTTTGTACGTGAGCACGTGCGTCCGATAGTCGAACTCCAACTGGTCGGCGGACACCGAGATGGGATCGCGCTTGGAGCTGAAGGACAAGGCGTCCAGCAGGGAAGGGCTGCCGGGTTGCGCCGCGTCGCCCTGAGAGGGCGAGCGGGTCGCTGCTTGCGCCTCCTGGCCGGTGCTGCGACTGGCCACCAGGCCGACCGCTGCCGCTACCACGAGCGCCCATGTGCTAGAGCGGTGCGTCGCGCCCTCCTTGCTTGAGCAGGCCCGGCTGGATCTGCATGGAGACATTGTGCTGCAAGGTCAAGCGCTCGGCGTTCACGTCGACCGTCATGCTGTCGCCGCGCACCTGAAATGCCCGTCCCGAGATTTCTACCGCCCCCGGTGCGCTAACGATCCGCTGCTGGTGGTCGTAGGTGGCACGCTCGGTGCGCATGACATAGTCTGTAAGGGTTGCCTGAATCGCACCGGTCAGGTCCACGCTAATCATCTCACGTCCAGCGAGAAGGATCTGTCCATCGTTGCTCTTGAGACCCAGGATGCGACCATCTTTCAAGAACAGCTGGAGCGCTGCGCCGTGCACGATCACCGTTTCGTCCTCTTCTTTGTACTGTGCATCGTCGGCGGCCACTTCCCACACCTTCCGGCCGTCCTGCACCTTCACGCGGTGAAAGTCTTGAATGTGCTGGGAGACGCCCGGGAGGAAATCGAGCCCCACATGGGCGACGTCACGCTTATGCTGTTGCCAGAGGCTGCGCGCCACCAGCCCGCCGATGCCGCACAGCAGCAGCGCGACGAGGGCGATGACCGTCAAACGAAGGTGTTTTTTCATACGAACCGGACGGCGTCACACACGCGGGCAGGAACGATACCATCCGCCGTCCAGCGAGTAAAGGTAACCGCCCCGGCGAAAGGGCGCACGCGGCGTCTGCAACGCCTTGCTGCAGCAGCGTACGCTGTGGTAGCCGTCTTCTAGCAAGGTAACTCTGCTCTATGCCCCGGCTGATCAAGCGCTACGCGAACCGCAAGATGTATGACACGCAGGCGAGCCGCTATGTGACCCTGGACGGCGTTGCCGAGTTGGTGCGCGGCGGGGACGATCTGCGCATCATCGACAACGACACCGGTGAGGATATCACTGCCGTGACCTTCGCGCAGATCATCTTCGAGGAGGAAAAGCGCAAGAACGGCCTGCTCGGCTTGCCCGTGCTGCGCTGGATCATCCAGCAGGGCGGCGACGCCGTGCAGGAGTTGCTCAACAGCGTGGACCGCGGCCGCGAAGCGCTCGGCAACGTGCGCGAGTTGGCGGAGCGGCGCATGAAACAGCTGGCGCATCCCGTGCCGGCGTCCGCGGCGGCGCGCCGGCGCACAACCGGCGCCCGGCGTGATGGCCGCGGCTTGCTGAACGAGATTCTCGAACTGCCCCAGAAGCAGCTCGAGCAGCTGCAACATCGCATCGACGCGCAAGTGCGTGCCTCGTTGGAACGGGTTACGGGCCATCCGGCCTTTCAGAATGAGCTGCGCCGCATCGCGCGCAGTATCCGGGGGCTGGAGCATCAGCTGAGCCGTCTGCGACGGCACCAGCGCGGCGGTTCGACAGCACGCCGCCCGAAGGCGTCTGTGCCACGCAAAGGAGTCGGCTCATGAAATTCGGGATCTTCTACGAACACCAACTGCCGCGACCGTGGCATGCAGGGCGCGAACTCAGCCTGTTTCAGGAGGCACTCGACCAGGTGGAACTGGCGGATCGCTTGGGGATCGACTTCGCCTGGGAGGTCGAGCACCACTTCTTGGAGGAATATTCGCACTCGTCAGCGCCTGAGGTGTTTCTCGCGGCAGCCAGTCAGCGCTCCCAGCGCATCCGCCTGGGGCACGGCATCGTGCTCTGCCCGCCGGCGTACAATCACCCGGCGCGCGTCGCCGAACGCATCGCGACACTCGACCTGGTGAGCAACGGGCGTGTCGAGTTCGGCACCGGCGAGTCGGCATCGCGCATGGAGCTGGAGGGGTTCCGCATCGAGCCGACGGAAAAGCGCGCCATGTGGCTCGAAGCCATCGAGCAAATCGCGCTGATGATGAGCCAGACCCCGTACCGCGGCTTCGACGGCAAGTACTTCTCGATGCCGGCGCGCAACGTCGTGCCCAAGCCGGTACAGCAGCCGCATCCGCCGATGTGGCTAGCGTGCTCGACCCGCCAGACCATCCATCTGGCCGCGCAGCTCGGTCTGGGCGCCCTGACGTTCTCGTTCGTCGATCCCAGCGAGGCGCACCACTGGGTGACAGACTACTACGAGACGTTCAAGCGCGAATGTGTGCCGATCGGCCAGGCGGTGAATCCGAACATCGCCATGGTGACCGGCTTCATGTGTCACGAGAACGAGGACGAGGCGGTGCAGCGCGGCTTGGAGGGCTTTCAGTTCTTCGGCTATGCGCTGGCGCATTACTATTTGTTCGGCGCGCACACGCCCGGGAAGACCGACATCTTTGAGAATTTCAAGCGTGACGGCCTGCAGCTGCCCAACCCGACAAACCGCGGCGGCATCGGCACCCCCGAACAAGTGCGCCAGCACCTCAAGGCGTTCGAAGCCACGGGCGTCGACCAAGTCGTGTTCATCCAGCAGGGCGGCAACAACCGGCACGACGACATCTGTGCTTCGCTCGAACTGTTCGCCCAGCAAGTCATGCCGCAGTTCAAGGAACGCGAGCCGGCACGCGAGCGCCGCAAGGCCGAAGAGTTGGCGCCGTTTGTCGAGCAAGCGATGGCCCGCAAGCAGCGGATCGAGGCGCGCGGGGACGTCGCGGAAGTGTGGGCCTACGGGCGCAACATCGTCGAGGGCGGGGGCCAGTACCCAGCGCCGGCGCGCTAGGGCCTGCATAGTCCCGTTTTGGGGAGACGGCCGATCAACGAGTTGCTGATCCTGTCCGTGGTCGGGGCACAACGCGCTGTGCCCCGACTCGGCCGTGGTCGGACAAGCAGATGCATTGCGGCGCGGCTACTCCCGGCCTATAGTCGCGTCCATGCGTATCCGTGAAGGCGAGCTGCAGAGCCTCGCCGCAGCGATTGTCGATGCCGTGCTCAAGCAGGGGTTCGTGCATCCGAAGCGCGATGCGGCTGTGCTGCGCCAGCGCGTCGTCGAACTGATGGCGCGGAACATGGACGAAGAGCGCGCGCTCGAGGAGGAAGCCGAGCGCTTGGCGGAAAAGCATGCCCGGCAGACTGTTGGCATGGACCAGCACAAGATTGTTCAAGGCATCAAGGAACGCCTGGCGCGCGAACGCGGCTTCTCGTTGTAACCATGCGATTCAGCGAAGGCCGCCAGTCCTACTTGGCGCACTTGATCATCAAGACCTGGCAGGCGGAGGGCCTCGCCGCGATCGAGAACGAACGGCTGGCGCTCATGGAGATCAAGCGGGTGTTGGCCCAGGATCATGTCGCCGACGAGCGCATCGATGCGGCGGTGCGGCGCAAGATCGCCTCCCTCTCGCGCCGCGTGCCCCCCGGTAGCCGCGAGTGGGAGATCTTGTACCGGCAGTACTACGAGGAAGAACGCCGCAAACAGAAGGCCGGGGCGGCTTGACAATTGTCGTCTAGAAGTTAAGTTTCGCGCCGCAGCACACGGTACATCGCGGCGTCCCCGGCGCATCGTCGTGGGGGCTGCCGGCGATCATTCTGAAAAGCTGATCCGAGGTCCACAACGAAAGGGAGGAGACGGGAGAGTATGAAGATTCGGCCACTGCAAGATCGCGTCATCGTCAAGCGCATCGCGGAAGAGGAGAAGACCAAAGGCGGCATCATCATCCCCGACACGGCAAAGGAAAAGCCGCAGGAGGGCAAGGTCGTCGCCGCCGGCAAAGGCAAGGTCAACGACGACGGTAAAGTCGTCCCGCTCGACGTCAAGGTCGGCGACAAGATCCTCTTCGGGAAATACTCGGGCACCGAGATCAAGATCGACGGCGAGGAACACCTCATCATGCGCGAGGAAGATATCCTCGGCGTGGTCGAGGGCTAGGCGACTAGCGACACAACCATTCATCAAGGAGGAACCCACCCATGGCAGCAAAGATTGTCAAGTTCAGCCAGGATGCGCGTGACCGCATTTTGCGCGGCGTCAACGTGCTCGCCGACGCCGTTACCGTCACCCTCGGTCCCAAAGGCCGTAACGTCATCCTGGACAAGTCGTTCGGCGCCCCCAACATCACCAAGGACGGTGTGACCGTCGCCAAGGAGATCGAACTCGAAGACAAGTTCGAGAACATGGGCGCGCAGATGGTCAAGGAAGTCGCCAGCAAGACCTCCGACGTCGCCGGCGACGGCACCACCACCGCGACGGTCCTGGCCCGCTCGATCTACTCCGAAGGCGCCAAGATGGTGGCCGCCGGCCACGATCCAATGAGCCTGAAGCGCGGCATCGATAAGGCCGTCACCGCCATCATCGCTGAGCTGAAGGATATCTCCAAGCCGACCAAGGATCAGAAGGAGATCGCACAGGTGGGCACCATCTCCGCCAACAACGATCCGACCATCGGCGACATCATCGCCGAGGCGATGAACAAGGTCGGCAAGGAAGGCGTGATCACGGTCGAAGAAGCCAAGAGCCTCGAGACCCAGCTCGAAGTCGTCGAGGGCATGCAGTTCGACCGTGGCTACATCTCCCCGTACTTCGTTACCGACCCCGACAAGATGGAGGCGGTGATCGAGGATGCCTACCTGCTCATTCACGAGAAGAAGATCAGTTCGATGAAGGACCTGCTGCCGGTGCTGGAGTCGATTGCCCGCACGGGAAAGCCCTTCGTGATCATCGCCGAGGACATCGAAGGCGAGGCACTGGCGACGCTGGTCGTCAACAAGATCCGCGGCACGCTGCACTGCGTGGCGGTGAAGGCCCCGGGCTTCGGCGACCGCCGTAAGGCCATGCTCGAAGACATCGCCATCCTCACCGGCGGCAAGGTCATCGCCGAAGAGCTGGGGATCAAGCTCGAGAGTGTGACGCTGAATGACCTCGGCCGCGCCAAGCGCATCGTGGTCGACAAGGACAACACGACGCTCGTCGATGGCGCCGGCAAGAAGGCCGACATCGAGGGCCGCATCAAGCAGATCCGGGCGCAGATCGAGGAGACCACGTCGGACTACGACCGTGAGAAGCTGCAGGAGCGGCTGGCGAAGCTGGTCGGCGGCGTGGCGGTGATCCGCGTCGGCGCGGCGACCGAGGTTGAGATGAAGGAGAAAAAGGCCCGCGTCGAGGACGCTCTGCACGCCACCCGCGCCGCGGTGGAAGAGGGCATCGTCCCGGGCGGCGGCGTGGCACTCATCCGCGCCCTCTCGGCCCTCGACAAGGTCAAGGTCAGTGGCGACGAGGAGCGTGTGGGCGTAAAAATCGTGCGCCGCGCGCTGGAGGACCCGTGCCGGTGGATTGCGAACAACGCCGGTTGGGAAGGGTCAATCGTGCTCGACAAGATCAAGAACAACAAGGGCGCGTTCGGCTTCAACGCCGCGACCGAGGAGTTCGAAGACCTGATGAAGGCCGGGATCGTCGATCCGACGAAAGTCGTGCGTACCGCGCTGCAGAACGCCGCGTCGGTAGCCGGGTTGCTGTTGACCACCGAGGCGATGATCGCCGAGAAGCCCGAAGAGAAGCCGGCGGCGCCGCCGATGCCGGGTGGCGGCATGGGTGGCATGGGCGGCATGATGTAAGCCGTCGCATCCGTTGATCGATCGAAGGCCCTGCGTGCGGCGCACGCGGGGCCTTCGTGCTTTTGAACGCCTCTTTCCTCGCAGGATCGTCTTCGGGTAGTATCGGCGCTCTGCAAGCAGGAGAGAGAAGATGCCGGGGCCACTCGCAGGAATTCGTGTCGTCGAAATGGGCTTCTGGGTCGCCGGTCCTGGCGCGGCGGGGGTGATGGCGGACTGGGGTGCCGACGTCGTCAAGATCGAACCGCCCGAGGGCGACCCGTTCCGCGGCATGTTCATGAATGCCGCGGGACTCGACGTGCCGTTCAACCCGCCCTTCGAGCTGGACAACCGCGGCAAGCGCAGCATCGGCCTCAACCTGCAGCACCCGGACGGTCGTGCGATTGCCCAGCGCTTGCTGCGCGACGCCGACGTGTTCGTGTCGAACCTGCGTCAGCCGGCGCTGTGCAAGGTTGGTCTGAGCTATGATGCGGTGCGGGTTCTGAATCCGCGCTTGGTCTATTGCCACGTCAGCGGCTACGGGCTCGACGGTGACGACAGCAACCGCCCGGCCTACGACATCGGCGCATTCTGGTCGCGCGCCGGAATCGCGGCGTCGCTGGTACCGAGCGGCAGCGAACCGCCGCAGCAACGCGGCGGCATGGGCGACCACACCACCGCCCTCTCCGCGGTCGGCGCAGTGTGCGCCGCGCTCGTGGCGCGTCAACGTACGGGCGAGGGGCAGCTGGTGTCGACGTCCTTGCTCCGCACCGGCATGTACGTGCTCGGGTGGGACATGAACATCCGCCTGCGCTACGGGAAAATTGCTCCGCCATACACGCGCTTCGATGTCCCCAACCCGGTGGTCAACAGTTACAGGGCAGCCGACGGCAAGTGGTTCTGGCTGCTCGGCTTGCAGGGCGATCGGCACTGGCCGGATCTGGTCCGCGCGGTGGATCGGCCGGAGCTGCTCGACGACCCACGCTTCCGCGACATCAAGGTGCGGCGCGAGAACGCGCCGGTGCTCGTACCCATCCTCGATGCCATCTTCGCCACCAAGCCGTTGCACGAGTGGACGGCGATCTTCGACCGCGAGAACGTCTGGTGGGCGCCGGTGCAGACGCCCGACGAAGTCGCGGTCGACCCGCAGATGCGTGCGGCCGGCGGTGTCGTGCGCGCCCCCGTGGCCGACGCCGACGGCGGCGCCGAGATGGTCGCGAGCCCAGCCGACTTCCAGGGGACCCCATGGCAACCCGCCGGCGCGGCCCCGGAGTTCGCTCAGCATACGGAGGAGGTGTTGCTCGAGTTGGGCTACGACTGGGAAGCGATTGCCAAGCTGAAGGAGGCGGGGGCGATTCCTTAGAGGCCGTTGGGAGTCGCCAGTTGAGAGTGCGAGATGCGGGTTCCCCTAAAGGAAGGGCTATTGAGCAGCGTTGAGGAGGCGAGCGGTGTGCGCCTGCTTGGCGGACGCTGTCCTGGTTGCGGGCGTTTCAACTTTCCGGCGCAGGCATTGTGTCCGTACTGCGCATCTGACGGCTGCGAGACGGTGGCGTTGAGTGCGCATGGCGTCATCGAGGTCTGCACGACCGTCACCAACCGCCCGCCGGGCTATGAAGGTCCACTGCCATTCGGCTTCGGCGTCGTCGAGCTGCCCGAAGGCATCCGCATCATCGCGCGCGTCAGCGACCCGGAGCGGACAGCACCCGGAACACCAGTGCGCCTGGTGAATGAAGTACTATCCACTGATGCCGAGGGCCGCGCAGTCGTGACGTACGCGTTCGCCGCCGCGCCGGGCAAACCTCAAGACTCAGCACCCAGTACTCAGCACGCTCCCACGCCCCTCCGAACCCGACACCCGACACCCGACACCCCACACCCATCCGCTTTCAGGCCTGTGTACATCACCGGCGTTGGCATCCATCCCTTCGGCCGCTTCGATGGGAAGAGCGTCGGGGACATCGGCCAGGTCGCCGTGCGCATGGCGTTGAAGGAAGCAGGCAAGGAGCGCGGCGGTTTTCAGGCAGCGTATTGCGGGACGGTGTACAGCGGGGTCGCCGCCGGGCACAAAGTGCTCACCAGCCTCGGTCTCACCGGGATGCCGATCATGAACATCGAAGCCGGCTGCGCCAGCGGCGGCGCGGCGCTCGGTCTGGCGGCCGGTGCGATTGCCAGCGGACGCTACGACAGCGTGCTGGTCTTTGGCATGGAGAAGATGCCCAAGGGCATCATTCGTTCCAGCTTCTTCGAGCCGTGGCGCGAGCAAGGTGGCCTCGCCGTGACGCCGGCGTACTTCGCCCTGCGTGCACAACGGCTGATGCGCGACTCGGGCGTGACGCCGCAGCACCTTGCGCAGGTGTCGGTGAAGAACCACAAGAACGGCGTGCACAACCCGTACGCGATGTTTCGCAAGGAGTTCACGGTCGAGGGAGTCCTGGCCTCACCGATGGTCTGCGATCCCTTGCGCCTCTACATGCTGTGCTCCCCGAACGAAGGCGCCGCCGCAATAGTGCTGAGTGCCACGCCGCCGGAAGATGGCGGGCCGCGTGTGCGCATCGCGGCCGCGACGTTGCGCTCGCATCTGCCCGGCAACGTCCTTGGTGAGCACACGCCGTTGAGCGGGATCATCGACGACGACATCCCCAGCCCGACCGAGCTTGCAGCCCAAGAGGCGTACGCAGCGGCAGGATGCGGCCCGCAGGACCTCGACGTCGTCGAGCTCCAGGACACCGATTCGGCGCGCGAGCTGCTGTCGTACGAAGAACTCGGACTGTGCCCGAAGGGATCGTCAGGTGAGTGGATCGCCGCAGGCCGCACCGAGATGACCGGTGCGTTGCCCGTGAATCCGAGCGGCGGCCTGCTGTCGAAGGGCGAGCCGCTCGGGGCCTCAGGCCTCGGGCAAGTCGTCGAGCTGTATTGGCAGCTCCGTGCTCAGGCGGGCGCGCGCCAGGTGGCGAACGCGAAGACCGCGCTTGCTCACACCGTCGGGCGCGGAGCAAATGCGTCGGTGGTCATCCTGACGCGGGCATGAGGCGGGCGACGCTCTGCAAATGCACGCCCGTGTTCCCAGCGTGTTTCCTAAACGAGCCCTACAGACGCTCTAGCGACTGACCTCCAATGCGCGGCGCGCTGGCCACGAGGCGGAACGCCGGCTTCACGGCCGCCGCCTCCACCTCCTGATCAGCAGGGGCACAACCCGCAGCCATGCAGCCGTTTGGGTCGGCCCACCGGCAGCCGTCAGCGAACAGCCACCATCTTCCCTGAATGGACTCGCGACTGACACAGTGCCCACCTCCTCCGGAGACGCGGGCCGCAGACCCTAACCCATCATGCTCATGACCTTGGTGTACGCTGGGCGCGCCGTGCAGCGGCTCATCCAGCCGGCTACGTTGCTGGCTTTGCCAAGGTCGAGGCCGGCCATCGGTGCCCAACAGACGACCGAGGCGACGTTGAGATCCGCGACCGTGAAGGCGCTGCCGAGCAGGAAGCTCTTGCCGCCCAGCTCACCGTCCAATACCCGGAGTGGCGTCTCGAAGCGTTGCGCCGCGTCGTCTGCCTTGGCCTTGTCGCGTTGGTCCTCAGGAAAGAAGATACGGTGCAGCAGGGCTGTCAGCACCGGCTCCTCGGCTTCGGTCATCGCCCAGATGCTCCATTTGAACGTATGCCCCTCATCCGCGACGTTCTTCGGCCACAGCCCCTTGTCATACTTGCGAGCCAGGTAGAGGTTGATCGCCAGCGACTCCCAGAGCGTCACGTCGCCGTCCTGCAGCGCCGGAATGTGGCCGTTCGGGTTGATCTTCAGGTATTCCGGTTGCCGCGTGTCTCCAGTGGCGAAATGCGTCTTGATGTTTTCGTACGGCACGCCCAGTTCCTCGAGCATCCATAGCGAACGCATCGCACGTGAGCCCGGAACTCCGTAGAGCTTGATCATTACTGTCCCTCCCTTCGTCTGCGCATCGTGCGGGTCTCCACCGCTGCGCACCCGCAGGTTCGTACCGCGGCGCGGTCGCTATGGCTAGACCCGCGGTGCGATTCTGACTCAGCCGGCGCGGCGGCCGAACTGTTGCAGCGACCAGATGTACCCCTGGTCATTGATGGCGCGCAGCGCGACGACGCTGTAGGCCGCCAGCGGCGTTTCGAAACGAATCCATTCCCATGGGACGGGCGCAATGCCGAGCAGATGGGTCAGGATGACGCTGTTGGTGCCACCGTGCGCGACCACTCCGATACGCAGCGTCCGCGCACGCGCCGGCGCCGACCAGGCTGGGAACCCGTCGATGATCTGTGCATGGATACCATAGGGCGCCAGCACCGCGCTGATCGCGCCGGTCACGCGCCCGTGGAAGGTGCGAAAAGGCTCGCCCCCTGGGAACCCCTCCCAGTGTTCCCGGAACGGGCGCTTTGCCGCAGTGAGAAAATAGGCGTCGACCTCGGTTTGCGATGCCGTCTGTAACGGCGGCACGCCAATCTCCGAGAGGGCCGCCACAGTAGTCACGGTCAGTTGTTGCGCTGCCGCGATCGCCGCGGCGGTCTCCTGCGCACGCGCGAGCGGGCTGGCGTAGAGTGCAGCGAAGGGCAGGCTGCGCAGGTGCGCTGCGAGATCGGCTGCCTGTTGCCCTCCCAGCGCCGTCAGCCCCGGATCCGCTCCCTGCTGCCGCGCACGTTCCCAATCAGGCTCGGCATGACGCACGAGTACCAGTTCGAGCGGCAACCCGCTGCGGCCGCGCCGCTCACGTTCCTCCAAGCTCACCTCTGGTATCGTTGCGCGCGACATCGGCAGGCGCGATCCTACGCCTTCGTGCCGCTCATGCAACTTGCTACGCCACCAGTTTCGTGCCGTCCGCCGGAAGATGACGTGTTCTCGTGCTCGTACTCGAAGCGGTGCTCGAAATCGTAATCGACAGCCTTGCAACTGAGCGATTACGAGCACGAATACGCAAGCGCGTGCAGAATCCCTAGCGCCTCCTGCCGGGTTCTCTACGCCGTCCGCAAGTCGAGCACGGGACGAACCTCGACGGCGCGGGGCCCCATGCCTGGAATGCGCGCTGCAAATGAGAGCGCCTCATCCAGGTCCTGCGCATCGACGAGATAGTAGCCGCCGAACTGTTCCTTGGTTTCAGCGTACGGGCCGTCGGTGATGATCGGCTTGCCGGCCCCCAGGCGCACCGTGGTGGCGGCGCTGGTAGGTGCGAGGCCACCGCAACCACGGTATTTCCCGGCTTTTCTGAGGTCCTGCTCCAACCGCTCGTGCGCCTCCATCACAGGCGCCATCTCCGCTTCGCTCTTCGTGGTCCAATCCGCTTCGTTGGCATAGATCATCAGCAAGTACACCATTCGTGTCCTCCCTTGTGCTGCCCACAAGCAGTCTCACCCTCTAGTCGAACGGCAGCGGTCGCGATCGACAGGGCCGACCCGAAGGCGCGCGCCGCGGCTTACAAGCCCATCGGTGCGATCCAGATGATGTCGCCGTTGTTGTCGTTGCCCAAGAACAGGCGGCCATCGCTGGCGAATGCCACAACGGCCGGTCGACCGTGCGCAAGGGTACCGTCATCCCAGCCGGTGGCGAATTCCATGAGCGCTCCGCTCGGCTCGCCACCGACACTCGAACCCGGAAGCAGTTCCCCGGTGTTTGGGTCCAGCCCGATCGCGAGCAGGCGCGCTCCCTTCCAGGTCCCTGCGGCGCCATGCAATGGGACATAGACCCGGGTGTTCCACGGTGCGGGCCATCTTCCCGTTTCGAAATCCAGGTCGAAGGGAGTGTCCCCGACGATGAACGAGTCGTCTTCGGAGGCGACGCCGGAACAGTCCGGTGCCGGTGTGATGTCCGGAAAGGGCAGATCCTTGGTGGCGCAGCAAGGGAAGCCCCAATCGTCCCCTTGCCGGATGGGCACGAGCTTTTCGCGGCCGCCTTGTGTGGCCGTGTAGTCTCGCGTCAGCTCGGCCGCAAAGCAGAGATTGTGGCCGCGCGAGCAGCGCAGCGAAATCGGATTGCGAAAGCCCTTGGCGACAGGCGTACCACCGGGTGAGCCATCGAGCTTGAGGATCCCGCCGTGGAACGGATGCGCCGGGTCGCAGCGCTCCGACTGGTCTCCGCCGTTGCCGACGTAGATCGTCCCGTCGTCGGCGATATCGAGGGTCTTCGGCCAGTGACCGGTCGAGACGTAGATGGTGATATCAGCGACCTGTTCACGGCTGCCCGATGGGGTGCGGTCGCCTTGCCTGTACGGCACGCGCATGATCTTGGTCCCGTCCTGGTAGTAGAGGTACCCGTTGGCGAAAAGCAGTCCTTGGGTTGCAGGCAAGCCGTCGAGGAACGTCAATGCTGTGTCCGCCGTGCCGTCGTGATCGTCATCTGGGAGGACCATGACCGCCGCCTTGCCGCCCGGTCCGCCTCCAGTGGTGCCCCGTGTCGGCGAAGCCACAAAGAGTTCGCCGCCAGGCGCGAAGCGCAGCTGGCGGGTGTTGCCGACCTTGGCGAAGAAGTGCGCGCAGAAGCCCACGGGAAGGTGCAGGAAGCTGAGATCCGACGCACCCGGCGGAGCACCGGGGACGACGACGAGCCCATTCGCGGTGGTCTGGACCGAGCCGGGGAGGTCGCAGAAACGAAGCGGGGTAGGGGTCGCCGTGGGTGTCAATGAAGGTGTTGCAGTAGCAGTCATGGTGGGTGGCGGCACGTCGTTTCCGGAATTGCCGCAACCTGCCCAGAGCAGGACGACGATGAGGACACAGCTTGGCGCTGCTATGGCTGGGTGTCGGGGCATCTGAGGTACTCTGCGGTGTAGAAGTGGCGGAACACGGCCAGCTTCTTGCGTGAGCGAATCACGGCGTCTGTCTAAGCGAACGGCGACCGCGGAGTCCAGAGGGACGCGCGGCTGGAGCGCCAATCCGGTGGCCGCAGCGCGCGCATGCCAACAGCGTTGCGGCTCTGCGGTTGTGTGCTTGAAACAATCGAGCCACTCCGACATCTGAATAGGACCATATTGAACGGTGCGACGGAGTGGGGACTGATGAACCTGACACAGGCCAGAACCATGCTCGGCTGGTTGTTGGTGGGGCTGACGGGACTCACGGCAGGGCCGGCGGCAGCACAAGCCGTGGCAGTGTCCGCCAAGGCGACATTTGCGGGCGGCTGCTTCTGGTGCATGCAACCGCCCTTCGAACACCTCCCCGGGGTGCTCTCCACAACCGTCGGCTACACCGGCGGCCACACCAAGAACCCGACGTACCAAGAGGTGTCCGCCGGCGGCACGGGGCACGCCGAGTCCGTGCAGATTGAATACGACCCGACGAAGATCAGCTACAACCAACTGCTCGAAGTCTTCTGGCACAATGTCGACCCGCTCACACCGAATGCGCAGTTCTGCGACCACGGCGACCAATACCGCACTGCGATCTTCTACCATGATGACGCGCAACGGCGCCTCGCCGAGGAGTCCAAGCAGCGCCTCGAACAAACGCAGCACTTCGGTCGTCCAATCGTCACGCAGATCGTTCCGGCCACGGAGTTTTATGCGGCCGAGGACTATCATCAGAAATATCACGAGAAGAATCCCGTGCGGTACAGGTACTATCGCTGGAGCTGCGGCCGCGACCAGCGCCTGAAGGAGGTGTGGGGGGACGCCGCGCCGCGCGCGGAGGTCGGGGAATGAAATCCTCGCGGATCCTCTGTGTTGGCCTGGTCCTGCTCGTCGGGCTCTGTGCGCACCTCGTCGCGCAAACGCCCGCGCCAACGCCGGCGACAGGGTGGAACGCCGCGACGTTCCACAAGCCCAGCGATGCGCAGCTGCGCCAATCGCTGACCCCGGTGCAGTACAAGGTCACACAGGAGGAGGGCACCGAGCCGCCGTTCCGCAATCCCTACTGGGACAATCATCAGGCCGGCATCTACGTCGATATCGTCTCGGGCGAGGTGCTGTTCAGCTCACTCGACAAATACGATTCGGGCACCGGGTGGCCGAGTTTCACCAAGCCACTGGTGCCGGACAACATCCGGACGAAGGTCGATCGGCGGTTGTTTTCCGAGCGCACCGAGGTGCGTTCCGCCCACGCCGACTCGCATTTGGGGCACGTCTTCAATGACGGGCCAGCGCCGACCGGCTTGCGTTATTGCATGAACTCGGCGGCGCTGCGCTTCGTGCCCGTGGAACGGCTGAAGGACGAGGGGTACGCGGAGTATCTGCCGTTGTTCGAGAAGCAGTGAGCTGGGACCAATTGCCACAGCGAACGTGAGGCGGTTTGCCTCAGTTGTTCGGTGACTGCGGCGCGCCCTCGCGGCACTGCGCCGGGCGTTCCTGGCATCGAGCTTGCGAGGGGGGGACGAAGGTCCCCCCCTCGGCCGTACGACGGGCCACACCAGCCGTTGAGCGATGCTGAGCCGGACGCTACGCTGATCAGCAATGAGAAGCCCGGCACGCTCGAGAAGCTGCTGACTCCACATGGGCGTTGGCGCCGCACCACGGCTGTCTGCAGCCGAGCATCTCCAACATCTCAAAGCGCCGACGGCGGCGCAACCGCGCCGCGGCGCAGTTGCGACCGCGCCGCGGACGTACGCTGGCCCGGCGAGCCAACGCCTGCACTCACTCGATGTTCTTCGCGGTATCACCATCGCGGCGATGCTGTTGGTCAACAATCCGGGGACGGCAAAGTTCGGCTATCGCGTGTTGCAGCATGCCGATTGGAATGGCTGCCAGCCGCCCGACTTCATCTTTCCCTTCTTCTTGTTCATCGCCGGGGTTTCGATCACCTACTCGTTGGCCAGGCCCCAGGGCCGCGGCGTGGCGCGGCGCGCGCTGCTCATCAAGATTGGACGCCGCACCCTCATCATCTTCGGGCTCGGAATGCTGCTCAACCTGCTGCCCTACTTCGATTGGGAGGTCACGCGCATCCCGGGTGTGCTGCAGCGCATCGCGCTCTGCTACTGCGCTGCATCGCTGCTCGTGTTGTATACCGGCATTCGGGTGCAAGGCGCTGCTGCCGTGCTGTTGCTCGTCGTGTACGGTGCGCTCATGAAATGGGTGCCTGTCCCCGGCGTTGGCGCCGCGAGCCTCGAGCCGGACACCAACCTGGTTGCATACATCGACCGGGCGCTGATGGGTGGTCATCTGTGGCATCGTCACTGGGACCCGGAGGGACTCTTGAGCACGGTTCCGGCGGTATCAACGACGCTGATCGGTGTCCTCGCGGGCTACTGGTTGCGCGGCGCCCGCCGCAGCCTTGAACGCGTGGGTGGGCTGCTCATTGCGGGCTGCGCCGGGATGGCACTGGGCGTGGTGATGGACCACTGGTTGCCGATCAACAAAACCCTGTGGAGCAGTTCCTATGTACTGTTCACAGGTGGCGCCGCGCTGGTGGGCTTGGCGTTCTGCCATTGGCTGGTCGATCTGCGCGGGTATCGACGCTGGGCGACGCCCTTTGTGGTTTTCGGTACCAACGCCATCTTCGCATACGCCCTCTCGAGCCTGCTGACCAAGCTGCTGGCGCTGTGGACGGTGACGCGCTCCGACGGGATGCGCGTGATGCTGAAGACGCATCTCTTCGAGCTGTACTTCCTGCCGCTTGCGGCGCGCCGGCAGGCCTCCATACTCTACGCACTGGCGTTCGTTCTGCTCTGGCTGGGCGTGACCGGCATTCTGTACCGCAAACGTGTCTTCATCAAGGTCTGAGGGGGCGCACACGCAAGCGTGAGCAGATGAGTATTCGCGGAGCAAGCCGCACCCTGCGCATCCAGTTGATTGCCATCGTCGTGCTGACCGTCGCTGTGGTGCTGACGTTGTCGCAGTGGGTCGATGCGCACTGGTCGGAGCAGGCGCTCGAGCAAGACATGCGGGAACGTGCGCAGCTCGTGCTGCGCGCCGTCAAGCTGCGGTGGGACCATATCAACCAGGACGAGTTGCGCGCCATTATCGAAGGCGACCGCGAGATCGTCGCCATCAACATCTTCCGCGTTGCGAACGGCAGGCTGGTGCTCGAGGTTCCAGTGAGTGAGGCGAGCGGGAGCGGCGACAATCCCCTCACCGAGCAGGAAGTTTCCCAGCTGTCTGCCAGTCGAGTAGTGACCCACAGGTTTCAGGCGCCCGATGGCACGGAGCGGCTGCGCATCACTGAGCCGCTTGTCGATCAGGGCCACATTGCGGGCGCGGCCCAGGTGGAGCTGCAGGCAGCCGCCGTCGTACGGCTCAAGCGTCGGCTGCGCAATATCTACGCCGTGGTCCTGGTGGCCTCAATCGTCTTGATCTCGGTGGCGCTCTCGTTCTTCCTCGAACGTCGCGTGGCCCGCCCGCTGGCCGCCTTGGTAGATGGCATGCGTCGCGCCGAGCGCGGCGAGCGCGGCGTCAGCGTGGAGGCGCGGACAAGAGGCGAGTTCGGTTTTGTGACCGGCAGCTTCAACCGTATGCTGGCGCGCATCGAGGATCTCACCGCCGGCCTCGAGCAACGCGTGCAGGTGGCGACGCAGGATCTCGCCGACAAGAACCGCGAGCTCAGCAGCGTCAATGAGAAGCTGTGGCAAGCGCAGCTCGACGTCGGACGGAGCGAGCGTTTGGCAACCCTTGGGCAGATGGCCGGGACGCTCGCCCACGAGCTCGGCACACCGCTCAACTCCGTCCTCGGCTACGTCCAACTCCTGCGCCGCGAGGAGCATTCGCCGGAGCGCGCCGAGAAGCTGGCGGTGATCGAGTCGCAAGTGCAGCGCATGGTCGACACCATTCGCAGCGTTCTCGACCGCACGCGCGACTTGCCGGTGAAGCGTGCCCCGGTGCCCATCGGCCCCCTCGTATCAGAGGCCCTGGCCCTGCTCTCCATGCAGCTCGCGGCGCGCAACATCACCCCGAGCGTCGACCTCGCTCTGGAACTTCCCCCGGTTCCCGGCGACGCCATTGGATTGCGCCAGGTGCTGCTGAATCTCCTCACGAATGCCATCGATGCAACCGATCCGCCCGGCCGGATCGCCATCAGTGCCTGTGTCGCGGCAACCAACGGCGACCGCGGCCGCTATCTCGAGATCGCCGTCCATGACAACGGCCACGGCATGTCGCTGGACGAGGTGCGACGCGTCTTCGAGCCTTTCTACACGACGAAAGCTCCTGGTCGAGGCACGGGTCTCGGCCTGGTCATCGTCGATCATATCGTGCGCGCCCACGGCGGTCATTTGATCGTCGATAGCACGCCGGGCCGCGGCACCGTCATGCGCGTGCATTTGCCTTTGGAGGCGTAATGGCAAAGGTTCTGATCGTCGACGACGACGCCGTCTCCTGTCGCCTGCTGAGCGAAGTGCTGACACAGGAGGGCATCACCGCGGTGTGGGATACGGACCCTCTCCACGCGCTGGCACGTGTCGGGGAGGAGCCCGTTGATCTCGCGGTGTTGGACATGCGCATGCCCGAGATGAACGGTATCGAGCTGCTCCGCCGGCTACGCACCAAGCTGCCAGCGTTGCCGGTGATCGTCATGACCGGGTTCGGCTCTGTCGATACCGCCGTCGAGGCGATCAGCGCCGGCGCCGTTGACTACGTCAGTAAGCCGATGAACGTCGATGAGATCCGCGCCACGGTGCGACGCGCGTTGGGTCGCAACGCGGAGGCGCAGGCCGCTGTGCCGCTCGGCGACGACGAAGCGGTGGCCGGCATGGTCGGGCGCACACCCGCGATGGTGGAGGTGTACAAGACGATTGCCCGCGTTGCACCCGGTCCGAGCACCGTGCTCATTCTCGGCGAGAGCGGCACGGGCAAGGAACTGGTTGCGCGTGCCATCCACCAGCACAGCCCACGCCGCGCCCACTCCTTTGTTGCGGTCGATTGCACGTCGTTGACCGAAACATTGCTGGAGAGCGAGCTGTTCGGCTACGTGCGCGGCGCTTTCACCGGGGCGGTCCGTGATGCCAACGGGTTGTTCGCGGAGGCCGACGGCGGCACGCTCTTCTTGGATGAGATCGGCGATGTGTCGCCGACCCTGCAGGCAAAGCTGCTGCGCGTACTGCAGGAACATACGATCCGGCCGGTCGGCGGAACGCAGTGGCAGTCCGTCGACGTGCGGGTGCTCGCCGCCACCAACTGTGATCTCGCTGCCGCCGTGGCCGCCGGCCGCTTCCGTGAGGATTTGTATTACCGGCTCAAGGTGGTCACCATCGTCCTCCCACCGCTGCGCGAGCGCCGCGAAGATATTCCGTTGCTGGTCGACCATCTGGTGCAACGCGCAGCACGCCAATGCGACAAGCCAGTGACCGGTGTATCCGAGGCAGCGGTTGCGGTCTTGCAGGCGTATGCCTGGCCAGGCAACGTGCGGGAGATGGCGCACGTGCTGGAGCGCAGCGTCGCCCTGGCTCAGCACGAAGTCATCGGCGTCGACGACCTGCCACAGGAAATCCGTTCTCCGTCGCCCGTGGCGACACCAGACCTGCTTGCCAGCCGGCCTACACTCGAAGAGCTGAAGCAGCTGTATATCCAGCGGGTGCTCGAGGAAAGCGATGGCAACATCAGCCGCGCTGCGACCGTCCTCGGGGTCGACCGGCGTTCCCTCTACCGCATGCTGCAGCGGTACGGGATCTCGCACCGGGGATTGGGGGAAGGCTGACCGGTTCACGGGAACCGTTAGAACGGGGTGGCCGTGCGTCCGCTGTCGAGACACTTTGTCACAGAATTCCCAGGACAATTTGCCTCGGCGGCCACACTGCGCTTCCCGTTGCAACAGAGGTGATGGGGGCTGCAGGTGCGGCACTACACTTGCTGCTTGCGTTGGCCTTCGAGGGGATGATCTGTAATGCTCGCTAGGCAAGCCGAAAGACGACCCGAAACTGACGAGAGTAGTGAGCTTCTTGCTAGCCGCCTCAGGGTCGTCGACGAAGGCCTTTTCGGGCCAGAGAGAGAGCGTCCCCTGCGCCGCCGCCGCCGACCCCTCGCGTTCATCAGCAATGCGATCAACAGCTTCTTTGAAGAGGCCCGGTTGCAGCCAGAGCGCTATGCACGGTTGGTGGATCGCCTCATCTTACTCGGCATTGCGGTCGTTATAGTGGTTTCCGCATACGTTCTGATCGTCGACCCAAGCTGATTGTCGGATGAACGGGGCGCCGCGATAGCTGCTTGTCGAAATCGCGCGACCCGGGTGAGCGCGCCAGAGAAAAGACGCCAGCTGTAGAGACTCTATGCCACATTCCCCAGGACACTCTGCCCCAGCGCGGGTCCGTGATGAGAGGCTTCCTTCCCTGACCGACCGTGTCGTCCGCATGGTCCGGAGCTTGCTCAGCCGTTTGTGACTGTCTTACCGAGGTGAAGGATGGAACTTGCCAGTGGCATAGCGCACGTGTCGTTTCCCGGTGGCGGTGTCTTCTTGCCCGCCCGCGACCCGTACGATCGGCAAACACTCATCGAACACGTGAAGCAAAGGGTTCGCGCCAAAGGTCGTGTCCAAGTTCTAGTCGACAACCAGCGCTGGATGGTACAACCGGCACCCCCGTCGCCTGCGAGCACCTGCGCACTCTGCGGTCAGATGGCAGACACTACCTGCCATTTGAGCGGCGACTACGGTACGCCGCTGTGCGTACACTGCGCACTGGGTGGTGTCACACCCGTCGAGTCCGTGCATCACGAAGAATGGCGGCAAGTTGGCTGAATGCTTTCCCACAGGAGAACCGCGGACCGCGCTGCCAAACTCAGCACCCCCTGAGGCAGCGCTGAGGCCCCATGCCACAGCCCCCGTGGCAAAAAGCCTCATGTTCCGTCCCCCCGCCCAGCTGCGCCGGAATTCAATGAGGCCGCCCCTCGATCCGGCGCAGCTGGCACTCTCCTGGCTTTCCGCGCGTCGCCTTGGGGCAGCGGATTTCGGCTGGTTCCACGGCGACTCACCATTTGACATTGAATATGCCCGCCAGACATATCGTCACGATGCCCACGGATTCTATGAGCAGATCTGTCCCCCGAGCCCACTGACGGCACGCCATCCACTGCAGCTTGTGAAAGACTTTTCTGCGATGACCTCTGCCCGCCTCGGGCAGCGCGGCGGTACGACCCGCCGGCTGTTCCGCTCCCGGATTGCGTCCATGGGTCTTCTGACGCTTGCCGTTGCGGCGCAGGGCCAGCAGCAGGGTGCCCCGGTGTCCCTCGCCCCGGCGGATTACCTCGACGAAGCAAAGCTGACGGGCTTGCTGTGGGAACAGGGCCCGGAAGTAGTTGAGGCCCGCCGCTCAGCGGGTGTCGCCGCGAGCGAGGTGACCCGGGCACGCAAGTACCCCAACCCGGCGTTGGACTTCACGTGGGGAACCATTCCGATTGGCCCCAGCAACCCATCGGATCTGCACGACCCTATTGGCAACGTTCCCAACTACAACGTCGGCCTCTCCGAGTTGTTCGAGATCGCCAAGCGCGGTCCGCGTCAGGCGGCCACCACCGCCGAGTTCGAAGCCGCACATGCGCAGGCAGTGGCCACGCTGGCGACGCGGTTCTTCGACCTCATGGACGCCGTCGGCCGCATCGCCCGCAGCCAGGTGCGCGCCGCCGTGATCAACGGACAAGTGAAAGCCAGCGAACGACTGTTGGAGTTGGACCGGGCGCGCGCTTCGAAGGGAGACATCGCCGGCGTCGACGTGCAACGCTCGGAGGTTGAACATGCGCGATTGGTGGCGGCGCGCGAGGCGGCACGCACCGATCGAGAAGCGGCGCAGGCTGCCTGTGCGGCGATCATTGCCACGGCGTGCCCGCCGTTTGCGTCCGGCAAGGCGGCGCGTCAGTTCCTTCGGCAGATCGCCACGCAGGATGTCCCCACCGTGTGGTCGGACGAGTTCGAGCGCCGCCGGCCCGATATCGCGGCACTCAACGCCACGCTGCAGGCAGCCGGCGAACGTGCCACGTTGGCCAAACGGCGCGTCATTCCCGACGTCACCGTGCGCATGGGATATACCTACGACACCTTCACCGCCGCCGGGAATCAACGGCAGAGCTTGGCACTGGGCGTGCAACTGCCCTTGCCGGTCATGGATCAAGGGCAGGCAGATTTACAGGCGGCGACGGCGACGCTCGCACGTGCTGCCCGGGTGCGCGACTCCCTCATCGACTCTGGGCGGCAGGTATTGAGTGCCGCCACGCGGCAGCGCCAACTCGTCGGGGCGCGCATTCGGCAGCTCGACGCCGCGCTGGCCAAGGCGCGGCAGCTGCGTGACTCGACGCTGGGGGCGGCGCGCCAGGGCGGCGTCTCACAGGTGGACGTGCTGCTCGCGGTGCGCGCCTACCAGGAGTTGCTGCTCGACCGGACCGATCTGGACGCCGATGCGTATCAGGCGGCGTTGGCCGCCCGTCAGGCGACCGCAGCCTTCCCACAACCCCCGATGCACGAGAGAGAGATGCGATGAGCGAGGAATCCACTGCCTACGTGGCGACGACAGAACCGGCCATGCCTTCGACGCCGGGCTCCGGCCGCCTCAAGTGGGGCGTCGTCGGTCTTGGGATCATCGCCATCGCGACTGTTGTAGTTGCCGTGCGCGCGCGCAGAGAAGTGGCCACGGACAACGCACCTCCTTTCACGGTCACCGGCGACGCCGTGGACATTCGCGACGGCGCGGCGGCGTGGAGCTATCTCGACTTTGCGCAAGTGCGCGTTGGCAAGCCGATCGCACCGGAACCGGTGCCGGCGCGCGTCGCCTTCGATGAAGCCCGCTCGCAGCCGATTTTCGCTCCGCTGCCCGGACGCGTGGAGACGGTCAGTGTACGGCTCGGCCAACACGTCGAGAAGGGCGACCGGCTGCTGGCCGTGCGCTCGACGGCGCTCGTCGACCTCTCCAAGGAGATCGATCTGCTGCGTTCAAAGGAAGGGGCGCGCGGCAAGGCCGTCGACCGCCTGCGCGCGCTGGTCGCACTCAAGGCGGTGCCGGAGAAGGACCTGATCAGCGCGGAGCAGGATCTCAAGCAGGCGCAGTTGGCGCGCGAAGCCGCGGAGCTGAAGCTGCGCAGCTTGTCGGTCGCCGATGCGAGCGAGGGGCGCTACTCGCTGACCGCACCGCAGGCGGGCGTGGTCGTCGAGCGCACGGCATTGATGGGCCAAGAGGTTGGGCCCGACCGCGGCGATCCATTGCTGGTCATCGCGGAAGTGGATGAGGTGATCGTCACCGCCGACGTGCCGGAAGCGGATGTGCGCGGCCTGCAGGTTGGCCAACCCGCGTCGATCGTGTCGCCCGCCGCCCCCGACCAGACCATCATCGGGCGCGTCGAGTACGTCGGCGAGGTGGTCGACCCGGTGCGCCGCATGGTCAACGTGCGCGTGCGCGTCTCCAACCCCGATCGGCTGCTGCGCCCCAATGCGTTCGTGCAGGTGGCGTTCGCCACGGATGGGCCGGACCGCGTGCTGGTCCCGGCCGAAGCGGTGGTGACCGACGACCAGCGCTCTTTCGTCTTCGTGCGTGTTCCAAACAAGCCGCAGCGTCTGGAACGGCGCCCCGTGAGTTTGGGCCGCCACCGCGAGGGGCAGGTCGAGATTGTCGATGGCCTGGCGCCGGGGGAAACCTTCGTTTCCAAGGGGGCACTGCTGCTGCTCAACGCGGTCGATCTGGCGCAGGGCTGACCCGTGTTTGATCGCATCGTGCAGTTCTCGCTGCGCAACCGCGCCGCGGTGGTCTTCTTTAGCCTGGTGGTCTGTGTCGCCGGCATCTACTCGTTCCAGGCGCTCACCATCGAGGCGTTCCCCGATCCGACCGACACGCAGGTCAACGTCATCACGCTGTTTCCCGGCCAACCAACGGAAGAGGTCGAGCGCCAGATCGGTCTGCCGATCGAGCGCGCCCTCAACGGCACGCCGGGCCTGATTCGGCTGCGTAACTTCTCGCTCTTCGGCCTGTCGTACGTGACGCTGACCTTTGCCGACGGCGTCGACGCGCTGTTCGCGCGCCAGCAGGTGCTCGAACGTTTGCGCGACGCCAACCTGCCCGACGGCGTGACGCCGGAGCTGGGTCCGCTGGCCACGCCGATCGGCGAGATCTACCGCTACACGCTTTCCGGACCCGGCGCCGACCCGATGCGCTTGCGCACTTTGCAGGAATGGGTCGTCGAGCCGCGGTTGTTGCGCGTGCAGGGCGTTGCCGACGTCGTCAGCTACGGCGGCCTGGTGCGCGAGATTCACGTGCAACCCTCGCCGGCGAAGCTGGCGGCGTACGGGTTGACGATCGAAGACCTCGAGAACGCGCTCAAGAAGGCGTCGCAGAACGCCAGCGGCGGAATCCTCGAACGCGGCGCCGAGCAACTGGTGATTCGCAGCCAAGGCCTGTTCCGCCAGCTCGACGACATCGCCGTCGTCCCGGTTGCCAGCCATGACGGCACACCGGTGCTGGTGCGCGACGTTGCCGCCGTCACCAACGGCTGGGCGCCGCGCCAGGGTGTGGTGAGCCGCGGCGCCGACTTCGATGCGGTGCAGGGCATCGTGCTCATGCGCCGCAACGAGAACCCCACGGTGGTGCTGAAGCAAGTGCGGGCCGCTGTCAGTGAGCTGAATCGCCAGATTCTGCCGGACGGCATCCATGTGGTGCCGTTCTATGACCGCACCGATCTGGTGCACACCACCGTGCACACCGTCGGTCGCAATCTGCTCGAGGGCGCCGTCCTGGTGACCCTGGTGCTCTTCGTCTTCTTGCTCGATATGTGGGCGGCGCTGATCGTCGGCACGTTGATTCCGCTGTCGTTGCTGACCGCGTTCATCTACCTGAAGCTGCGTGGCATGAGCGCCAATCTCCTGAGCATGGGCGCCGTCGATTTCGGCATCATCGTCGACGGTGGCGTGGTGATCATCGAAAGCATCGTGCGCCGTCTGTCGATGCAGCCCAGCCACGCACCGGTCGCGCCTCTCGACCTGCGCGAGCGCATCGAACGCGCCGTCACCGAGGTAGTGCGGCCGACGATGTTTTCGCTGCTGATCATCATTGCCGCGTATCTGCCCATCTTCTTGCTGGAGCGTGTCGAGGGCCGCATCTTCGCGCCGATGGCGAATACGGTGGTCGCCGCCCTGCTCGGGGCGTTGCTCTTCTCCCTGACGCTGGTGCCGGTGTTGGCTACGGTATGTTACCGGCGGCCGATTCATCATCGCACCTCGCCTGTTCTCGCCTGGGCACAGGCCGCCTACGAGCCGTCGCTGATGTGGGCGATGCGGCACACGTGGGTGGTCCTGTTGGGCAGCGTCCTGGCGCTGGGTGGCACCGGCGTCCTGTTGTCACGTCTCGGCTCGGAGTTCCTACCCGAACTCAACGAGGGGTCGTTGTACTTGAAGATCTTCCTGCCACCCAACATCAGCTTGAACGAAGGACGCCGGATGGTGCCGCGCATCACGGAGATCATCGAGCGCTATCCGGAAGTCGACGTCGTGCTCACGCAGCTGGGGCGCCCCGAGGACGGCACCGACCCGAAGCTCACCAACAATCTCGAAGTGTTCGTGCGCTTGAAGCCGCCCGACGCTTGGCCGCCGGGTGTCCGCTCGCTCAATGATGTCGTCGATCGGATGAATCAGGGATTCGAAGAGATTCCGGGTGTGGAGGTGAACTTCTCGCAACCGATTCGCGACAACGTCAACGAGAACATCTCCGGCCAGTCCGGGCAGATCGCCCTGAAGGTGTACGGACACGACCTGGGGGTGCTGGAGGAGTTGGCGGAGCGCATCAAGAACAGCATCGGTCACGTGCCCGGGGTCGCCGATCTCGGCATCATCAGGAGCAGTGAGATTCCGCAACTGCAGGTCGACCCCGACCGCGGCGCGTTGGGTCGCTACGGCCTCGACATGGAGGATTTCCAGCACATCCTCCAGGCGGCGCTCGGCGGGCAACCGGTAGGAGTCTTCTGGGACGGCGAAGCGCGGCACAACATTGTCCTGCGCTATCCGATTGCGGCGCGCGACGACGTCGATAAGATCCGCAAGCTGCAGGTGCCGGTGCAGGGTGGCATCACCGTTCCGATCGAAACGCTGGCGCGCGTGTCGGTTGGCGGCGGCCGCGCGGCAATCAACCGTGAGAACGGACACCGCTACGTCGGCATTCGCATGAACGTCCGCGGCCGCGACCTCGGCACGTTCGTTGAGGAAGCCCGTGCACGCGTCACCAAAGAGGTGCCGCTGCCGAGCGGTGTGACGCTGGAATGGGGCGGTGAGTTCGAGAGCAAGGAACGGGCGATGACGCGCCTGGAGCTGGTGGTGCCGGTGGCGTTGCTGATCACGCTGATCCTGCTCTTCAACGCCTTCGGTGCGTTCAGTCCCGCCGTGCTGGTACTGCTGAACGTTCCGTTCGCCCTGATCGGCGGCGTTGCGGGTCTGGCGTGGATGGCCATGCCGCTGTCGGTGTCGGCTGCGGTCGGCTTCATTGCGCTCATCGGTCAGGCCTCGCTCAACGGCGTCTTGGTGTTGTCGGCCATCATCGAGCGGCGCAAGGCTGACGACCCGCTCGACATGGCCATTTTGAACGGGTGCCGCGAGCGGCTGCGCGCCGTGTTGATGACCGCGGCGCTTGCCGCCCTCGGCCTGGTGCCCGCCGCCATGAGCCATGCCATCGGCAGCGAGGTGCAGCGCCCGATCGCCGTGGTCATCGTCGGCGGGACGCTGAGTGCGTGCGCCCTGACGTTGATCGTGCTGCCGGTGATGTACCGCCTATGGTCGCGAACGTTCGAGCGCGTCAACCTGCGTCTGGTGCCGCGTCCGGGCGATCGCATGGTGTCGCTGGGGCGGCGCGCCAGCTGACCCGGGCTCTGGGCAACGTTCTCCCACTCCTACCTACTCGACGCGCTTTTGAGACCATCTCCGCTCGAGGAAGCGGTTGCAGCGACGGCACACGCGCTGCGTTGCGCCGTCAATGAACCACCACTGCATGGTCACGTTCTGACCCGCGGTCTTTCGCACCCAGCTCCCGCATCTGTCGCAGCGTAGTGGAACCAACGACAAGGCGAGGTACAGGAGGACACCACCAAGTCCCAACGTGCCCAAGACCGGTCCCAGGAAGAACAAGTAGGCAATCCCGCCAAGGACGATACCACCCGCGATGGTGTCGCTCCCATTGCTGTCCCGGCCTTGCGCCATTGCAGAGAGCGCGGCAATCGTCATTCCGGGCTTATCGCTGTCCGAGCCAACCATCAAGCCGATTGGTACGATGACAAACAGCAACCGTCGCGGGATCTCGATGCTGATAAAGTCGGGTCGAAAGCTATCGGTGGCCGACGGAGAGTGACGACCCGCTCCCCCGCGGCTGTCAGCGAGCAACTGTTCCGTGAGCTGCGGTCCTGTCACCCTGCATGATAAACATTGAAGATCACGAATCTGGAGCCTGCTCCGCGGTCCAAAGTAGTTGCGAGGAGCAA
>DATKMS010000484.1:0-2943 GCA_035541735.1 Candidatus Margulisiibacteriota bacterium
TCCTATGGCCCGGCCTCCCGGGCAGCCACTTGAGTCCCAATCGCCCAACTCATCTCGAGCAACGCAGACGCCCCATGTGCCCCGGGTGCGTGAACTCACATCTAACTGACCCGAACGTCCATTTTGAGCACGGCAAACTTCGTATCCGTTCGGTGAACCGCGTCCCCCGCAGCCACGGCACCAGGCCGGTTGACGGAAGGCGTGCTACGCTGCCGCGGGCTCGCGGGCGGGGGGCAGTGTGGCGCGGCGAAAGATGTTGGCGTCGAGCCGCTGCTGAACGTCGGGATCTTTGAGCAGCTCGGCCCAGCTCGCTGGCGCCAGCTCGAGCACTCGTTGCGCCGGCCAGCTCGGCAGCAGACAGAACAAGTCGCGCAGATACGCCCACGGCTCGAGCTTGTGCATCGCGCAGCTCGCCAGCAGCGACACGAACGTCGTGTTTGCCCGTGCGCCCTCCGGCGAGCCCACAAAGATCCAGTTCTTGCGACTCACCGCTTCTCGGCGCAGCTCGCGCTCCGAGATGTTGTTGTGCATCGGCAGGCGCGCGTCGTCGACGAACCTGGTCAACGCCTCGCGCTGGTTGGTCGCGTAGCGAATGGCGGCATCGAGCGGCGACTGGTCGAGCGCGTCGCCGTGATGCCGATCGCACCAGTCGAAGAACGCTGCCACCACCGGCCCCGCCTTCTCCCGCCGCAGCTGTGCCCTCTCGGGCGGCGGCCGGCGTTGGATGCCGCGCTCGATGGCGAACAGCGTCTGGATGTACTGGAACGGCTCGCGCACCAGAATCGGATCGATCCGCAGCGCGTCGAGGAAGTACTTGCGCGTGTGGCTCCAGCACCCCGCCTCGTTCGCTTTGTCGGCTCCGTAGAGGTGGTCGTAGACCACGTGGGCGTCGGCCACCACCGTGCCGCGGAAGCTGGGAAGCAGGCGGTCCACGGCCGCAGCGTCGTGCTTCTCGGAGAATTGGAAGAGCACGTGTTTGGGCGGCGCCACCAGCACCCAGAAGTGCCCATTGCGGCAGCGCTCGCGGTCCTGCACCAGCACTCCGGTTGCATCCACGCACACGTAGGGCTGCTCGAGGGCCTCGGCGTGCATCGCTTGGATGAGCGGCTCGACCAGCGCTGCCAGCTCGATGTGCCAGCCGCACACCGTCGAGCGATTGAGTTCGATCCCCTCGCGCCGGTAGGTGTTCTCCATCCGGTGCAGCGGCAAGTGATCCTGCCAGCGCTTGACGATCGTGTCGGCCAGCATCCCCGGCCCGCCGCTGCCGCGCGGGATCGGCAGCTCCGGGGTCTCGGCCACCAGCACCGTGGTGCTCGGCGCCTGGCGCTCGGTCTTGCGCACGAACTTCTTCTTCACCACCTCGACCACGACCACCGACGCCGGCCGGCGCTCGATCACCTCGCGCGTCTCGCTGCCGATCGGCTCGAAGGCATCGAGCCCCTCGCGCTCGACCTCCGGCGGCACCAGCTCCACGCGTACGCGCGGCAGGTGCTCCGGCAGCGGCTTGCGCACCGGCTGACGCCGCTCGTGCTCCGCCACGCGCTGGCGCCGCTCGTCGTCCCCGGCGCCCGGCGCGCCCAACCCCAGCTCCAGCAGAAACAACGCAAGCTGGCTGTCCTCCTTCGGGGCGCGCTGCGCCTTCTGCCCCAGCAGACCGCGCTTGAGCTGCTCGATCTCCTCGCGCGCCAGCAGGTACAGCTTGCGGTACTCGTCGCGCTCACGTTCGAGCTGCGCCTGGCGCCGCTCGAGTTCCTCGATACGGGCCAGCAGGCTCGTCACCAGCTCGCTGGTGACTGCCGCTCCCGCCTCTCCACCACCGCCATCCGCCACGATGCGTTCATTGTCACATTGTCATCAACAACGCAACACATATATCGTTGCGTCGTCGCTGTCAGTGTACCGTCTGACCTCTGCCGCGTCTCATCTGCCGCCGCGGCCTCTCCACCCCGGCCAGCAACGCGGCGACGGCGGCACGATCGATGCGGACCGAGCAGGAGCCCTCGCGTGCGATCGGCAGCTCGACCACGGCGCCGTGCAGGCGCTTGTAGAGCAGGCAGAAGCCGCGATCGAACCACAGGAGCTTGAGCCGCGTCGCACCGCGGTTCGCGAAAATGTACAGCCCTCCGGACAGCGGATCCTCTCCGAGTCTGTCGCGCACCGTCGCGGCGAGCCGATCAAAACCCAAGCGCATATCGAGCGGCTTGGTGCACACCAAGATCCGCAGCTCCGCGGGAAGCATCACGACGCCTCCCGCAATGCCGTGAGCAAGCGCTTGAGGCCATCGGCATCGAATGCCGCCGGGATGCGCAGCCGCCGCCCGTCACCGAGCTCGAGCAGGAACCTGCCGTCTTCAGGCGTATCGACCATCAGCTCAACGAATCGCGCGCCCTGCACCGACGCGCTCGTGCTGCGTCGGCGCTTCACCTGCCGTCCTTCCGTCCCTGACCTCTCACGCTTCAGACGCCACGCCCAGTAGGCGAGTGTCCCCGCGTTGACGCCAGCGCCCTCGGCGAACTCGCGCGCCGTCTGCCCGCTTCGCCGCCAGCGCCTGACCAGCCCCGCCCATCGATCCCGTGCCCCATCCATCCCGCGCTCCATTCGACGCGCGGATCATCGCCCATCCCTCACGTGCACGCGAGACGCGGTTGGCCGAACGGATACATTACAATTAGCTGCGCTGGTCCCAATGTCACCCTCTGTTGAAGTAATACTCGCGGGTCACCTGGTGTCCCGTGGCTTCGAGCAAGCGCGCCAAGGCGTCACCGAGGACGCCGTTGCGCCCGTGGCCGATGGTGAGCGGACCCGTCGGATTGGCGCTGACGAACTCCACCTGGACCGTGCGGCCGGTGCCGAACTTCGCGGGCCCGTAATCGTCGCGCTCGATCTCCGCCAGGCACTGCTCCCAGAAGCGCGGTGAAAAGCGGAAGTTGATGTATCCGGGGC
>DATKMS010000485.1:0-25344 GCA_035541735.1 Candidatus Margulisiibacteriota bacterium
CGTGTTCGAGATTGACGATCTCGCCGCCGCGCTGGCGCGCTTCGAGGCTCTGCGCCGCGAAGGCTGATCAGGCGAAATCACATCCACGCTGAAGGGAGACGACCGATGCCCCGATTGCGACAGGTACCGCGGAGTGAAATCCACGAGCGCGGCCGACCGATCTACGACCTGCTGTTCGGCGACCGCTGCCCGGTTGCCGAGCCCGGGACGGCGACGGGCTCACCAGGCAACTGGTGGACGGTGTTTGCCGGCGTCCCGGATTGTTTCGACCACGCCGTGCAAGGCTTCGCCTTCTATCGCAGCCCGAAGCGCAAGCTCGACCCGACCCTGCGCGAGCTGGGCCAAATTCGCGCCGGCTACGCGCGCGGCAGCCGCTTCGTCTTCTCCCAGCACTGCAAGGCGTGCCGCGACGTCGGTCTGACCGAAGAGCAGATCCAGGCGATTCCGTCGTGGGCCGTCGCAACGTGCTTCTCGCCCCGCGAGCGAGCGGTGCTGGCGTATACCGATTGCCTGGTGCTCGAAGGCGGACGCGTCCCCGACGCACTGTTCGCGGCCCTGCGCGAGCACCTGGACGACGTCGAGATCCTCGAGCTGACCTACGTAACTTGCATGTACGAGATGCACGCGACGATCTGTCGCGCGCTGCGCCTGGAGTTCGACGACGTCGACGAACGGGTGACGGAAGTCCCCGCTCCCAATGCCGGCGGCGGCGCGGCGGACGTCATGTCCATGGTCGACGCGAGCAAGGGATAGGCGGCAGCCTCGAACTGCTCGTCCGTACGTCGCTGCCGCACAGAATCCGCATAGCCGGCCGGCGCCAACGCCTCGCTACAGCTCGAGGCACCGGCCCGAGTTGTGCTCGAGTATTGCTGCGTCACCGGTTGCGATGCGCCAACCGCGCAGTTGCGCGTGCGCCACGAGCAGGCGATCGAACGGATCGCGCGTCCAGCTGCCGGCGAGTGCACGGTCGAACCAGCGCGATGCCGGCGGATCGTCGACTGCCCATCGCTTATCGCTGACGAGATCGCCGACGGTCGCCGGGGGTTTGCGGCGCAGGCCCCCGACTTCGACGAGCAACTGCAGCTCCAACACGCTGGCCGGTGACACGTAGAGTCGCAGCGCGGAGCGGGTCAGCGGCCGACTGCGTGGATGACCTCGATGCAGCCAGACAAGGGCATTGGTGTCGAGCAAGATCAACGGCGTTTTCGCGGCGTCGCGAACCGCAGCTCCCCGTGTGCCCACTGCCATGTCCACTGCCCTTCCAGCACGACCGGATCAACATACTCGATGAGGGAGCGCGGCCTGCCTGTTCGGCGCATGGCCGCGCGTTCGCGGCCGGTCTCCAGCCGGAAGCGTGTACCGCGGCGCTCGATCACCACCGCGTCGCCGGCCTCGGTATGTAGATGGCGCTAGCTGCGCCCGCAATCAGGCTCTTCTTGGGAACCGTGCCGCCGGCTCTGTTGCCACCCAGCACGGATCAGCGGCGACGGCGTCTGCACCACGCACGGGCCACAAGGCGACACGGCGCCCGTTTGAAATGACGAACCGGTTCTGGGAAAAGGGGTGTGGCCGCTTGAAAGATTGCCATGCCAGCCGAAGTCGTGGCTCTCCCAGAGGGCACCGTCACCGTGCTATCGACCGATCTGGTCGGCTGCACGTTGCTCAACCAGCGGCTCGGTGACGAGGCCGCGACCGCGCTCGAACGCGACATCGCCGAGTTGGCGCGGGCGCCCATCGAGAAGCAGCGCGGCGTGATGATCGCCTATGCCGGCGACGGCCTCATGGTGGTGGCGGACGCTTCGTGGGGATACGGCTTCGCGATCGCATCCCCCACGAAATGGAAATACTACGACGGCAGTCTCCAGCCGCTGGGGACGCTGTGCCATCCGGGTGCCGGCGGCGCGGTCCTCTGGATCGACCGCGCCCACGAGCTGGTCGGAGCGTACTTTGAGGTGGGCACACACGTAACTGCGAGCATGGACCACCTCGTGAACTGCGATCTCTTCCAGAATATGACTACCGCAGCGGTGGAGGATTGACGTGGAAGAGAGGCGCGGCGCAAGCGAGAGAGGAGCAAACAATGGCGATCACGATCGACGTGCCCCAAGGTGAAGCGGCGCTCGAAGAATTCGTCCGCTTCTACGACCGCGTTTACAGCCAGCACACCGCGCGGTGGCCGGCGCCCGTCGATCTCCAGCTGCCGATCTTGACGGGCGACAGCCCGTTCGCGCGTGATCGCCGCATTCGGCCGCTGCTGGCACGCGAGAACGGCGAGATCGTCGCGCGTGCGGCGGCCGTGGTGGATCAGCGCTACATCCGGCACTGGAACGAACGCCTGGGCCACATCGTCATGTTCGAGGCGTTGCCCGAGGCGCGTGAGGCCACACGCGCCCTGATGGATGCGGCGTGCACGTGGCTGGCACAGCAGGGCAGCGAGGCGGCGCGCACCGGCATGGGCATGCTCGACTTTCCCTACGTCATCGACGCCTACGACACCCTGCCCCCGAGCTTGCTGCGCCACAATCCACCATACTACCACGTGCTCATCAAGCAGGCCGCCTTCGAGGCCGAGCAGGGGTTCGTCGACTACAAGATCCGCGTCACGCCGGCGCTCATCGAGCGCTGGCAGCGAGCGCTCGATGCGGCGCAGCACGTCGGCTATCGCATCGTGCCGGTGAAGGAGATCGAGCCCGCCCGCCGCAACCGCGAGTTCACCGCCACCTGGAACGAGACCTTCCGCGCCCACTGGGGGTGGTCACCGTTTGCCGAAGACGAGATCGGGATGTTCTTCGATGCCTTCGTCGAAGGCGGTATTCAGGACACCTCGGTGCTCGCGTACGAGGGCGACGAGCCGGTGGGTATGTTATTCGTCAACCCCGACGACCCGCACCACGCCGTGCTGGCTCCGGGGCGTGCCCTCGACCCGGCGGAGAAGCTGAACGTGCTCGGCATCGGCGTACGCGAGCGCGCCCGCGGGCGTGGCTTGAACTACGCCATGGCCGCCTACGCGTTCCTCGAGTTGGTGCGGCGCGGTGCGGCGTACGTGAGCTACACGCTGGTGCTCGACGACAACTGGCCCTCGCGCCGTACCGGCGAAGGCCTCGGCGCCTACCTGTGCGCCAACTACCTCGCCTACCGGCGCAACTTTTGCCGGTGAGCGCGGTGCAGCAGCCCGGCGAGGGCGAGGTCAAATTTCAAATCCGAGAACTGGGCAACGTGTGGGCGTTGGAGTCGTCCGCCTGACCGTTGCCCGAGACCGCTTCTACGTCCGGCCCCAGCACAGTCAGGCGGAAGCGCACGATATCGTCAAGCGCCTCCTGCCAACCGATCTGCATCGCGAAGCTCAGACAGGCGGCCACGTCCTTTCCGCTGCTGAACGCTTTGTCGAAGAAAACCTCGTCGTCGATCCGGATCGGCCCATATTCCGCGACGGCATGGATGTGCTGATCGGTAAGCTTCTCGACCTTCTTCGACTGCATCAATCGAATTGCTTCGTTCAGGGATTGTAGAACGAGGAGGCGTTCCCAGTTGTGGAGTTCGGCGAGCAATCGTTTCTTGACTGCGGAGTCGCGGCGCTGTGCGTGGATGGTGCCCATGTCGTTCGTGTCCACCCCAGATGGGTGGTCCGTCGGCTGCGCACGCAGCACGCCGGATGCCACCCGCCCCGGTTCGGAACTGCGGACAAGAGCTCGCTCGACAAGCGTTCGCCAGTGCTAACCCGCGTTGGCACGGCCTGCCGTGGTTAGCGGTCGGCGGTTGGGCGCGACTCTCGTCGGCTCGCCCTCTTTACCCAACGACGTCAGCGGTGTGCACGAAGCGCGCCCCTGCGTCGAGCATCTCCTGCAGCGCCCGGTCTGTGTCCGCAGGCGTAATCCCAGCGATTGCATCGGTCACCAGGCGTACGTGAGCGCCCGCACGGCAGAGGTCGAGCGTGTCGATGCGCACGCAGACGTCGGTGGCGACGCCGAAGACGACGCAATCAGCGTCGCGGAAAACGCCACGCGCGCGCAGCGCCTGCAGCCCGGGGTTGGTGAACATGGGGAAGCTGCGCTTCGCTGCGACGTAGTGGTGACCAGGTTCGATGGTCAACTCGGCTGGCTTCGGCGCCGTGTCCGCCGGCCAGATGTGACGCGGGAGCTTGGGGAGATCGTCGAAGAAACGCCGTTGCCCAGGTGTGCCCTCAATGCAATGTGGCGGGAACTGCTGGAACTCGGCGTCGTTGACTACATGTGCGCACATCGGTGAGATCGTCGTGATGCCACGTTGTGTGGCGAACTCCAGCAGCCGGCGGATGTTCGGTGCGATCTCCTGGCTGCCGGGTACGTACAGCGTTCCAGCGGGATCGATGAAGTCGACTTGCACGTCGACTTCGATGAATATTGGGTCCATGGTTCTGCCCTAACCTCAGCGCCCAATCCACGCTGCGACAAGCTTTCGCTGCGCGTCGGCGAGCCGATCGCTGACGCGCACAGGATACGCCGCGGGAGCGTCGAGATCACGCAAGGCTGGAGCCAAGCGGTTGACCAGCCGCAGACACCGTGCACGCACGCCGGCGAGTGGTGGCGGCGGCGCGAGTGCGCGGCCACCTTGCATGACGCACACGAGCAGCGGCTCGGCCTCTGCGGGTCCATCTTCATCGGCGAGCGCGACGATGTCCTCGAGGTACGCGCCCCGCGGATCGCTCCGCCGCCAGATCTGTTTGCGTCCGGGAAACGTGGCCTTGCCGGTGCTCGTCTTGATCTTCCCGTGCACCTCGTGATCGACGACCAACTCCACGAGCTTGTAGACGCCCCCGAGCGCCGGCTGATCGAGGGAGGTTGCCAGTCGCGTGCCGACGCCGAAGGCATCGACCGGCGCGCCGGCCGCGACCAGCTCAGCAATGCGCCACTCGTCGAGATCGCCGCTGGCGAAGATGCGCGTCGTCGGCAGGCCGCCTGCATCCAGGATGCGACGGACGGAGCGGCTGAGCCGATCGAGATCACCACTGTCGAGCCGCACGGCGAGCGGCCGCAACCCGGCGGCAACGAGTTTTCGGGCTGCCGCTTCCGTATCGTACGTGTCGATCAGTAGCGTCATCGTGTGCGGGAAGACTGCCGCGTAGCGCTCGAACGCCGCCACCTCGTCGTCGAAGGTCATCACCCACGAATGCGCCATCGTTCCCGAGGTGGGGACGTCGAAGCGTCGCCCGGCCTCGACGTTGGAGGTGCCGCTGCAGCCGCCCACGTACGCGGCGCGTGCCGCGTAGAGCGCCGCTTCCGTGCCGTGCGCGCGCCGCGACCCGAACTCGATCACGTCGCGCCCGGCGGCTGCGGCAACCACGCGGGCAGCCTTGGAAGCGACCATCGTCTGCAGGTTGATCGTTGCCAGCAAGGCCGTCTCGACAATCTGCGCTTCGATGATCGGTGCCGTCACGCGCACCAAGGGCTCGTTCTGAAAGACGGGCGTCCCTTCGGGAATCGCCCAGACCTCGCCGCTGAACCGCAGGGCGCGCAGGAAATCGAAGAACGATGCCGGAATGGCCTGAAAGCTGGGATGGCGCTGGAGGTAGGCGATGTCCTCGGCGGAGAAGCGTAGGTCGTGGAGATATTCCAACGCCTGCTCCAGGCCGGCCGCGATCAGGTAGCCGCGCGTGTGCGGCAGCTCACGCACGAACAGCTCGAAGGTCGCGGTGGCAGCGACGCGATTGACGAAATAGGCCGCTGCCATCGTCAACTCGTACAGATCGGTAGCCAACGCCAGCGAACGCTTCACAGCCGCACAATGGTCCGCCGGGTCGGCGGCTGCAAGTCAGGCGGCGCCGTTGAATCTTCGCCTGACTTTCGCTATAGATCAACGGCCTGAGGAGGACGTCATGATCCTGACCAAGCGGCAGAAGCAACTGTACGACTACCTCGACGACTACATTGCGAGACAAGGCTTCGCACCCACGCTGGAAGAGATCGGCGAACACTTTCGCCTCAGCTCGCTGGCGACGGTGCACAAGCATCTCACCAACCTCGAACACAAGGGCCTGATCGTGCGCAAGTGGAACTTCAGTCGGGCCATCGAGCTGGTGCCGCGGCAGAAGAAGTTGGGGGCGGTCGAGCTGCCGCTGCTCGGCCTGGTCGCAGCCGGCCAGCCCATCGAGGCGTTGGAAACCAACGACACGTTCACGGTGCCAGAGGAGTTCATCCGCCGGCAGAACACCTTCGTGTTGCGCGTCAAAGGCAATTCGATGATCGACGACGGTATCTGGGACGGCGACTACATCATCGTCGAAGAGCGGCACGCGGCGGAAAATGGGGAGACGGTCGTGGCGCTGGTAAATGGCGAGGCGACGGTGAAGCGCCTCTATCACGAGAAGGGCGGAAAGATCCGCCTGCAGCCGGCCAACCAGACGATGGAGCCGATCCTTGCCCGGGCCAAGGACGTTGAAATCCGCGGTGCGGTGGTTGCCGTGATGCGCAAGTACTGACCCTCAAAATCCTGCAGTTGAGAGTTTACAGTCGAGAGTCGAGCCGGCTGGCTTTGCGAATGCCTGCAAGCAGGTGGTGCTCCGGCTAGCCGCGTCGAGAGGACCTACGGCGTCTCGCGCGTCGGACCACGCCCGGTGCGGCTCGCATTCGGACGGCGGCGCGTGAGGGCGCGTGCCGGTGACGTGTCGGCTTCGCGCCAGCGGCGCAATTCGGCACGCACAGCATCAGGCTCGAGCCCCAACATCTCGCACACCACCGGAAAGCAGAACGGCGAACGGCCGCGCTTCGAGTTCACCCAGTGCTCGGCCTCGGCACGCAGGCGCGGGACGTGGCTCATGTAGCAGGTGATGCCGTTGTCGAGAACCGCCAGCATGAGTGCCTTGACCCCCGTGTACGGCCCACGATGCGATTCGCCACCACCGATCGAGGTCAAGCCAAGGAAGTCGGCATCGAAGCCGGAACCCAGGTCCTCGCTTGCGACGAACTTCGGACTGAGGAAGCGTCCGCGATAGGCCATGGCAGCTGCCACCTTAGGGCAACTCGGCGCGCTCGGGCAAGGAAAAAATGTCCGCCCATGCCGCCCGTGGCCAAGCGCATACCAAACGCTATAAGCTCCAGAGTGATGGGTGCGTTTTCCCTCTACGTGCATATTCCGTACTGCCGAGCCAAGTGCCCGTACTGCGACTTCAATTCTTACGCAGCGGAACGCTGGCCCGAGGAGCGCTACATCGCGGCGCTGTGTGCCGAGCTGCGCCACTATGCGGCAGACGCAGCCTGGCACGCCGGCACGATCGAAACGGTCTTCTTCGGCGGCGGTACACCGTCCCTGTTTGCGCCGGCGTCGATCGAACGCGTGCTGCACACGGTGGCGGATCTGTGGAGCATTGCTGCGGACGCAGAGGTCACGCTGGAAGCCAACCCGGGAACGGTATCGCGCCAGACGCTGCGGGAATTCCGCACGGCTGGTATCAACCGCGTCAGCTTCGGTGTCCAGTCGTTCTGGCCGCAGCATCTGCAGGTGCTCGGGCGCATCCACGGCGCCGAGGATGCGGTGGCTGCCGTAGGGTGGGCGCGCGAGGCCGGGTTCGACAACGTGAATGTCGACCTGATCTTTGCGTTGCCGCAGCAGATTTTGGCCGAGTGGGAAGGCGATCTCCGCCGCGCTCTGACGCTGCGGCCCGACCATATCTCGGCGTACAACCTGACCTACGAGGAGGGCACACCGTTCCACGTCCTGCGTAGCCGTGGCGTCCTCCGCCAGTTGCCGGAGGAGATCGAGGTGGCGATGTTCACGCGCACACAGGAAATCCTCGGGGGCGCTGGCTACGAGCACTACGAAATCTCGAACTACGCGCGCCCGGGCCGCACTTGCCGCCACAACGTCAACTATTGGCGGAGTGGCGACTACCTCGGCGTTGGCGCCGGGGCGCATTCGTATGCCGCCACAGGCGCATGGGGCGCGCGCTGGAGCAATGAGAAGATTCCGAACCGCTACGTCGAGGCGGTGGAGAGGCGGGGATACGCAACCTGCTTCAGCGAGACGCTCAACGCGCAGCAAGCGCGCGGCGAGTTCGTTTTCCTCGGCCTGCGCTGTCGGCCGGGATTTTCAGCCGCGGCGTTTCACGAGCGCTTCGGCGACGACCTTTTGAACGTCTTCCCGCATGCGGCCGACCTCCAGACCGAAGGCCTGCTGCAATGCGCCGATGGCCATTGGCGGTTGACGGCTCGTGGCCTCATGCTCGCCGACAGTGTCTTCGCGACCTTCCTGTAGGAGGCGCCCGGCGCACCATTCGTCGCGGTCTGTTGGTCCCGCAAGACGGTGTGGCGACCACACGCTACGCGGCAGGACGCGCGGCGCTGCGCGCGGCGAAGCTGAAGGCGACCACGCAGAACACGACGCTGACCGCGAGTGAAAAGCCCAATGGGGGCAGAGCGTCGGCGACGGACGGCTTGGCGAGGTACAGACAGCGGCGGAGCGCGGCCATCCCGTAGGTGAGCGGATTCACGGTCATCAGCCAGCGGAGCGGCGCCGGCGCGCCGGTGGCGGGAAAGAAGGCGCCCGAGAGCAGCCAGATCGGCAGCAGGATGAGATTCATGATCGCATGAAAGCCCTGCGTCGATTCCATGCGCCACGCAATGATGAGCCCGAGGCTGGTGAGGCTCAACGCGACGATCAGCATCACCACAATGGTTGCCAGGACCGATCCCAGCGACAGAGAAATTCCGAGCACCGGTGCCAGCAGCAGGAACAGGATGCCCTGCAACACCGCGAGCGATGTGGCCCCCAGAGCTTGCCCGAGGACGATCGCCCAGCGCGGCACGGGCGCCACCAGCACACCTTGGAGGAAGCCTTCACGCCGGTCCTCGACGGTGGAGATGGTGGCGAAGATGGCAGTGAACAGCAGCACCAGAGCAATCGTGCCGGGGTAGAAGTATTCCACGTAGTTCGTTCCGGGCTGCGTGCCTGCCGGCCGGAAGGACGCATTCAAGCCGCCGCCGAGCAGGAGCCAGAACACCAACGGTTGCGCGAAGGCGCCGGTGACCCGGCTGCGCTGGCGCACGAAGCGCACGATCTCGCGCCGCCACAGGGCGACGACCGGAAGCCAGAGTTGCATCATGTGCTCTCCGCGGCGGTGCCGTCCCCCCAAAAACGGTGGCCGGTCAGGTGAATGAAGACATCCTCCAAGGTCGGCTTGCCGTAGGTGACGAGGGTAATATCGGATGAGAAGGCATCGACGACGTCGCGCACGAACTCATGGCCGCGCGGGCGCTCGACGCGCACCGTGCCGTCGACGATTGTCGCTGTACACGTGAAGCGTTCCTGGATCTTGTCGCGCAGGCGCGCCGGTTCCAGCGCCTGTATGACGACGATGTCGCCGCCAACGCGCCCCTTCAACTCCGTCGGTACCCCCATGCCCACCAGCTTGCCTTGATGCAGGATGGCGACGCGATCGCAGCGTTCTGCCTCGTCCATGTAATGCGTCGTGAGGACGACGGTGACGCCGTCACGCTCGCGCAGTTCGCGCAGGTACTGGATGAAGTCGCGGCGCGCGCCGGGATCGAGGCCGGTGCTCGGCTCGTCGAGCAGCAAGATCGGCGGTTCATGGAGCAACGCCTTGGCCAACTCCGTGCGCCGCTGCAAGCCGCCCGAGAGCCGTTCCACCCGCTCCGTTGCACGTTCGGCCAGACCGAGGCGCTGCAGCACAATGCCGGCGCGTTGCTGCAGCCGTGTGCCGTGCAGACCGTACAGCGCCCCGTGGCACATCAGGTTCTCGTGCACGCTGAGCTTGCCGTCGAGGCTCGGGTGTTGGAAGACCACACCGAGGTGACGGCGTACCGCCGCCGGTGCGTCCGCGAGGCTATCGCCGAAGACGCTGGCAGAGCCGCCGCTCGCGGGCATCAACGTCGACAGGATTTTGAACAGCGTGGTCTTGCCGCCGCCATTCGGGCCGAGCAATCCGAAGATTTCACTGCGGCCCACGCTGAAGCTGACGTCGTCCAGCGCGCTGCGCGTGCCGTAGACGTGACGCAGGTGGTCGACCCGTATTGCTTCGCTTGGCATGGAGCAGACGCGCGCGGCGTTCAGAGGCGGCCGCCGCGTACGACGCGCAACGGTGGCTCTTCGGGGTTGACGAGGTGGTCGAACGACAGCCAGAGGCTCTTCGAGTAGCGGAAGAAGCACAGCGGAAACGCCACGCCGAAGATGCTCCACAGCACGACCTGGGTGGTTACCGACAGCGTCGTGCATGCGTCGAGAACGAGAAAGCCGCCAATCGCCACCACCGCAGTCACCGCATAGTTGATGTAGATCGCACCGACGAAGTAGCCGGGCTCGCGCTCGAAAACAAGGTGACACACGGCACACGCACGGTGCATGGCGAACGGTCCCCGAAACAGGTCGCCCTGCCCGCAACGCGGGCAACGGAGTTTCAGTCCTGTGGCCAGCGCCTTCGATACGGAGCGGGACGGCATACGCACACTTCCTTGGGACGGCATAGTGCCACAGGCCTTTGGCTGCGGAAAGGTGGGAGAGTGGAAGCGTGCTCGCTTCGACGCTCGTGGACGCTCGCGCCGGCGGGGTCGCAACGGCGCGCGGAATCAGCTATCCGTGTATCGCAGCGAGGAAACAAGTGGGCAAGAGTCTGTTGGACAAAGTCTGGGACGCGCACACGGTGCGCGAGCTGCCGTCGGGGCAGACGCAGCTGTTCATTGGATTGCATCTGGTGCACGAGGTCACGAGCCCGCAAGCCTTCCAGATGCTGCGCGAGCAGCGGCTCACGGTGCCATTCTCCGCTCGCACGTTCGCCACCGTCGATCACATCATTCCGACCGACACGCGGCAGCGCCCGTACGCCGATGCGCAGGCCGAAGGGATGATGAGCGCCATCGAGCAGAACTGCCGTGAGTTCGGTGTTCGCTTCTTCGATGCGAGCAGTGGCCACCAGGGCATTGTCCATGTCCTCGGACCAGAGCTCGGCCTGACGCAGCCCGGTATGACCGTCGCTTGTGGCGACAGCCACACGAGCACGCACGGTGCGCTCGGCGCCGTCGCCTTCGGTATCGGTACCAGCCAGGTGCGCGACGTGCTGGCCACGCAGTGCCTGGCGATACAACGGCCGCGCGTGCGGCGCATCGAGGTCAACGGCGCGTTGCCGGCCGGGGTCTATGCCAAGGACGTCATCCTGCAGATCATCCGCCGCCTCGGCGTGAAGGGCGGCGTCGGCTACGCCTACGAGTACGCCGGCGCGGTCCTCGAACGCATGACGATGGAAGAGCGCATGACGGTGTGCAACATGAGCATCGAGGGTGGGGCGCGCCTCGGCTACGTCAACCCTGACGCCACGACCTTCGACTACGTGCGCGGCCGCGAGTTCGCGCCGGCAGCTGACGCCTTCGAACGCGCCGTGACCTGGTGGAAATCGATGGCGTCGGATGGCGACGCCGCGTACCACGACGTGGTGCGTCTCGACGGTGCGGCGATCGCGCCGACGGTGACTTGGGGGATCAACCCCGGGCAGGCAATCGGCGTCGACGAGGAGATTCCGGCGCCGGAGAGCTTTCCCGCCGATGAGCGCGACGTGGCGGAGGACGCGTACGAGTACATGGATGTCAAACCCGGCACCCGCATCCGCGGCACGCGCATCGATGTGGCGTTCATCGGCTCGTGCACCAACGGCCGGCTCTCCGATCTGCGCGAAGCGGCGAAGGTTGCGCGGTGTGGTCGCGTCGCCGCGCACGTGAAGGCGTTGGTCGTCCCCGGGTCGCAAGCCGTTGCGGAGGCGGCGGAGGCCGAAGGCCTGCACGAGGTTTTCAAGGCCGCCGGTTTCGAGTGGCGCCTCCCCGGTTGCTCGATGTGCCTGGCCATGAATCCCGACAAGCTCGTCGGCCGTCAGGTGTGCGCGTCGTCGAGCAACCGCAATTTCAAGGGGCGCCAGGGCAGTCCCTCGGGGCGGACGCTGCTGATGAGTCCGGCGATGGTTGCCGCTGCCGCGTTGGAAGGTGCGGTCGTGGATGTCCGGGACATGTTGAGTGCCTCTGCTCCCGCTCCCTCTGGAAGAGCACAGGGGTGAGGGCGGATCGATGACCGACCTCATCCGCATCACCCGCGTCGTTGGCCGGCCGATTCCGTTGCGTGGCAACGACATCGACACGGACCGCATCATTCCCGCTCGCTACATGAAGGCGGTGACTTTTGAAGGCATGGGGCAGTACGCCTTTTACGACGCGCGCTTCGATGCCGAAGGGCATTCGAAGGGGCATGTGATGGACGACCCGCGCTTCGAGGCGAAGGGGCCGCGAGTGGCGCTGGTGAACAAGAACTTCGGCTGCGGCTCGTCGCGCGAGCATGCGCCGCAGGCGCTGCACCGCTGGGGTATCAAGGCCATCGTCGGCGAGTCGTTCGCCGACATCTTCTTCGGGAACTGCGTGGCGATCGGTATTCCCTGCGTGACCACGAGCGAAGAAGACATGCTGTACCTGATGCTGGCTGTGGAGGAAGATCCGGCGCACGATCTGACCGTCGATCTCGAAGCGATGAAGGTAACCCACCGCGAGAGGATGTATCCGATCACGCTGCCGGGCGGCGTCCGCTCGCAGTTGTTGGACGGCACCTGGGACGCGACGCGCACGCTGCTGCAAGCGCAGGAGCAGGTGCGGCAAACGGCCGCGCGGTTGCCATACGTGAAGGGGTTTCGCCGCTGAGATGCCTGCGCATCTCACTCACGTCGCACTGTTTGTCCGCGACATCGATCGTACCGTCGACTTCTACGGGCGCTTCGCCGGCCTGCACATCGTCCACGACCGCGTTGACGACGGCGTGCGTGTGGTGTGGTTGAGCGAACAAGACCACGACCCTGACTTCGTCATTGTGGCAATCCGTCTATCTCCTGGTGCAGCCGCCGAGCCGCCGCACATGGCGCATTTCGGCTACGACCTCCCGTCGCGTGCTGCGGTCGATGACATGGCGGCACGCGGCCGCGCCGAAGGCATTCTGGTCCAGGGGCCGGCCGACGCTGGGCGCATTGTCGGCTACTTCTGCATGCTGCGCGATCCCGACGGCAACCTGGTCGAGTTCTCACACGGCCAGCCGATCAACCCGAAACACCTCCGGTAGCGCCGCACCGCCGGTTCACGTCTCCCACTGGATGGGATTGCGTGGGTCCGGCGTATAGCTGCAGAGATAGCCGCGCCGGATCGTGGCGCTGAGGTGCTGGCCGAGCGTGGGGTGGCGTTCGGAGATCTTGGCGAGCGCCGCCTTGATGGCCTTGGTCACCGTGAGGCGCGCGCGTTCCGCTGGCGGACTGGAGCGCAGTGGAGCGTCGCTCACCGCCCTATCGGTCTGCCCGCACGCAACGCCACTCAACTCCACAGCGGGCACCTTGGTTCCCGGCTGGCGCAGCAAGTAGGCGAGGTGGTGCAGCCCCTTGATGTCCTTCAGCCGGCACACGAGGCCGTCGTAGACGATCGTCCAGTACTCACCCTCCTTCCGGAAGATGGTTGCGCACGAGGGCGTTGCCGTGACGTGACTGCTGTGCGATTCCATCACACCCTCTCACGCCGCGGCCCGCCGTCCCGTTGTCGGATGAGAGCGGTGGTAGCTCCGGCATAGAGCCATGCGGGCGCCACGCCGTGGTGAGCGTTCGAGATACTCATGGAACCTTCGATTCACCGCCTTAGTCCGACTTCGCCTTGAACTGGCCGGCGTCGTTCTTCGTGACGTTAGCGCTGTAGGTCGCCTCCCAGCAGGTGCCTTCACTGTTGACGAGCTGCACGGTCACCGCTGTGGTCAGCGGTAGGGTCGGCATGAAGACGCTGGCGCCTTTGGCCTTGAGGGTAATCTTGGCCTTGCCCGCCGCTCCTTCGGTCAGCACGAGGCCGTTCACGCCGTCGACGGTCGACTTGCTGTCGGTGTACTTGAAACCCGTTTTCGTGGCTTTCCAACAGGGCTTGGTGCCGCATGTGCGCCCGCTCAGCACCCTGGCTCCAAGAATGATTCCCGGCGTTCCGGTGCGATTGTCGTAGACACAGACGTTGTAGTCCGTCGTTGTAGTTGGGTCGCCGAACTCCGCCTTGGTGGTGGCGGCACCCTTGGTCCACGTCCACGACAGGAGATCTGCCTTGTCGGAGGACTTGTCCGTCAGCTGGATGGTCGCCTTCTTGGTCGCCGTCGGGAGCTTGCAGCCGGCTTGTGGGAGTTCATTGCACAAGGGAAGCAGGACGTAGGCGCCTCCGTCACCATTGAATCCATAAGCCCCTGCGTAGACTGCGCCTGGGTGGACGGGATCTATTGCCACGGACACGACACCAACGAATGGGAGGGGAAACGCCGAATCCACGCTGGCCAATCCACTGTTCTCGGCCACCCAATCGACGCCCGCGTTGGTACTCTTGTACGCACCCGCGTTGTAGCTTGCAGCCAGGTAGAGTATCGCCGGATCGGACCCGGAAATCGCTACCTCGAAGATGCCGACGTGCGGATCGAAGTTGAGGGGAGCCCAACTTCCGCCTCCATCCGTCGTTTTGAATAGCACTGTATCGTCCCCCACAAACCGTCCGGCGTAGACGGTGGTCGGTGTCGTTGGATCGATCGCGAGCGCCAGGGGCGTGAAGTCGCCAGTCGACAGGATGGTGATCGGCACCCAGCTTGTGCCGGAGTTGGTGCTCTTGTAGACACCGAGGCCGTTGATACCAGCGTACAGCGTGCTGGGATCTGAGGGGGCAACCGCAAGGTAGGCGGGAGTAAAGGATGGAAACCCACCTGCGACAGTTACCCAGTGCGCGCCTCCATCGGTGGTCTTGTACAGACCGGCGGCGGTGGTACTAGAGACTCCGGCGTAGACGGTGCTTGGGTTCGCGGGGTCGATCGCGACCGAGTTGACAACGATGAAGGACCCCGTGAAGCCGTTGTTGGCGAGATTCCACGTTTGACCGCCGTCACTTGTCTTCGACATCCCGCCCAACCCGCCAGTGAATACGATGGCAGGGTTGGTCGGATCGACGGCCAGCGCACCCGCCGCGTCGCTCGTCAGCGCCACAGTCCAGTTGGCGCCGGCATCGGTGCTCTTGAACACAGCGATCGCCGACCCCATGGCGCCCGAGGCGTACAGCGTATTCGGGTTCGATGCGGCCACCCTGATTTGTCCTCCAAAGACGGCGCCCGCTGGGCTAGTCTTGAGCCAGTAACCGGCGGCAGCCGGTCGTACACTCGCCAGTATCGCCGTGGTGCACAGCGTTGCCATAGTCCCTCTAGCCAATGTTGGTCGTTTCATCGTTCTCTCCTCGTTCTGCGGGCCATCGCATGCCGGCCCCGTTTTGCGCACGATTGTGACCGGTGGAGGAAGCGCTGGGTCATGCCCAGCGCGGCCGTTCATGGAACCAGTGGGTTCACCGCTGTGCCGACGAAGGTGGTGACTTGGCTCTCGATCGCGCCCGCATTGCTAAGCGCGCTACAATCGCCCGCAAGCTCCGCCTTGGTGAAGGCGGACACCAGCTTGGTTTCTTCCTTGGACAAGCACGTCAGGACCAACGCCTTGCCCGAGCTGGCGGCCTTGGCGTAGCACTTCGCCTTGTTCGAGGCTTCGGTGCCAGTGAGGGTGATCTTCTTCGAATCGCATTTGCTCGGACCGGCGGCGCCGCCGGTGATCGATGCCACGGCCGTGTCCACGAAGTTGTCGATCGTGCTGCCGAGAGAGGTGCTATCGCCCGTCGTGGTGCAGTCGGTGCCGGTTTCTGCCTTGGCGACGGCAGTGGTGAACTTGCTTGCCGCTTTCGTCAGGCAGGTCGCGTCGACGGCGGCGCCTTTGCTGGACGCCTTCGAGTAGCACTTGGCGCGGTCGAGCGCCCGCGTCGCGATCGCCGTCATCTTCTTCGAGGCACACTTGCTCTTCGGCGGTGAGGACGCCTTCAGTGCCCACAGCTCTTGTCCGTGAACGCCGTCAGTCGCGAAGAAGTAGAGCGTGCCGTTAATCGGTGTCAGACCGCTCGGCTCCGACCCATTAGGCCCTGGGTTGATGTCGGCGACGCGCTGTGTGCCCGCCGAGGTCCCGTCGCTGCGCCATAGCTCTCGGCCGGTGCTGCCATCATCGGCAGTAAAGTACGCCATGCCGCCGAGCACGGTGAGGTTGCGCGGCTCCGATCCGCTGGTCGGATTGATGTCCTTTACCTTGAACGTTCCGCCGGCGGTCCCGTCGCTGCGCCACAGTTCCCCATTCGTTCCATCTGCAGAGTCATTGGCTGGGAAGACCAACGTACCGTTCACGTTCACTTGCTCGCCGTTGGAAGTCTGCGGGCCGGAGGAGGATCCGAGAATCGCGCCGATGACCTTCACTGTTCCGGCGGGTGTCCCATTGCTCTTCCACAGTTGATACTCGACGAGGAATGGCGGGACGGTGGCGATGCGCCAGAAGAAGAGAGTTCCGTTCACGTCGGTGAACGGAAAAGCCACAGCCCCAGGCGCAGGATCTTGGACCGGCAAGGTGCCGCCGGGCGTCCCGTCGGTTTTCCAGAGGGCGGCTTCATCAATGGTAAAGACGTACTCGCCGTTGAGGACTCCACCCAGGCGCACCCCCGTAAACGTGCAATTGAAACTCGCCAGGAGGGACAGGTCGGATAATGTACCGTCAGGGGTGCTGGAAAGAAGGCACGGGCCGACGTTGCTGCTGCCGCCAGACGGTATCAGCAGTCGTCCATTGATCCCTGCCAGATTTGGCGGGGGGAAGTAGGGCTGCTCCCACGTGGACACCGCGACGGTGCCAGCCAAGGTGGCGTCGGTGCGGTACAGTGTGTACGTTGGATGGCTGCCGTCCCAGAAATATGCGAGGGCGGATCCTGCCTTGTAGACATCGCTCACTCCTGTCGCAAACTCTTGGGTACCGGCGGCAGTCCCATCGCTGCGCCAGATTTGTGGAAGGGTGAGATTGGGACGCAGCAGCAGCTTGCCGTTGAGTCCCCCGAAGGCACCAGGGAGAAAGGCATCATCGAAGCTGTCGCAACTGGTGCCGGCGGGATGAAGATCCTTGACCAAGACGGTGCCTTTGGCAGTGCCGTCGCTTTTCCATAGCTCGGTGCCGTGGCTGCCGTCGCAGGCGCCGAAGAACGCCGTACCTCCGACGTTGGCGAATAAGTTGACGAAGGCCGACGCTGACGATGCGCTGCCGGGGTTGATGTCCTTCACCATGTACGGTGTCTGGCCAAGGGTTGCGCGCGCCGTGGCAATGCAGGCCACCGCGACGGTAACGCATGCCAGCTTTCGCAGTACGTGGCGGAATAGCGTGTTGTTCATGTAGTCCTCCCCCAAAGTTGCGCCGGTCGGGCGGGTCGCGCCCGTGCCGGTCCCTCTGTCGTTGCCAGTCGTTGCCTGAGAGGCGTGAAAAGCGAGGGCACAATTGTGCCCTCCCTCTGTCTGTACCCTTGTCATCCAGAGTTGCCCCAAGCTCGGGTGGGTGACCTCGCCGGCGTGTGCAGGGCGGGCAACGCGGCCCGCCCTGCACACGCATCGCGCGCTGATTGCTGCGAAGCGTTACGGCCCGCCGCAGGTGTGGCTGCTGGCTCCGCACGAGACGCCTTGGGCCAGAGTGCCTGAAACGCCGTAACAAAGCTGCGTTAGGGCGCCGTTCGAGGATGGGAAGTCGAAACAGCCGTCGCCGTCGGGGAACACGCAACAGGCACTCGCCTGCTTCGCGGAGCCACAAACGCCGGCAGCCGCGTCGCAGAGGGTCCCAGCCGCTGCGACTGTCAAGTTGAAGGAGGCGCAATACGTGGTGGCACCAGCCGGAAGGGTGTCCAGGCAGGCGTTGCCAAAGGTCGGGATAGGCTGGCCCTCACAGCACACCGTCTGCGGCGGCGGTGGCGATCCTGTGCACGCACCGCTGACGGGGTCACAGGTGCCTCCGACGAGAACGGTTCCGTGGAAGGTGTCGGTACAGTCTGCATCGCCCGGGAACGGGCTCGTGTACTCGTAGCAGAAGTTGTTGGGCGGCCCGCTGGCTGGAACACTGCAGCAGCGCGCCCCAACCTGACGGGTCGACGTACACCCCGGATTCGCCCCGGCCGAGCAGAAGGTGCCGGCAGGTTCAATGGTCCCTGCGAAGGTTTGCTGACACCTGCCCGCGATCGCGGACGGGATACTGTCGAAGCACTCGCCGTTTACTGTGCCCGGGAAATAGTCGCAGCACATGGTGCTGGCCGGCGGGGGGACGGGCGTCGCGGTCGCGCCGGGTATGGCGGTCGCGGTCGGCGGTGGCGGGACGAGGGCCTGCACCACGCCGTTGACGAAGATGTCGACCGCGCGCTCGAGCGTGCTGGCGTCGCCGACGGTGGCGCAGGCGCCTGGCTTCTCGGCCTTGGTGACCGCGGCGGTGAAGGCGCTTTCCGCGTTGGCGCGACAGAACAGGAGCAACGAAGGACTGCTCAGCGGCAAATCTTGCACGTGACACTTGATCTTGGCGGCCGCCTTCTTCCCGGCCGCCTTGAGCTTCGCCACCGCGCATGTCTGCGCCGGCTTCGTCGCCCCTGCCGGCGGCTGCAGCGCCTGCGCCAGGGTGGTAATGAGGGTATCGACGCTCGCCTCGATGGCCGCGGCGTCGCCGTTGTGCAGGCAGGCACCAGGCTTCTCCGCCTTGGCGAAGGCCTTGGTGAATGAGGTCTCGGCATGCTGAAGGCAGGTTGCACTGGGTGGGGCAGCGAACTTGGTCTTCGCATAACAGTTGATCTTGGCCGTCACCTTCTTGGACGCCGCGGTCTCCTTGGCCGATGCGCACTTCTGCGCCGGCGTCAGCTTGGCGTGCGCCGTGGTCGCAGCGAGCACTCCGGTCGCCGCGATCGCCAATGTGGCGTAGCGAACCATTGCGTTCTTCATGCTGGTCTCCCCCAAGGTTGCGCCGGCCGGGCGGATGGCGACCGTGCCGGTCCCGTTGCCCTAGAGGTGTGAAAAGTGAGGGCACAATTGTGCCCGGAGCGTGATCGCTGCTGGACAGCGCTACGTGCGCAACATCGATGAGCAAATCACTCCGAGCCCGCAGGGCTTCGTTCGAGTAGTCGGAGCTTCAGCCTCCGGCTGCGGGACATGGCACGAGCCGAGACACTACTCGCAGCCGGGTGCGGTGAATTCAGAAAACCGCTGCTCCGCATCGTGGACATGTCGCGCTGTATCCACGATGCGGGCTCAGTGTGCTTTCTCCGGAGGCTGAAGCCTCCGGCTACTCAAACGAAGCCCTGGCGGGCTGGTTTCTCGCACGATGTTCTCGAATTGAGGTTGTACGATGTGCGGATGTGCTGATCGCTGGCGGAGCGCGGCGCGGGTATGGCGCTTGTTAGTGCCGGCGGACTGGGAGGACCTCCGCGTGGCCTATTGGCGTCTCTTGTACCATCTGGTCTGGGCGACCTACGAACGTGAGCCACTGCTCATATCAGAACGCGAAGCGCTTCTGTATCGCATCCTCGGCGGGAAGGCCGCGGAGATTGGAGTGTTCGTCCATGCGACGGGAAACGCGCGCGATCACGTGCATCTGGTGGTGGGCATTCCCCCCAAGCTCGCGGTCAGCGAGTGTCTGCGCCAACTCAAGGGAGCATCGAGCCACGCGCTCAACCATCAGAACGGGCCCTTTCGCTGGCAGGGCCGTGAGCCTGTGCGACGAGATCCTGCCGAAGGTGATTGCGTACGTTCGCAATCAGAAACGACACCACCGAGAGGGGTCGGTCGATGCCCGCTTCGAGTGCGACACCAATGAGCCAACCATGGTGAGCCCGTAGGGCTTGGTTCGGGTAGCCGGAGGCTTCAGCCTCCGGAGCCTATGTCGCCAGTCGCTGCCGCTTACGCGTTGAATTGAAGACTCGCTGCCTGGCACCAGGTGAATTCAACCGGTCCGCGCTGCTGCGGTCGTGCTTCGTTGGAAATCCTACCCGTGTCGAGCTGTGCGGTAGGCGTGGTATTCAGCAGGCCCCCCGGGCGCTCAAGCGCCCGGCTACCCAAACGAAGCCGGCTCAAGCCGGCTGGACCGCCGCAGCCCGGAGGGCTTGGTGTGGGTAGCCGGAGGCTTGAGCCTCCGGAGAAGCGGCGCTGCTACCGCCATTCCAATCACGTGCATTTCAAACCGACCCCTCCTAGCGCTGCTCCGGCGGCGCTGGACACATCAGTGCAGGTGTCCCTGAGCTTGCCGACCGGCTACCGGCGATAGCGCGTGCGGCGGCGCCTGCCGGGAAATGCCTTCCCCGGTGACGCGTCCCGAGCCGCCGTCTCAATCCGAATCCCCGAAGGCTCGCGATGGGCACAATTGTGCCCTCCCTTTTCACACAACTGTATCGAGGGCGCAGAACGCCGGCCGGCAACAACAACCAAGGGGGAGGGCACCATGACGCAGCGAAAATCACGCAGGCAGTTATCCACGACGAGCATGCTGATCGCGGTCGTACTGGCCGGCTTCCTGGTCCCCGCGGCGGCGCGTGCAGGGAAAAAGACCTGCCTCACCGGCACAGACCCAAGCGTCGCCGCCGATCTCGGGCAGATCGCCGAAGTACGCGCCCTGGTCGATGCAACCTGCGCATGCGCTAGCTTCGATGGCAGTGCCGGCAAGACGCACGCGAAGTACGTGAGCTGCGCGAGCAGTGTCATCGCCGCCCAGGCCGGCGCCGGCCAGCTGCGGAGCCAGTGCAAGGCGACGGTGAAGAAGTACTATTCCACCTCGACCTGTGGCGTGCTCGCCAGCAAGCACATGGTGCCGTGCGTGAAGAAGACCGCAAAGGGGGCCGTGACCTGCGCCGTGAAGGCCGCCAGCAAGTGTGTCACCGTTCCCAGCAAGTACGCGCAGGCGGCATGTACCGGCTTCGACCTCTGCATCGATGCGGCGGACACTGACGGCGACGGGATCATCGGCGCGGCGGACAGCGGGGCGTGCTCAACCTGCACCACGCGCTTCTGCGACCGAGGGAACGGTACGATCACCGACAAGCAGACGGGTCTGACCTGGGAGAAGAAGGACTGGGCCGGCGGTCTGCATGACAACACCACTTCGTATAGCTGGGCAGGTGTGTGTTCGGACGGCTTGTCCCGATGCCAAACGAACCCCGCTGCCGCCACCGCGTGCAGCGAGGCGACTGCTGGCGCGCCGGGCTGTGCGGAATGCACGACCGGCTCGTGTTTAGTCTATTTTGGCGTGGCGACCATTTGGGACTGGTTGGTGCAGCTCAATGCGTCGAACTTTGCCGGCCATGGCGACTGGCGCATCCCGACGGTGGGTGAAAACGGCGATGCCGCCGAGTTGGAAAGCATCTGGGACTGCCAGCAGTCTGAGTATTGCTTTCGCGCCGAGTTCGATAGTGGGTGTACGCCCGGCTGCACGGTCGCGGAATGTAGCTGTTCGGGGTTCCCAACCCTCTATTGGTCAGCAACGACCTCTGCTGTTGATCCGACCTACGCACATATTTCTTCTCCCCTCGGCAACGGTGCCGTGGGCATGGAGTTCTCGCTTCCCGTGCGGGCCGTGCGTTGAGCCCGCATCGATTGTTTCGCACACGCGCCCGCGGCGATGGCTGCCGGGTCGACGCAACAGCGGCGGAGTTTGCGATACCTGCCTGACGGGCACGGACCCGAGCGTTGTTGCGGATTCCGGGCAGATTGCGGCTTTGCGTGCCCTGATCGATGCGTCCTGGCTGTGCACGACGTTCGACGGCAGCACCGGCAAGACGCACAAGTCCGCATGCTGGTTAGCTCAAGAACGCTGTCGAATCGTCGAGGACGGAATTGCAAATCACTAGAAGGAGACTGCCCAGCCAGTGGATCGGGCGGTGGGGATCCGGCGTGTAGCTGCAGAAGTAACCGCGCTTGATGGTCGTGGCGAGGTGGTTAGAAAGGGCAGGGTGAGCGGCGCGGATCCGTTGCAGCGCGGCCTTGATGCCCTTGGTGACGGTGAGCCGTGCGCGTTCCGCATGTGCCGCGGCACGCTGCCCGCGCGCGCCCGCCGTCAGCTCACGGGTGATCGCCTCGATCTCGGCTCGCAGCGCCGCCGCCCGCCCGATGTCGTTGAAGCCCTCCGCCTCACTCAGTTCTTCGCGCAGTTCCGTGAGTCGGTGCCGGTAGTCGGATGCCGCACGCGCGTCGAGCACGCTACCCGCGTCGCCGAGGTTACGCCTTGGTGGCGGCGTATCTGGGTCGCGAGTCGTCTGGTCCGTCACCGGCGGCGCCCCGGCTACCAGAGCGACCAGCTCGTTGGCATGGAACTCCCGGCCGGGATGGTGCAGCAGGTGCGCGAGGTATTGCAGCCCTCTGCTGTCCTTGAGCTGGCGGGTCTCGCCGCAATACGCGATGGTCCAGTAGTCGCCGCTCTTGCGGAAGGTGTACGTCTCGGTGCCCTGCTGCGTCGCGGCCGCGGCGTCGGTGGCGCGAAGTCCCTCCTCCGGGGCCTGCGCTTCGAGCCCCTTTGCGGTGGCCTGCAGCGTCAGCAGCGGGTCAATGAGCGCGTCGGTGCCCAACTCGCGCGCGGTGGCGAGTGCGTCGCTGACGAGACCCTCCGCGGCATTCCGCAGCTCGCCGACCGGCACCCCCGGATCGCCACTGGTGCAGCGCTCCAGCAGCATGCGAGCGTACGCGTACCGTGCGCGCGCCGCGTACGGCCGCGAGCCCATGCGGGCATCCATCTTCAGAGCGGTTTCAAAATGCTGCGCGGCCAGCTCCCAACGCGATAAGGTCGTGGCGAGCAAACCGAGGTAGTACGACACCGAACCGTGATAGTACGTCGAGGGGTGCCCGACGCAGGCCGCGCGTTCCGCATACGGGAGAAGAAGATCGTAGAGGCGTTCGGCGCGGACCGTGTCCCCGAGGAACGCACAGGTGTTGGCGAGACACGCAAGTGCGATCAGCCACGAGTGATTGGCTGGCAGGTCGGCAAAGTCGTTGACGGCCAGCGCTTCAAACTCGCTGCGCGCGGCAGCCGTGCGACCCACCTCGCTGTAGACATACGCCAAACCAGCGCGCGCCCCAACGACGGTAGGATACTGCTCAAGGTAGGCCTTCAGCGGGGCTTCGAAATCAGCAAGCCGAGCCTGGGCACAGCGCAACCCGAACATGAGGGAGCTGAAGACGCTGTCTGCGCCCAGATCCCGCGCCCGTTGGCCGTGCCCCAATGCCTCTTCCGCAAATCGTTCAGAGGCCTCAAAGTCGCCACGCGACAGCGCGCGCACCGCGCGGAAGTGCGTCGCGATCCACAAATAGCGCGGTTGGCGGAGTTGGCTGGCGAGTCGTACGAAGGCAGCGATTTCGCGATCCAGCGCCATACCTTCCCCCAACTCCAGCAGGTCGATGACGCGACACGTGCGGCCCTGCAGCGTGAGCTCACTATCACCCGCTTGCTCGGCAAGCTCGATCATTTCGGTTGCGATCGCGAGCCGAGCGAGGGTGTTGTCAGGACCCCACAACGCGTAGTGCATCGAGCCCAGGGCGTACGCCAAACCGGCTGGGTCGCCGAGCCGTCGCGCCATGTCGACGGCGGCTGCGCTCAGCTCGGCACGCCGCTCCCAGCTGTCTGTGTAGTACAGCTCGACCGCCAGCCGGCCGAGCAGTTGAACGTGCAGCGCGCTGTCAGCTCCGCCGACTAGGTCGAGGGCCTGCTCGAGGAGGTGCACGAGCACCGGATCGGTCTCGCCGAATGGCAGGCCGATGCCGACACCCGCGATGCCGAGCGCGGCGCGCGCCAACATCTGTGGCGCACCAAGCTGCTGCGCAAGCTCGGCAGCCTGGCGAAACGCGCGCTTGGCCCCCTCCGTATCCAGAGCTCGGGTCTGCGCCGTTCCCAAGCCAAGGAGCAGCTCGCAACGTGAGCCGTCATTCGCGCCTCCCGCGTTGGCAAGCTGGAGGGCGTGACCGTATTGGGTGACTGCTTCTTCGTAGGCATACGTGCTCAACGCCTGCTCCGCCGCGCGCCGTGTGAGATGGAGCGCCCGGTCGATATCCCCCGGCGGGACGGCCAGGCGGAAGTGATGGGCGAGAGCCGCGAGATGTGCATCCGCGGTGGCTCCGTAGAGCTCGTCGATTCCTTCGCCGATGAGCCCGTGCAGCTGCGCTCGCAGCGCCGGTGGAACATCCTCGTACAGCGTGTCGCGCACCAGGACGTGGGAGAACACGAAACGGCTCGGTGTCGCCGGCGCGTCGCGGATGATCCCGGCTGCCAGGGCCTCGGCCATTGCGTCAGCCACCGATGCGACCGGTGTGGGTCGCTCGCTGCTCGACGCGGCTTTCAAACTGGAGGTCACGTGTTCCAAGAGGCGCACCTCGAACTCCCGCCCGACCACCGCAGCGATCGTGAGCACCTCGTTGGCCGCGCGCGACAGGTGTCCGAGGCGTTGCCGAATCGCCGCACGCACGTTCTCGGGCACCCGGACGTGCGGTGCCGCCTTGCCCGTCGGCTGGAGATCCCCCTCGGCGTTCAACAGCCGCACCACCTCGTCGACGAAGAACGGATTCCCCGCCGTGCTGCGGTACAACGTGTCGACGACGTTTGGCGATGCCGCATACCCAGCGGCCGCTTGAACAAATTGGCCGACCTCAACCTCGCTGAAGCCACGCAGCAGGATCGTCGTGGCATCGCGCCCGAGCTGGCCGAGGATGGCGGCACGCTGCGGTGTGGTGCGGACCTCAGCATCGCGACAAGTCGCGATGACCAAGAGCGGACAATCGCGCAGCTCCTGCGCCAGGAACTGCAACAGCAGCAACGATGGAAGATCGGCGGTATGCACGTCGTCGAGAATCAGAACCAACGTTCGACGGCTGGCGACGTTGCGAAGGAACGTTGTCACGGCGTCGAACACGCGAAAGCGGATATCCTCAGACTCCGGTAGCAGCGCCGGCGGTGGATCGGAAAGATCCGTTAAGAGGACACGGAGATCGGGCACGATCTGCGCGATGTACGGGGCCCCGAGCCCAAGCTCTGTAGGAAGTGCATGCGGATCACACCGGCGTATGTAGGACCGGATGGCGCGCACCCACGGCCAATACGCCGGGGCGCCGGTCCCTTCCCAACAGCGGCCCCATAGCACCTGGGCGTCGTGCGTCGCGGCGTGTCGCGCCAGCTCCGCGGCCAGGCGCGTCTTGCCGATACCTGGCTCGCCGACGACGAGCACGAGGCGTCCCCGCCCGGCTGCTGCATCAGCGAAGGCGGCGCGCAATTCCTGGATCTCGCGGTGGCGGCCGACGAAGGGGGAGGGGGCGCCGACTAAACGGGCCGGTGTCGACTCATCGGGCTCATGCTCGCTGTTCATTCCCCTAGCCCCCAGAAAACGTGAACGATGATCGGTTGTTCTCGTACCTCAGCCCGTCAGGCGACTGCAAGAGCTGCGTCGACAGGGACCAAAGGGATTGCCGCGCCGACGAAGAAGATCACCGCTGCGCACCCTTGGCCACCTG
>DATKMS010000486.1:0-2734 GCA_035541735.1 Candidatus Margulisiibacteriota bacterium
GCGATGCACACCAGCGCTGCAACCTGTCGGGAAATGCCTCGCCCTGGCAGCGCCACGGGCTGTCCGTGCTCCTCAACCAGTACCTGTCCGAGATGACCGCGATTGCGGAACGACACGGCGCAACCATGGACAAGTTCGTCGGCGACGCAATCATGGTCTTCTTCGGAGCGCCGTCGGCGACCAGCGACCGCGATCATGCCCTGCGGGCGGTGCGCATGGCGATCGAGATGCAGGAACGGCTCGTCGCGCTGCGCGACGGTTGGCTCGCCGAGGGAGTGGAGCGGCCCTTCCATGTGCGGATGGGAATCAACACCGGACACGCCAGCATCGGAGCCTTCGGTTCCAGCACGCGGCTCGAGTATACGGCCATCGGCCGCCAGGTGAACCTGGCGGCACGACTGCAAGCCCAATGCGAGCCGGATCGCATCCTCTTGAGTCACTCGACCTGGGCGCTGGTGCAGGAGGAGATCGTCAGCCTCCCCAAGGGCGAAGTGAGCCTGAAGGGCTTTCGCGAGCCGGTGCGGGTGTACGAAGTTGCGCAATCGAGGAACGCGGATCAGCCGGCGACGGCAGCTCAGTAGAAGTGGAAGAGCCGGTGCCGTCGGCAAGCTGCCATGCTCCCTGATGACCTATGCATCCTGCTGCATCCTGCACGGGCCCGCCCTGACAGCTATGGTCAATGAGCGAGATGCTGTGGTAACGTCCGCCAACCGCAACCGATTGACGTCAGTTTGGAGGGGTCTCGATGGGACGATCGTGCCGTAGGCAAGTGGTCATCTGCCTCATTGCTGTTGTCGTGGGCTGCGTGGACGCGGCGCACGCCGGCGTCTGGGTCGCCGCCGGTACCAACTTCGGTGGCGTCGACGAATCCTTTGCTTTCGATCCGGCTCATCCGTCGACGGTGTACGCAAACTTCGGCGGCTTCGGGCACGGCGGGCTCGGCAGGAGCACCAATGGCGGGGCGCGTTGGCAGCTGATCGGCACGCCCCCGGAGAGCCTCGGGCCGGTGCTCCTCGACCCGGCGCATCCGAATACCTTCTATGTCGGCGGGGCGAAGACGACCGACGGCGGTCTGACCTGGAGCAGGGGGAGCGTACCGCTGCGCGGCAGCCCCAGCGCGCTCGTGATGCACCCCACCGACTCCAATACTCTGTACGCTGCTCTCTACGATACGGCCCTTTCAGGCGGCACCGACTATGGCGTCTACAAGACGACCGATGCGGGGGATACGTGGATGCCCGTGCGCAGTGGACTGCCGATCGAGGTGAACTGCAACGCCATTGTAATCGACCCCACAGACACGAACACCCTATACACGACCGCTTTCCCCGGCGGTGTCTTCAAGACGACCAACGCGGGTGCTAGCTGGCAGGCCGCAAATGCCGGGCTCATGGGCGCGACGGCTCTCGGGTTGGTCATGGATCCCAGCGCCAGCAGCACCCTCTATGTCGCAAGCGCTGGCGGTGTCTACAAGAGCACGAACGGCGCGAGCAGCTGGCAGGGGGTCACCAATGGGTTCTTGCCGGACGACCTCGTTGTTCCGCTGGCGATCGCGCCGACGGATCCGGCGACGCTGTATGCCGCGGTTGTCGATGTGAATGCCCTTACGTCCCACGTGCTGCGCACGACAGATGCCGGGGCGCATTGGCAACCGCTGAACGACGGCATCCCACCGACGGCACTCATTGTTGCGCTGACGGTCGATCCCACTGACGCCAACATCGCCTACGCCGGGTAACAGTTCGGTGACGTGGACACGTTCGTCTCGCTCTGCAGTCAGGTACCGCAAAGCGGCTGCAAGCGGCCGATACGCGCCGGCGCCGCGACGGTGTCCTTGGCAAGAGGACGCAAGCCGAGCGGCGACTCGGCCTCGTGGGCATGGAACAAGGGTGCAGTTACAACGATGGCTGAGCTGGGCGATCCGACAGCGGGGACTACCTACACCCTCTGTGTCTACGACGGGACGTCGAAGCTTGCCTTTTGGGTCTCCGCCCCGGGAGGAGGGACCTGCGGCACGCGGCCGTGCTGGAAGACGACCCGGAGCGGATTCAAGTACAGCAACAGCAGCAAGCTGCCGCGCGGTATCAGAACGGTCGCGCTCACCAAAGGCGACGTACCCGGCAAGGCGAAGATCACGTTGAGTGCCAACGGGGTGAACTTGGCGCCGCTGCCGCTGCCGTTGGACCAGAGCGCCGCGGTCACCGTGCAATTGGTCAACAGCAGCGCGACGTGCTGGGAGGCCGTGTACAGTAGCGCCAGCCGCAACGATGGGGCGGCATTCGAGGCGAAGTCGGACTAGGAGAAGCTCGCGGGGCGATGCGATCCATGCGTTTGCGCGCCGGAACATGGAGAGGCTGAAGTCAAAGTCGTCGCGCGGGATGACGGAACAGGGCGCGGCCCTGTGTGCAGGGAGACTGCAGATACAGCGGCGCTCGAAGAATTCCTCACCCAAGAGCCCCCCAGGGGCGGCACTCAATAGCCAGGGGTCCAGCCCCTGGCGCTAGCTTGCGCAGTCAGCGACAAGCCCCAATGTCACGCCCCCAGTTGTGCCGTCGGTAGCATCTTCCTGAAGTGCCGCTCGCGCACGCGGGCGAACCACAGGCGCAAGCGATCGAGGTACAGGTACACGACCGGCGTCGTGTACAGGGTCAGCAGCTGGCTGACGATCAGGCCGCCGACGATCGTGATGCCGAGCGGCTGGCGCAGCTCTGATCCGGTGCCGCCGCCGAGCGCC
>DATKMS010000487.1:0-2811 GCA_035541735.1 Candidatus Margulisiibacteriota bacterium
CAATTATTGTCAACTACCTATCCACACGCCGTGCATGATGTTGACGTTCCCAGCCCACCCCCCGGCCTCCTATTGTCCGAACTGGCGGGGGCTCGGACCACACAGCTTGCGCGAGGGAGGACATGGGTGTCTCGAAGCTTCCCTGCTGCTCTGGTGCGCGTGCACAACGACCACGGTACATTCGAGGTGCGCGTGCGCTTTGCCGCCGCCGTCGCCCCCGGCGAAGCCATTCTCTACCACGCCTGGGAGCCGTCGCCGTTCCCCCGGCTGGCGCGGCAACATGGAAGTGGTCGCCTCGCCGTACAAGCCGGTGCACTTGGTCGGTGACTACGGCCACCTGCGTTACCGCGCCTTCAGCAGCGGCCCGGAGCATGTGCCGCGTGGCGTACCGGTGGAGATTGAACCGGCGGAGAAGGCCGAATAAGTGGTGAATTGTGAATGGCAAATGTTTGTACTCGGGACGCCGCTCAGCGGGTTGAGATCGGAGCAGCGGCCGCTGCCTCCCCAAGTGATTGTCCTATCGCCAGACCAGGTCATTGCGAGGCGGGCAGCTCGAAGGTCCCCAGGGCTTTGGCGGCGGTCGTCATGTGGCGATCGAAGGTGATCAACACACGCGCTCCCGCAAGCGCAGCCAGGGCAAGGTGCAGCGCGTCGGCGGCTCGTAGAGGTACCCGACGTCCCACCCCCATCAGGAGGCGTTCTGCTTCTCTGTGAGCCGCCGCCGTCAGTTCCGTCCGGTGAAACTCGCCAGCGTTCACATCCTGCAGAATGCGTCGGTAGACCCGCTCCGCATGACTTGCGGCGAGCTGCTCATCGCAGACACGGCGCGCGATCGCCGAGGTCAACTCCGTAACCGCAAGGTCCGACACCACCAAGTCCCGTCGTCCGACCAGCGCGGATTCGAGCGCGTCACTGTCCGGTTCCGAGATGTAGATCTTGGCCACCGCGCTAGCGTCGAGATAGATCGGGCTAGAGGCGATCTTCACGCTGGTCGGCCAACGTTTCTGACAAACGTGGTCCTTTCAGTCGGATACCCGCGCGGAACCGCCGGTGGCTGGAGAAGGCGCGCGCCGAGTCACGCTTCGGAGGAACAATCCGAGCCACCGGGCGGCCACGGTCAGTGATCACCACCTCGCGGCCTTTGCGCACTTCGTCGAGAATCAGCGACAGATTCTGCCGCGCTTCTCGGATTCCTGCCCATTTCATACGATCCACAGTGCTACAAGTAGCACATGGACGTCAAGTGGGGCAGAACGACTCCTCTTCCGCAGCGTTGATTGGTGGATCGCATTTTGTGACGTGGATACTTGCTGAATGGAAAACACGCCGCGGTCCGTCCCGGCGTAGAGCGTGGTCGGAGTCGTGGGGTCTATGGCCAGTGTGCTGGTGCCGAGGGCACTGGGCATCGTCGTCGCCAGCAGGCTGTGCATATTGAACTCGTTGGTGCACGCCGCTTCGACGGCGGCGATCACGACAGGGAGATACTCCGGTTTGCAACCGGCCGTCACGGCGTTGATCGCAGCTTCTCGACGGTGTGTTCGACCAAATCTGGAGGCACGACGGCGACGACTTCTTCGGGCCGGCGCGTGGCCATTCCCTCGGGGAAACTCGGATCATCCTGCGAGAAGACCGTCAGGTCGGCCTGCCAAGCCATTTCCTCCAGCACGGGAGCAACGACAACGCACGTCGGACAGTCCCTCCCTTTTCGAGCGCGTGGACGCTACGAGCGCACCCGCTCATTCGCCGCGCCGCTCCGGTTTGCGCGCGTTTCAGACCAGCATTGTCGCCCGGGACGTAGACCCTACGCCGTCGCCGCGTCCGCGAACGTGAAGGCCACTTTCACGCAGCCCGTCGTCTTTGTGATCGCGGTCTGGAAGGCCGCTTTCCAGTCATCCAGCCGATAGCGATGCGTGACGAGGAACGACAGGTCGACCTCGCCGGAGGCGCAGAGGTCGAGATAATGCTGCATCGCGTGCTTGCGCACGCCGCGGAACTCCTCGACGCCGAAGGCGTTCGATCCGACCATGCGCAGCTCCTTGAAATAGATCGGTGTCCACTCGAAGCGCTTCGGGGCTTCGACACCGATGATGGACAGGATGCCGCGTGGCCGCACAATGCGGACGCCGATCTCGATCGTCTCGGGTGAGCAGATCGAGTCGTAGACGGCGTCGACGCCACCCGCGAGCATCGGCAGCCCGTGCCAGCGCGATCCCCACGGGCGCGCTCCGGTGAGCTTGGCAACGGCGGCGATGAGCTCTTTGCCCTTACGCGAGGTGAGGACCTCGCTGGCGCCAAGACGCTTTGCGGCCGCGATTTGCTGCGGGTAGCGCGCGATGACGATGATGCGGGCTCTCGGCTTCACCACCTTCACGGCAGCCACAGCCGCCAGGCCGATCGTCCCGGCGCCATACACGAGCACCGTGGGCTCCTCGCCGTCGGGCGGATCCTTCACGACCGCGTGGAACGACACCGCGAACGGATCGGCGAGCACGGCCTGCTCGTACGTGACGTTCGGTGGCAGCGGAAACACCTGGCTGGCGTGCAACGCCACCCGTGAGGCATACGCACCAGGAGCGTCGGCACAGTTGCCGAGGTGCAGTCCCGCGCGTAGCCCGCCGGAGTCGAAGTTGTGGCAGAGCGACAGATTGCCCGCGGCACAGGCTGTACACACCGGAGAGATGCCGCGCGGCGCGCAGGAGAGCCACGGGTTGATCACCACGCGATCGCCCGGCCGCACGTGCGTCACCGCCTTCCCGACCTCGGCGACGGCGCCTGTGGATTCGTGGCCCAGAACGTGCGGGAACGAGATGA
>DATKMS010000488.1:0-2578 GCA_035541735.1 Candidatus Margulisiibacteriota bacterium
CAAGCGTGACCGCATGGGTGCCGGCCGGATGCCCGCACGCCCGAGCAGGTAGCGACACAGCTCTTGAACCGCGAGCATGTGACAACCCCAGGCGCAGAAGAAGCGGCCGAACACGGCGGTCAGGAGCAGCAGCGACGCGAAAAGGAAGAATGCCGCGGTGAGGACGCCCTCGGCGACGAAACGGCCGGCGTCGCTCAACTGGATTGAAGACAGGGTGGTCCCGGCGAGCCGCCAATGAATGATGTGCACGGCGATCAGGACGTGCACCAACACCAGCGACGCGATGCGCCAACGTGCCGGCCGTGAGAGAGCAGCGCGCGGTGCGGCGAGCATCAACCCCTCCTAGTTCGTCCGCGGCGTTGGCCTTGGCCGCGGTGTTGGTTTGGGGCGAGGGGTCGGCCGCGGACGGGGGGTGCGCAGCGGATGTTTGGCTTGTGGCGTCCGTTCCGGCTGCGGGGTTCTGGGCTGATGCACCGTGGTCGACGGGTGCGCCGCCACGGGTCGCGGGGCGCGTGTCGGGCGCACGACAGCGGGGTGCGGGGCATGCGGCGCATGCACCGTGCCGGCGGACGGTTGCGGTGTCGGTTGTGGCGTCGGCTGCGGCGCAGTGGCTGGGGTCGCGGGCGGAGCCAGCGCGATGCGGATACTCCTGTAACCGGCATTGGCCTCGGCCGAGTTGTTCATCTCCCACAGCGTGTCGGCAGGGTTGGCAATGTTCACCAGGTAGTATTGCCCTGGCTCAACCGGTGCTTCGGGGTCAGCGTCGAGATCGATCCACTGCCCCGGGTGGAAGCGGTGGTAGACGTCCTTGTAGCCCACTGAAATACCCATACGACCGATGGTGTCCGTACAGTGCGCCTCGTACTGGATCGGCCGGTTGTCGGAAGCGCGAATGGGATCGGTGTCGAGCAGGCAGTATGCGGTTTTGCTGACCTGCGCCACCAGATCCCCGCTGAACGGGTCGTCCTTGCGCAACTCATAGGTGGCGAGATGCGCGTAGGCCCACGTCTGGCCAGTCTCCTGGTAGCCGATGAGGCCCGCGGGATGCACGCACTTGGAGCCGTCGGCCCGCAGGATGACTTGCTGGGCGTCGAGCATCTGGCCGGGATGCGTCGCCGGGGTTGCGGCCTGCACGATCAGCGGGCCGTCGCCGGTGTTGGCCACGCTGCTGGTGAATTCGAGATAGCGATGCCCGTCGCGAGCAATGACCTGCACATCCGCCGGAGGATCGGCGTGTAAATCGGGAAGCTGCAACAATGGATCCCCTGACCGGCACAAGGGCAGGTTGGTATCGCCGGTGTCGTTGGAAGTTTGTGGACAGGCGTTGATGAGGCCCGCGACGCCGTTGACAAACCCGGTCTGCGGTGCGCCGGCGAGAATCCACAGGCGAACGCCTTCCAGTTCGTCGCTGCTGATCGGGAGAGCGTCCATGGGCATGGGCGTAATGGAGGGATCGCTGCGGCCAAGCGTCTTCGCTGCCAGGGCGAGCCACAGTTCGCTGCCCTCCGGGTGTCCGGGATCAACCGCCTTCGGGCCGGAGTCTGTCTCGCCGGCGGCGGACTGATCGTTGTGCTCGAGGAGGCTGTCGTAGGCGGCGGCAGCACGCAGATCGAGGCCGTCCAGCTTGGCTGCTCCGTGACAGGCATTCTGTGTGCAGCTGTGTTGTTCGAAGATGCCCCGTTGAATCAGATCGAAGGTGCTCGTCGGCTGCGGACACGGGGTCTGTTGAGCAGTGGCGGTTGCAGCAAGACCGCCGACGAGGAGCGCTACTGCTAGATGCCATCGGCACATCATCAGACCTCCGCAACTTCCCTTGGCGCCCGCCGGTCTTCTCGGTGGGGCGCGTCGCGTACGACAACGCTGATCGACCTGTCCAGTGTAAAACGCAGAGGGGGGAGTGATTGCAATGCACAAAAGCCCAAGACTGACCAAGATCATATCGAAGGCTGATCGAGCGCAGCATATGGGTCGGTCGCGCGCCACTCGCGACAGTGCCGCCTTGACAGGCTGATGAGCTCCGTATGAAAAACACCCGGTGCCAGTTTCTCGCAGCGTCGCCGTCGCGGTGGTCACTTTGGCCGTCGCCACACCGCGGGTGACCCGCGCTGTCCCACCGGCCGCTACGCCTGCGGTCGACCCAGTAAGAGCGGAGAGGTTCCATGCCATCGGGCCGCCACTCACGAAGCTGGCGGCGAAGCTGGCAGAGCCCAACTGGATCGTCGCCTGGCTGTTGCACCCGTCGCGTGTGCGTCCGCACAAGCTCATGCGCACGCTGCGCATCAGAGAGAACGACGCGCGGGTACTGGCCAGCTACCTGTATGCTGGTGCACCGCCCGCGCCCGCCGCCACCCAATGGCAAGGTGGCGACGCGCAGGTGGGCGAACAACTCTTCGTGAGCCGCGGCTGCCGCGCCTGCCATACTGTCGGCTCGCCGGAGCCTTCACCGCTGATTCGCGCGCCAGACCTTTCCGGCATCGGCGCCAAGGTGCGGCCGGAGTGGCTGTTCGCGTGGCTCAAGTCGCCGCGGTCCTACGATCCCGACACGTCGATGCCGCAACTGGCGTTGAGCGATGACGAC
>DATKMS010000489.1:0-12259 GCA_035541735.1 Candidatus Margulisiibacteriota bacterium
GAGTACAACCAGAAGTTGGTCGAGCACGGTCCCACCGCTGCCAGCCCACGGCTGTTTGCCTACACGGTATCGAGCGCAGCGGCGGGCGAAGTGTCGATCGCCCTCGGTATCAAAGGCGCAAACGTCACCTCGCACGCCGGTCTGGCGGCCGGTCTACAAGCGATCGGCTACGGCTTCGATCTTATTCGCATGGGCAAGGCCGACGTCGTGCTTGCCGGTGGCGCCGACGCGCTCGGTGCGGCGCTGGTGCGGGGACTGGCCGACATGCAGCTCTTGAAGACGCGCGCGGCACAGGCGTTCCGCTCGCCCGTGGCGGGTGTGTGTCCGGCCGAGGGTGCCGCGGTGGTGGTGCTCGAACGCGGCGACCGGGCCCTTCGCCGCGGCGCACGCGTACTTGCACGCATCGACGGCTATGCAGCGGGCTTCGAGCCGTCCCTGACGCAGCGCCGCCGCGAACCCACGGCGATCGCCGAGACGATGTGTCGCGCGCTGGCGCTGAGTGGTCGGGCAGCAGGCGATGTCGGTGTGGTGATTACGAGTGCGCACGCCACGGCGCTCGATGCCCTCGAGTTGGCGGCGCTCCAAAGCGTGTTGGCGGACTCCACCTCCCCAGTCTTGTGCGCACCCAAGGCGGCATGCGGCGAGACGTTTGGTGCGCACGGGGCTCTCGGTGTGGCGCTGGCTACCGCGCTTTTCAATGAACCGGCACGAGCAGCCGACAACGTCGCCTTCGGTCTCGACGGAGTCTCGCTGCAGGCAGGCGACGCGCAGAACCGCTTGCAGCGCGCACGGCTGGCTCTCATCCACGCGCTCTGCTATTCAGGCCCGACCGTTACACTCGTGCTGGCGCGCGAGAACTGAGGCGCCCGTGAAACGCTCACTGCGTGTCCTGCTCATCTCTGCAAACACCGAGAAGCTCCCGGATCCGGTGTTCCCGATCGGCGCCGCCTACATGGCTGCCGTGGCCGCGCAGCACGGTCACACCGTCGACACGTTTGATTTGTGCTTCCTTGACGCCCTGCGTCCGGCGCTCGACGAGAAGATCCGTGTGGCACGGCCCGACGTCGTCGGCGTCTCGTTGCGCAACCTCGACTCATCAGCGTATCCGCAGAACACCTCCTACATCGATGACTACAAGCAGCTCGTCGACGCCGTCCGCGAGCTGAGCGGCGCGCCCATCGTCCTCGGCGGTGCCGGCTTCACCGTGATGCCGGAAACGATCATGGAATATCTGGGTGCGGACATCGGTGTGGTGGGTGAGGGCGAGATGGCCTTTCCGTGGGTCCTGCAGCACCTGGGACGCGGCGCGGTGCTGGCCTCGACACCGGAGTACGAGTGCCGGCGCGTCAACGGCGGCGTCTGCGTGAGCCCGGTGAGTCGGATCAAGCACCTCGACCTCACCGGTATCCCCATGCGGCAACGCTTCGATATGGATGCCTACTACCAGCGCGGCGGTGCGCTGAACATTCAGACCAAGCGCGGCTGCTATTTCGACTGCGTCTTTTGCAGCTATCCGTTGATCGAGGGATCGAAGGTGCGCCTGCGTACGGCACGGGCGGTGGTGGATGAGATCCAGGCCGTGCGCGCGGAGCACGGCGTCCGCCACTGGTTCTTCGTCGACAACATCTTCAACATGCCCATCCGCCACGCCAAGGACATCTGCGAGGAGATCGCGGCCCGGCGGCTGGACATCGAGTGGTCGGCGTATCTCAACCCGAAGTTCATCGACGACGAGCTGTGCGCGCTCATGGCGCGCTCCGGCTGCAAGGCCATAGAGTTCGGGACGGACTCGGGCTCCGCAAGCATGATCGCGAGCCTGAAGAAGGAATTCGCGCCCGACGATCTGCGCCGCGCCTCGGCGCTGTGTCACCAGCATCGGCTGAAGTTCTGCCACAGCCTGATCTTCGGCGGCCCGGGCGAAACCCGGCAGACGGTCACCGAGACGATTGCGCTCATGGACGAAACCCAACCGACGGCGGTGATCGCCATGACCGGTATTCGCATCCTGCCCGGCACCGAGATGGTGCAGATCGCGCTGCGCGACTGCCAGATCGATGCGGACGACAACCTGCTGTATCCCAAATTCTACATCTCGCCGGCGCTGGGCGACGACTTGATCGACGACATCGAGGCGTACGCGCGCACCCACTCGAACTGGATCGTGCCGGGTAAGGGCATCAAGACGAACGTGGCGACGCTGCAACGACTGCGCGACCGCAAGATCAAGGGCCAGCTCTGGCGACTCCTGCGATGAGCGGCGGCTTGTACGGGCGGCGCGCCCTGATCACCGGGGCGTCGCGGGGTATCGGCCGCGCCACCGCCGTGGCGCTGGCGGCCGCAGGCGCACGGGTAGCGATCAACTACGCGCATTCCGACGACGAGGCGGCGGCGACCGTGGAGGGAGTCAGGGCACACGGCGGCGTCGCCGAGGTCGTCAAAGCGGATGTTGCCGATCCGCAGGCGATCGAGGCGATGTTCGATCACCTCAAGCACGCCTGGGGGGGCATCGACATCTTGGTGAACAATGCTGCGGTCACGCACGACGGCTTCCTGATGATGCTGTCCGCCAGTGCGTGGGACACGGTGCTGGCGACCAACCTGCGCGGCGCGTTCCTGTGCGCGCGCCAGGCCGTGCGCTCGATGATCGCCGGCCGCTGGGGCCGCATCGTCAACGTCGTCTCCCCGGCCGGCATCCTGGGAAAGGACGGCGCTGCGAACTATGCCGCGTCCAAAGGCGGCCTGCTCAGCATGGGCAAATCACTGGCGCGCGAGGTGGCGCGCTACGGCATCACCGTCAACGCCGTCTGCCCGGGCCTGGTGGACACGCAGCTGATTGCTACTATGCGTCAAGACATGCGCGAGCAACTCCTGCACCAGATCCCACTGCAGCGTTTCGGAACACCGGAGGAGGTTGCTGACGCCGTCACCTTCCTGGTGTCCGAGCGCGCGCGCTATATTACCGGCGCCACCTTGACTGTCGACGGTGGCCTGACGATGATTTGACGACGAGGTCATGGGAGGGGGCTGCTTGGATCGCAACGAACTCAAGACGCATCTGAAACGTCTGCTGGTAGAGGGCCTGAAACTCGAGGGTGTCGACCCGGAGAGCATTCGAGACGCCGAACCGATCTTCGTCGAAGGCCTCGGCCTGGACTCGATCGATGCCCTCGAGTTGGTTGTGCTGATCGAAGAGCAGTTCCGTGTGGTGATTTCGGATGAAGAAGTCGGCAAGCTCGCCTTCGCATCCATCAACGCGCTCGCCGACTACATTCTGGCGCACGAACCGGGCAGGGCTCCACAGGAGTGCTGAATGGTGAATGGCGAAATGTGAATGGTGAGTGCCCACTGCACGCCGCGCAACGGCAGAGCGAGCGCACCCGTGGGCATTCACGATTCACGATTCGTGAGCCAAGCGAGCAGAGCATGCGGGTGGTGATCACCGGTGCCGGCAGCATCAATGCCCTGGGTGTGGGTACCGCGGCATTTGCCGACGGCTTGCGCCATGGCCGCTGCGGGATTGGGGCGTTGTCGCTGTTCGACGCCGCAGGGTACCGCAGTGCCTGCGCCGCCGAGGTGCGCAGCCTTGCATCGCCGGCGTGGCTTCCCAAAGCGATCGCGCGCCGCGCCTCACGCTCCGATCTGCTGGCGCTGATTGCGGCGCGGGAGGCGGTCGACGCGGCGAGGCTGGCGGGCGGCACGGATGTGGGCATTGTCATCGGTGCGACGACGGGGGGAATGTTCGGTTCGGAGGAACAATATCGACGGCGCCTCGGTCACCTGCAACCGCTGCGGCGCTCCGTGATGGCGGCGACGCCGGTGTCAACGTCGGCTGATGTTCTTGCCAGGCTGTTTGGCTGCCAGGGTCCGCGGCTGACCGTGTCCACCGCTTGCTCGTCCGGCGGCAATGCCCTGGGCATCGCTGCCGATTGGATTCGCGCCGGCCGGGCGACGGCGGTCCTGTGCGGCGGTGTCGATTCGCTGTGCCGCATGACGTTCTCCGGTTTCAACGCGCTGCAGGCGCTCGACACGGTGCCGTGTCGCCCGTTCGACCGTGATCGCGCCGGCCTGAGCCTGGGCGAGGGCGCCGCCATGTTCGTTCTCGAAGATACCGAGCGGGCACAGGCACGTGGTGCTACAGGGCTCGCCGAATTCATGGGCTACGGTGTGAGCGCCGACGCGCATCACATCACGCAGCCGCGCCCCGACGCGGCCGGCGCGCTGCGTGCCATGCAGCGCGCGCTGCAGGAGAGCGGCGTGGCGCCCGAAGAGATCGATTACGTCAATGCGCACGGTACCGCCACACCGCTGAACGATGTGCTCGAGACGCGCGCGCTCAAAGCCCTTCTCGGGCCGCGTGCGTACGACGTGCCGGTGAGCTCGACGAAGTCGATGGTCGGTCATTGCCTGGGCGCGGCTGGTGCGATCGAGGCGCTGGCGTGTGTGGTGGCGCTGCGCGGCGGCTTCGTGCCCCCGACGGTCAACCTGAAGCACGCTGACCCCGAATGCGATCTCGACTATGTCCCGGGGCACAGCCGCGCGCGCTCGATCCGGACCGCGTTGTCCAACTCGTACGGCTTCGGCGGGAACAACACGAGCGTCGTGCTGCGAGCGTGGCAATGATCAGGGAGCACCGGGTACGAGGCGGATCGCGCCGCGGTATCGTGGGACGCTGATGGATGCAACGCCGCAATCGGTGGCCGTCACCGGCCTAGGCGTCATTAGCCCGATCGGCATCGGGCGCGACGCCTTCTGGAGCGCCCTGTGCGCCGGTCAGTCCGGAATCGCGCCGTTGGCGACGACAGAGGCGCGCGTGCCGCGGCTGGCAGCCCGCATTCCCGAGTTTGCCGCCCGCCACTTCATCCGCTCGAGCCATCTGCGTCGCGCCGATGGACTGTCGCGCAGCATCGTCTGCGCGGCGCGCATGGCGCTGGCCGATGCGGGACTGCCGCACGCCCTGCCGCCCGAACGGCTGGGCATCGTCGTCGGCTCGGCGCTCGGCGACGTAGCGGAGTCGGCGCAGTATCTGGCGCGCCTGTTTACCAAGGGACCATCACTGGTGAGCCCGATGATGTTTCCCAACCTGGTCTTGAACGCCCCGGCGAGTTACGCGGCGATGGAGCTCGGTTGTACCGGGGCCAACCTGACGGTGAGTCACGGGGAGATCTCGGGTGAGCAGGCAATCGCACTGGGGTGTGACCTCATCCGTGCGGGGCGCGCCGACGTTGTCCTTGCCGGCGGCGGCGACCAGTTCGCCGAGATCGTCGTCGCTGCGTACCGCGACTACCGTGCGCTGTCGTCGCAACGCGGCGGGCCCGAGTGGTGCAGTCCGTACGATGTCGACCGCAACGGCATCATTTTGGGCGAGGGCGCGGCGATGCTGGTGCTCGAGTCGGCGCAGCACGTGCGCCGCCGCGCCGCAACGGCGTACGCCGAGCTGGTGGACTACGTGAGCTTCGGCGTGCCCGCACCGGCATACGACTGGCCGCTGCGTGCGCCGGCGGCGGCCGGGCCGTTGCGGGAACTGATTGCCCGCTGCCTCGGGTCTTCGACCGACACCGGCGTCGATGTGGTGTGCGGTAGCGCCAACTCGTCGCGACGCCTCGATGCCTGCGAGATCGATGTCCTCGCGCGAGTATTCGGCGAGGCGGCGCCACGGATGGCGCTTACCTCCATCAAGGGTGCCATCGGAGAATTCGGTGCAGCCGGTGCGCTGTCTGCGGTCGCTACCTGCCTGGCGCTGCGTGAGGCGATCGTGCCGCCGCTGTGCAACCTGACGCGTGCGCCGACGGACGCCCCGTTTCGGTTCGCCGTGCCGCGCGCTGAGCGGCGACCGTTGCAGACCGGGTTGATGTTGTCTATGGCGCGCGGCGGGGGCAGCATTGCCTTGCTGTTCCGGCGGTCCGCGTGAGGCCGGCGGAGTGTGGGCCGCACGCATAGCGCTCGCCGCAATTGTCATTGTGGCCGCCGGCGGTGCCGCCGCGGCACCGCCATGCGCCGGAACCGACGCCTGCCTGCAACTCATCGAGGCAAGCCAACGCACCACGCATGCACTCTCGGCTCGCTTTGAGCAGACCAAGCACCTCAGCTTGCTCGCGGAACCACTGATCACCCGCGGGCAGTTTGCCTTTCGCGAGCCGGATCAGGTCCTGTGGCGCGTCGACGACCCAGCGATCACCGTGCGCATCGATCGCAGCGGCATCCATCTCCCTGATGTGCCCGGCCTCAAAGACGAGGTCGCCGCGCTGGCGCCGTTCAGTGCCATGATGCGCCAGCTCTCGGGCCTGTTCAGCGGCTCGTTGAGCGCCGTGCGCACGGCGTTTGAGGTGACGGCGTCCCCCGACGGTGCCGCCATTCGGGTCCATCTCGTGCCGCGTGATCCGCCGTGGCAGCACATGTTCGGCTCCATCGACGTCTGGTTCGCGCCGCCGGAATGGGTCGTGACGGCGCTGCACATCGACGAGGCTTTGGGAGACAGTCTCGACATCAAATTCTCGGACCTCCACCGCAACGACTCCGTCGCCAACGCCGCACTCGACGCGGCACCGTTGCGCCATGAATGAGCGGCAACCGGGCCTACCTCTGCCCCACGGCTATCCGTTCTTGCTGCTCGATCGAATCCTGGAAATCGTTCCCGGGGTGAGTGCGCTGGCCGTGAAGAACCTCACCACGGGCGACCCGCTCCTGGATGCCGACGGACACCTGCCGGCGGCATTGCTGGCCGAGGTGATCGCGCAGTGTGTCGGTCTGGCGGTGCTGGGTATACGGCCGGGCGGCGGCGCCGTGCTCGCACGCGTCGATCGCTTTCGCGTCAGCCGCCACGCGATCGTTGCGGGTGATCAGCTGCGCGTACGGGCGCGCATCCTGCGCGTCTTCGGCCGCACGGTGAAGGCGCGCGGTGAGGTGCGGGTGAACTCACGCGTGCGTGCAGCCGGCGAGTTGCTGCTGCAATTGGGGTGAGCGGATGGGCCATTTGAGAGGCAGCGGCGTCCTGCTGGGTGCTGCGTTTCTGGCGGCCTGCAGCGCCCGCGTTGCCGAACCGCCAGCCGCCGACACGGAGCGCACGCCGGAGGCGGCGTACGCTGCGGTGCGGCAACAGGAGGCCGCGATCCGTACGTTGCGGGCGCGCTTTCGCGCCGCGGTGCGCCGTGGCACGGAGACACGCATTGCGGACGGCGTGTTGGTGGTGAAGAAGCCGGATCGCTTTCGGCTGCGGCTGCTGTCGCCGTTCGGCTTGACGGTATTCGATTACACCAGTTCGGATGCGCATGACCGCATGGAGCTGCCGCTGGAAGGCAAGCTGTTCCGTGATGCCGAGATTGCCGACCATGCGCTGTTCTCGCCCGCCGCCATGCGCGAGGCTTTCCTGGGTTCGCCGGCCGGCGATCCGAAGCGGTGCACGGTTCAGGGGGGCTCCCGAGAGACGGTCGTCGACTGCCGAGACCAGGAAGGAGCACTGGCCCGCCTCATGCGGATTCAGACGTCAACCGGACGCGTCGAGCAGCGGGTACGCATGCAGTCTGGTCAGGCGGAGCTGGTCATGGAGTTCGCCGACTACCGCCGGGTCGAAGGCGTCGAACTCCCCTTCAACATCAGCCTCACGTACCCGGCCAAGGAGATGCATCTCGACATCACGGTGCGCAGCTACGAGGTGAATCCGAGCTTGCCAGACAGCCTGTTCGACGTTCCCGCAGCCAGCGGTGCGAGCTCGTGATGTCGCGCGCTGCGTCGTGGGCGGCGTTCATTGAGCGCCACCACCGGGCGATCCTTGGTGCATCACTGATCGTCGCGGTGCTGTCCGCCGGCTCGTTGGCGGCGCTGCGCTTCGACTTCGATGTCCTCAGCATGTTGCCCAGCGGGGCGCCGGCGTTTGACAACTTCAAGACCTTCGTCGCCGACTTCGGCGAACTCGACGAACTGATCATTCTGGTTGACGGACCGGAGCCGGCGCCGCTACACGCCTTTGCCGACGCCTTCGCGGCGCGGCTGCGGACATTGGCGACCGTCGTCAGCGTGCAGGCCAAGATCGAGGTCGAACAACTCGAAGCCGGCATCCTCGGCCCCTTCGTATACAACTACGTGCCGGCCGAAGAGTACGGCCGCCTGCGGGAGCGGCTGACGCCCGCGGGTCTCGATGCGCAGGTCGCGGCGGACCGTGCGGTGTTGCAGGCGCCGTTCGACCTGACCGCCGCACGCTGGTTGCGGCGCGATCCGTTGGCCATCACGCCCCTGGCGGCGCGCGCCTTGGCGGCAGCCTTCGATGACGCCACGCTGAACCTTCGCGGCGGCTACCTCAGCAGCGCGGACGGCAGGGCATTGCTCATCCTGGTGCGCCCCACACGCAACCCCTTCGACATTCCCTTCACCACCGGCTTCATGCAACAGGTGCACGGCGCCGAAGTGCAGGCGCGCGCGACCACGCCCGGCGCTGATACTCTGCACGTGGGATACACCGGCAGCTACGCCTTCGCGCTTGAGGATGCGGCGACGCTCAAGTGGGACGTTGGCCGGTACACCTTGCTGGCGCTCGTGGGTGTGTTGGTGGTGTTCTACCTCGGCTATCGCAACTTTCGCATTCTCCCGTTTGTCACCTATCCGCTGATATTGAGCACGTTGATCACGTTCGCGGCGTCGCTGCTCTGCTACGCCCAGCTCAACGCCGTGTCGATCAGCTTTGCGGCGATTCTCTACGGCCTGTCGATCGACTCCGGCATTCAGTTTTACACACGCCTCCTCCAAGAGCTCGAACAGGGCGACCTGCGCAGCGCCGTGGCCGGGACCATCGCCGGGCTGGGCTGGGCGAACGTGATTGCGTCGGCCACCACTGCCGCAGCTTTTCTGGTCATTGGTTTCTCCCAGCTTGCCGGGGTCAGCCAACTCGGCTTTCTGACCGCAATCGGGATGCTGGTCACCGTCGCGGAGTTTCTTCTCATCTACCCGGCGTTGAGCTTCTTGCTGCCGCGCAGATCACTCACCCACGGTCAGCTCGACCTGCCGCGTCTCGGGGAACTGGCGCGGCGCGCGGCGACGCACAGCCGCGTCGTGAGCCTGGTCGTGATCGGTGTGGGCTTGGGACTGACCGTGCCGGCCGTGCGGGTCGGCTTCGACACAGATCTCACGCGCCTGCGGCCGGCGCATACGGCAGCGGCGCGTGTGCAAGACGAGATCGCCGCGCGCTTCGCGAGTAGCGCCGCGAGCGGTGCGGTTCTCGTACACGCGGCGACCCTGGAAGACGCGTTGAGAGCGAGCGAGCTGATCAGCGCTCGTCTGGTGGTCTACCGAGGTGAAGGCCTCATCGAGCGCACGCGCAGCATCGCGGCCCTCCTGCCCTCGGAGCGGACGCAGCGGGAGCGCCTGGCCCTGTTCAATGCGCTGCCGCGGGAGGCGGCAGTGCGGGACCTGCGCGTGGCTCTGGAGAAGCATGGTTTCGTTGCCAGCCAGTTCGACGGCTTCTTCGCAGACTTCGCGGCGCCGCACGACGCCGTCGTGCACGCGGGCGATGCCGCGCTGCGGCCCTTCGCGGGCGTGCTCGGGCGCTTCGTTCGGCAGCACTCGGCTGGGTTCACCGTGGCGACGTACGTCGAGCCCGCAGCCAGCGTCAGTCTGGCGATTGTTGCCGACCGATTGCACAAGGACCTACCCGGCATGTCCTTCATCGTTGCGAGCCGCTCCCTGCTTGAAGAGGAGCTGGGGCACCTGCTGCGCCGCGAGCTTGTCGGCTTCTGCGTTGCGTCGTTCGTGCTCAATTTCGTCCTGGTGTTCTGGAACTTTCCGCAGCTCGGACTCACGTGTGCCATTCTCATTCCCGAAGCCGTGGTCATTGTGGCCTTTCTGGCGTTGGTCGAGCTGACCGGGATCGGGATCGATCCCGTCACATTGATTGTCGTGCCGCTGATCCTGGGCATCGGCGTGGACAACTGTGTCTACGTGGCGGCGCGCTATCAGCAAGGCGAGCCGCCTGAGCAGGCCGTGCGCCACGGCGGCCGCGCACTGGTGATCAGCGCGCTGACGACGATGGTGGGCTTCGGCTTCCTCGGGCTGTCGCACTACCCGGCGCTCGCGCGTATGGGGGTGTTCACCGCCGTGAGCTTGTTCCTCTGTCTGGCGGCTGCGGTAGCCGTGTTGCCAGCGCTCGTGGTGGCGCTCGCGCCGTCAACACGGTCCCCAGGCGAAGGTTTATGAGTGCGGCAGTAGATCTGGCCATCGCTACGCATCTGTGTTCAGTTGTGGTGATGTTTGAGGATTCAGGCTCATGGACCGGCAAACGGCTGCGCTGACGACCAGCCGGGATAAAAATCGCGATGTGATGGTACGCGAGGCGGTGGAGCGGGCGCGGCGCAGTCCATTCTACCAGCGCCATCTCGAGGGCCATCAGGTGCGCGGCTGCGCCGACTTGCCCGGCTTGCCGCTGACCTTCAAGGACCACCTGCGCGATGCGACGCCCTACGGGATGCTGATCGTGCCGCCGCACGCGGCGTGGCACTACCACGAGACCAGCGGCACGACCGGCGAGCCGATCTCGACATGGTGCGGCCTGTCGGAAGTGCAGCGCATGGGGGCGCTGGTGCACAGCATGGTGCCCGAGCTCTCCTCCCCCACGCTCCTGCTCAACCGCTTTCCCCTCTTTGCGCCAGTGTCGTTCGTGTTCGAGGAGGCGTTGCGCAGCGCCGGCGCCTGCCACATTGCGGCCGGCAACCTGAGCTGGGACGTGCCGTTCTCGCGCGTGCTCGACTTCATCAAACGGCTGCAGGTCACGGCGCTCAGCAGCTTGCCGCTCGAACCGATCCTGCTGCGCGAGCTGGCGCGCGTCGAAGGCCTGGACCTGCGCCGTGACCTCGGCTCATTGCAGGTCATCTTTGCCGGCGGTGCGCTGCTGCCGCCGGCGTTGAGCCGGGTGATCCAGGCGGATTGGGGCGCGCGTGTCGTCGAGATCTACGGCTCGAACGAGACGCTGCTCATGGGAGTCGGGTGCACGGCGGGCCAGCTGCATCTGGCACACGAACTGTTGGAGTTCGAAGTCCTCGACCCACACACGCACCGGCCGGTAGCGCTCGGGCAAACGGGTATCTTAACGGTGACCAGCTTGGTCCACGAAGTGGCGCCGCTGGTGCGGTACTACACCGGCGACCTGGTGCGGGTATCGACCGAACCGTGCGCGTGCGGGCGTCCTGGGTGGACGGCGCAGTGCCTCGGCCGGGTGGATGACATCATCGAACAGGGTGGCGTGTCGGTGAGCGCGTACGACTTGCTCGACGCGGCGTACGACTTCGCCGCGCAGCTCGACACGCGCGTCTTCTTCATTGTCGTGCAGCGGCGTGGGCTGCGGCTGTTGATCGAGGTTGGCAACCCCGACCAAGCGCGCGGCTGTCCTGCCGAGCGCCAGCTGCGTGCACGGGTTCCGCTGCCCTTGCAGGTCGAGTACCTGCGCGAAAACGACGTGCTGGACCGTAGCGCGCTGTTCCGTGGTCCGAAGATCTACAAGCCCAGTCAGATCAGCGACTGGCGCCGGCAGGAGCGCAAGACGATCACCATCATGGAGGCACTGCTGGAATGGCCGCGCTTCGACGCGCGCACGGTCTTCCACATCGTCCGCCGCCAGGTGCGCAACGGCCTGCGCCGGCGGCGCTTCCTGCGCGAGGACGCGTGAGAGCGTGTGAGGAAATGGCTGAGCGAGGCCCTGTCCGATCGTCCCAAGCGGCCTTCCTTGAGCCCCGAATAGCAGTTGAGGGGCAGCCTCCGGGCAGGAAGCTCGCGGGGAGAAACATGCCAAGCAGCCCGCTGAGGAAGACGCAGGCAAATGCACTTACAGCGATCGCCCCTGAGCTCACGGCTGGCCCTCGCTCATCCGACACCCTCCCCCTCGGGAGGCGTCGGCACACCGCGGCTCCAGAACATCCCCCGGAGTTTGTCCTTCCCCAGCACATCTTCCAATTCCTTGAACGCGAAGAAGGGCACGAAGGCGCAAAATATGACGACACACTCCGCGAGCAGTTCATTGCGACCTTTGCTCGCGAGATCAGCCAAGCCCGCCGTCAGGCCATTCCCGTGGAGCAGCCCGCGAACCGTGCGTTCCAGGACGCTGAACACGCCGACGTACACGCTGAACAGCACCGTGCGGAATAAGGTGGGCACGAGTAACGGCTTGCGTTCCAGCCCTCGCCCGAAGCGCAACAGATCTCCCAGCATGATGACCTTGGCCAAGACCGCCGCCTCGATCAGGGGCACCCAATAACTCAAGTAGAGGATGTCATACTCGGCCAGA
>DATKMS010000490.1:0-8567 GCA_035541735.1 Candidatus Margulisiibacteriota bacterium
AGCTGACTGGATGCCGCCACGCGTACGCGGCCAGAAATTTTTCGCAACAAGCTTGACATACCTTTCGCCGCCTTCTATCTACGGCGCTCAGCAATGAACGCCCCGATCCGCAGTATGTGTCTTTGTTGTTGTATGCAGGCCTGGGAGGCCTCTCGTACCGGCGGTTGCGCTGCGTTCACTCTCCACTCACGCTAAAGACGCTCTGAAAGCTGCGCACCAAAGGCCCGGGAGGTAGTCACCTCCCGGGCCTTTTCATTTGCGGCCTTGCGCGCCTCACGGCGCCCCGGGGCCGCCGCCGCACCACTGTCAAGAAAACTGGAGGAACACGAGAAGGAGAGCATGATGCAGCACTATCGAAGCGCACTGACCAGGTGGGCGCGCACCGCCGCTGCCGCAGCCGCCATGGTGGGCCTCGCCAATCTGTCCGCAGCCATGGCAGCAGACACCAAGGAGTTGTTGAACGTCTCATACGACCCGACCCGCGAACTGTGGCGCGCCCTGAACGACGCCTTCATCCCCAAGTATGCCAAGGACGCCGGCGTGGCGCTGGAGATCAACCAGTCGCACGGCGGCTCCGGCGCGCAAGCCCGTGCGATCATCGACGGCCTCGATGCCGATGTCGCGACCCTGGCGCTGTGGCCGGACACCGACGCGCTGCGCAAAGCCAATCTGCTCGCCAACGGCTGGGAACAGCGCCTCCCCAACAACTCGGTGGCCTACACCAGCACCATCGTCTTCGTCGTCCGCAAGGGCAATCCCAAGGGCATCAAGGACTGGCCGGATATCGTCAAGCCCGGCGTCGAGATCGTCACGCCCAATCCCAAGACCTCCGGCAACGGCAAGCTGAGCTTCCTCGCCGCGTGGGGGTCGGTGGTCGCACGCGGTGGTTCGGAAGCGGACGCCAAGGCCTTGGTCACCAAGCTCTACAAGCAGACGCCGGTGCTCGATTCCGGCGCCCGCGGGTCAACCACCACGTTCGCGCAGAAGAAGATCGGTGACGTGCATCTCACCTGGGAAAACGAGGCCTATCCCGAGGTGGCAGACTCGAACGGCGAGTTGGAGATCGTCTATCCGCCGATCAGCTTCCTGGCCGAGCCGCCGCTCGCCTGGGTGGATGCCAACGTCAAGCGCAAGGGCACGCGCGACGCCGCAGAAGCCTACCTCAAGTTTCTCTACACCGACGAAGGCCAGGAAATCATCGCCAAGAAGTTCTACCGGCCGATCAACGCAGCGGTGAAGGCCCGCCACGCAGCATCGTTTCCCGATCTCCAGTTGTTCGGCATCACTGCGGTGGCCAAGGACTGGAGCGACGCCTACAGCAAGTTCTTCGTCGACGGCGCCATCTTCGACAGCATCTATCAGCCGAAGTGACACCATGAGTGCGCAGTCCGTAGCCGAGGAGAGCACGTCATGATCGACGTCAACCGGCGCGTGTTACCGGGTTTCCGCCTGAGCTTGGGCTATACGCTTCTGTATCTGACGCTGTTGGTGCTCATTCCGCTGACTGCCTGCTTCCTGAAGGCGGCGGCGCTGCCGCTCCACGAGTTCGTCGCCGCGGTGTGGACGCCGCGGGCACGCGCCGCCTACGCGCTGACGTTCGGCGCCTCGTTTGCCGCGGCGTTCGCCAACATCTTCCTCGGTGTCTTGGTGGCATGGGTGTTGGTGCGCTACGAGTTTCCATTCAAGCGCCTGTTCGACGCGCTCGTCGACTTGCCGATCGCCTTGCCGACGGCCGTCGCCGGCCTGGTGTATTCGAGCTTGTACGTGAAGGCTGGGTGGCTCGGGCGCTTTCTGGTGCCGATCGGCATCCAGGGATCCTACTCGCGTCTGGCGATCGTACTCGTGCTGACCTTCATCGGGCTACCGTTCGTCGTGCGCGCGGTGCAACCGGTCCTCGACAACCTGGACGCCGAGATCGAGGAAGCGGCGGCATGCCTCGGCGCGACGCGCGGCCAGACGTTCACGCGCGTCATCGCGCCGTCGTTGCTGCCGGCCATCGTCACCGGCTTCGCGCTCGCCTTCGCACGCGGCCTCGGCGAGTACGGCTCGGTGGTCTTCGTCTCGGGCAACATGCCCCTCAAAACCGAAATCGCCCCGGTGCTGATCGTGGCGGCGCTCGAAGAGTTCCGCTACCGCGAGGCCGCCGCCATCGCCGTGGTGCTGCTGGTCGCTTCGCTCACCATGTTGGTGCTCATCAACCTCTTGGAACGCTGGAGTAAGGGCAATGGCAATTGACATCACTTCCGCCGCCACGCTGACGCGGCGGCGCGCACAGGAAGAGTCGGCGATCATCCGTTGGGGGTTGATCGGCTTGGCCACCGTGGTCCTCGGGGTTCTGGTCCTCATCCCGCTCGTCAACGTCTTCTACGAAGCTTTCGCGCGCGGACCGCGGGTCTACTGGGACGCGCTCTTCAACGACCCCGACACGTTGAGCGCCATCCTGCTGACGTTGCGGGTCGCACCGGCCGCGGTTGTGCTCAACCTGATCTTCGGCGTCATGGCGGCCTGGGCCATCGCCCGGTTCCGTTTCCCGGGACGCACGCTCCTGACGGCGATGATCGACCTGCCGTTTGCGGTCTCGCCGGTGGTCGCCGGGCTCATCTTCGTGCTGATCTTTGGTCTGCAAGGCTATTTCGGCCCCTGGCTGCGCGCGCACGACATCAAGATCATCTTCGCAACACCGGGCCTCATTCTGGCGACATCGTTTGTCACCTTCCCGTTCGTGGCACGTGAGCTGATCCCGCTGATGGAAGCCATCGGCCCTGAGGAAGAGACCGCGGCGGTGAGTCTCGGCGCCCGCGCCTGGCACTTGCTGCGGCGGGTAACGCTCCCCAACATCAAGTGGGGTCTGCTCTACGGTGTGATCCTGTGCAACGCCCGTGCGATGGGTGAGTTCGGTGCCGTCTACGTGGTCTCCGGCCATATCGCAGGGCGTACCGACACCATGCCGCTGCGCGTCGAGAAACTCTTCCAGGAGTACAACACCGCCGGGTCCTTTGCCTTGGCGTCGCTGCTGTCGTCGCTGGCGCTGGTGACACTAATCGTCAAGACGGCTCTGGAATGGAAGACGCGCACCGAGCTGAGAAGTCGCCTGCGGGAAAGCTTGCTCGATGACTCAACGGACGCGGAGGCAATCGTACGCACCCCCCACCAGCGCACGACCCGTAGCAGCGGCCACTACGGTGCCAACCAGCCACGGCCAGACCGCAGGGAGGAGACACCCGGCTTGGGCATTTCGGTCAAGAACGTCACCAAACGCTTCGGCAGCTTCGTTGCGCTGAACGATGTGAGCATCGAGGTGCCGCACGGCGAGCTGCTGGCACTGCTGGGCCCGTCGGGCTCGGGCAAGACCACGCTGCTGCGCATCATCGCCGGCCTCGACGTTCCGGACAGCGGCTCGATCCTGTACCAGGACGAGGACGCCACGCATCGCTTGGCGCGCGACCGCAACGTCGGCTTCGTCTTCCAGCACTACGCGCTGTTCCGCCACATGAGCGTGTTCGAGAACGTCGCCTTCGGCCTGCGCGTGCGCAAGTGGAAGGAGCCGCGGATCCGCGAGCGCGTGCATGAGCTGCTGTCGTTGGTGCAGCTCGAAGGGCTTGCGCAGCAAGCACCGTCGCAGCTCTCCGGCGGCCAGCGCCAACGCGTTGCACTGGCGCGCGCGCTCGCCGCGGAACCGAAGGTGCTGCTGCTCGACGAGCCCTTCGGTGCGCTCGACGCCAAGGTGCGCAAGGAGCTGCGCTCGTGGTTGCGCAAGCTGCATGATGAGATCCACATCACCAGCGTCTTCGTTACGCACGATCAGGAAGAAGCGTTCGAGGTGTCGGATCGTGTGGTGGTGATGAACCACGGCCGCATCGAACAGCAGGGCGCGCCCGAGGAGGTGTTCGAGCATCCCGCCAACGCCTTTGTCATGGACTTCCTCGGTAACGTGAACGTCTTCCACGGCCGCGTCGAAGGCGGCCGCGCACTGCTCGGCAGCTTCGAGATGGCCTATCCGGACTATCCGCACGATGAGTCGCGCCCGGTCCGGGCGTACGTGCGGCCGCACGAGTTGGAGATCGACCGTATCCCACGCGGCCGGTCGAGCCTGAAGGCGGACGTGTTGCGCATCAACGCCGCCAGCGCCGCGGTCAAAGTGGAACTGTTCGCCAAGGAATTCGGCGTTCCCCTCAACGTCGAGCTGACCCAGGAACGCTACAGCAAGCTGCAACTGAAAACCGGCGACGCCGTCTTCGTTTTCCCTAAGCGGGTACGGGTTTTCGTCGAGGACTATCAGATTTGAAACAGGAGGTGAGGAGATGACGCACGCAATAGCAGCCGGCGCCGACGACACCCACACGACGCAGGTGCTCGAACGGATCCGGGACGCACTCCGCGGCCTGCGCTTCGGCGAGGTGACGGTGATCGTGCAAGACGGCGTCGTCGTCCAAGTCGAACGCACCGAGAAGCTCAGGCTCGTGAAGCGTTAGCAATCACTTGCGGTGGCACCGGCCTCTGGCCGGTGTGCACCACGCTGACCCGTCCACGGGAGGCGAGGCAACCACCCCAGCGGCTGACTGGACAGACCAGAGGTACGCAATGGCACGCAAAGGAGCATCGCATGCGCACCCCATCTGTCCCGAGCCAGCGGCTCAGGAGACTTCCTTTCAGAACCCATTGGGTTCTTGCAGTTGCAACCCTGACGATCTTGTCTGTGGCCGCGCCCGAGTCGGCGCACGCGGCAGACCCGCAACCCACGCCGGCGCTCAGTGACCACGACCGCATCAAGCAACTCGAAGAGACGGTCGATCGCCTGAAGAAGGACACCCGACAGGTCGAAGTGGCCGTCGAAAACCAGAACGCGAAGCCACTTGCCGGCTGGTCGGCCGCAAACGGCTTCACGCTGGCGTCGCCGGACGGCGCGTACAAGCTCCGGCTCGGCGGCTACACCCAAGCGGACGGCCGTTTCTTCATCAACGACAAGGCCAATCAGGGCACCAGCACCTTCCTCTTCCGGCGCGCCCGTCTCGACTTTTCCGGCACGGTCTTCAAGTACTTCGAGTTCCGCATCCTGCCTGACTTTGCCCAGCCCAACTCCTCGAGCTCGGTGGTGCTCTTCGACGCCTACGTGGATGCCAATTACATTCCGGAGGCCAAGCTGCGCGTCGGCAAGTTCAAGCCGCCGGTCGGATTGGAACGCTTGCAGGGCGCGCCCTACATCGAATTCATCGAGCGTGCGCAACCCACCAACCTCGTCCCGAACCGCGATTTCGGCGCGCAACTCTTCGGCGACTTGCTTCAGGGCGCGTTGGGGTATCAGGTGGCGGTCGTCAACGGCGTCGCGGACAACTCGAACCCCACATCTGTTGACATCAACGACGACAAGGACTTCGTCGGCCGGGTCTTTGCCCTGCCCTTCAAGGACCTGGACGTCGATCTCCTGAAGGGGTTCGGGGTCGGCTTCGCCGGCAGCTTCGGCCGCGAGTCGGCCAACGCTGGTTCGCCGGACCTGCCGAACTACAAGACCTTTGGACAAGCGACCTACTTCCAGTACAGCGGTGCGAATACAACATCAACGCCGCCCAAGGGGCCGACGATCGCCAACGGCCATCGCGACCGGTGGTCGCCACAGTTCTACTACTACTGGTCGTCGTTTGGTCTGTTGGGCGAGTACGTCAACTCCACCGAGGGTGTGATCCGCGACAACAAGAAGGGGCGCGTGTCGAACTACTCGTGGCAAATCGCCGGGTCGTACGTACTCACCGGTGAAGTCGCGTCGTACAGGGGCGTCAACCCGGCGAACCCCTTCGACCCCTTCACCGGCAAGTGGGGCGCCTGGGAACTGGTCGCGCGCTTCAGTCAGTTGCAAGTCGACAACGAGGCGTTCGCGGGAGGCTTTGCCAACCCGGCGACCTCGGCCAACCGCGACAATGAAGCTGTCGTCGGCATCAATTGGTACCTGAACCGCAACATCAAGCTGTCGCTCGACTTCGCTGACAGCCGCTTCCAGGGCGGCAACGGGAAGGGCAACCGGCCCGACGAGTACGCCGTCGTCGAGCAAGTGCAATTGCTCTTGTAGGAGGACGCCATGGCTCTCTTCTGTGTCGACGTCCGCATGCAGAGCGCAACCGGCAGGAGGTGTCCGGATGAGGAGGTGGGTCGCCTGCTATCGGATGACCAGGCTTCCGCGTGGGAGCGTTCACACGAACGCTCCCGCCGGAGGCGCGCAGCGGAGGACGGTATGAACGGGACCGTATTGATCGTGAACGACGATGTGAACCAACGCATCATCGAGGAAACCTTGCTACAGGCGCGCGGGCTGCCGGTGCGCACACTGGGTGATGGCGGCGACGCCTGCGATCTGCTGGTTCGCGACGGCGCGCGCATCGCCGTCGTCGTGATGAGCTTGGATCTCAATGCCACGGGGATGAACGGCTGGGAGTTGCTGCGTCACTTGCGCGGCCGCTTCGACCCGACTCCCCTCGCAGTTCAGCCGCGCATCGTTGTTACAACGTCACGGGACGCACCCACGGCGCGCTTCGCAGCCCGGCTGGGCGCGGACGTAGTGCTGCAGCGGCCGATCGCACCGCGCGACTTCATCGGCGCGGTCGAACGCCTGCTGCATCGCTCGCAGACTGCGCTGGCGGCTGCGGCGGCGTGCCGGTGATCAGGAAGGGCAGGAAAACGCCATGGAAAGAACAAGGATTGAACGACCCCTAATCGGTGCATCAACCACGCACAGCGCCGCCGCGGACGCCCGAGTGAATACCGATCTCCCGCACACAGTCGAGATCCTCCTCGCGTCTCAGCCGGACGACCTCGATCGGCTGCTGACCCGTGCCCCGCTCTACAACGATTGGGACGAGGTGTGACGCGGCGCTGGTCGGGCACGACGCGAAAGAAAGGAAGGTAGTCAGAATGTCTGGCTGGTATGAAGACAATGCCCATTCAATCGGACGCACCCCGCTGGTGCGTCTCAACCGCGTCGACGATGGTGCAGCCGCCACGATCCTGGCAAAGATCGAAGGACGCAACCCTGCCTACTCCGTCAAGTGCCGCATCGGTGCGGCAATGGTGTGGGACGCTGAGCGCCGCGGCGTACTGGGTCCGGACAACGAGATCGTCGAGCCAACGAGCGGCAACACCGGCATCGCGCTTGCCTTCGTCGCTGCCGCGCGTGGTTATCCGCTCACGCTGACCATGCCAGATACGATGAGCCTCGAACGCCGCAAGCTGCTGGTGGTCTACGGCGCGAGGTTGGTGCTTACCGAAGGTGCGCGCGGCATGAGCGGCGCCGTCGCCAAGGCGGAGCAGATCGTCGCCTCCGACCCGGCACGCTACGTCCTGCTCCAGCAGTTCAGCAATCCTGCGAATCCCGCGATCCACGAGCGCACCACGGGTCCCGAGATCTGGCACGACACCGACGGCCAGATCGACATCTTGGTTTCCGGTGTCGGCACGGGCGGAACGATCACCGGCGTCTCGCGCTACATCAAGCAGACACGCGGCAAGCACATCACTTCTGTCGCCGTCGAGCCGTCGGCCAGCCCGGTGCTGACACAGAAGCGCGCCGGCGAGCCGCTCACGCCTGGTCCGCACAAGATCCAGGGGATCGGTGCCGGGTTCGTCCCGGAGGTGCTCGATCTGTCCCTCGTCGATGCGATCGCGCAGGTCAGCAACGAAGACGCCGTCACCTACGCGCGGCGGCTCGCCCGCGAGGAGGGCATCATCTCGGGCATTTCGAGCGGCGCGGCCGTGGCCGTCGCGGCGCGGCTGGCGCACCAGCCCGAGAATGCCGGGAAGACCATCGTCACCGTGCTGCCCGATTCCGGAGAACGTTACCTCTCGTCAATCCTCTTCGAAGGCATCTTCGATGCGCAAGGAGTGGCGCTATGAGCAACCTGGCGATCAAGACGACCACTGTCACGCAGCCGTGGGACTTCGAGCCCGTCGTCGACGCGCTCACCGCGGCCAACTTGGAGCTGCTCACCGGGCGGCGGCGGCGATCCGGACGACACGTGCTGCCGTCGCGCGAGGCGCTGGAAACCATCATCGCGGAATTGCGGGCGGCGCTGTTTCCGGCACACTTCGGTCCTCGCGACCTGACCGAGGGGCGGATTCGTTCCTACGTAGGCGAACGACTGAACGCCGTCCTGCCCGAGTTCCAGGAGCAGGTGCGGCGTGGGTTGCTTTTCGCGGGACCCGCTGAGACGAGCGGCGTGGAACGCCGCGCCGCCGAGGTGACTCGGGAGTTGGTACTGCGGCTGCCAGCGATCCGCACGTTGCTCGGCCGCGATGCGCAAGCCGCGTATGAGGGCGACCCTGCGGCCACCAGTCCGGACGAAGCGGTGTTCTGCTATCCGGGCATCACCGCCGTCACGCACCATCGCATCGCCCACGAACTGTACAAGCTCGGGGTGCCGCTGATCGCGCGCATCATCGCCGAGGTGGCGCACAGTGCGACCGGCATCGACATTCATCCGGGCGCGCAGATCGGCGGCAGCTTCTTCATCGACCACGGCACCGGCGTGGTCATCGGCGAAACCAGCATCATCGGTGAGCGCGTCCGCATCTACCAGGGCGTG
>DATKMS010000491.1:0-12682 GCA_035541735.1 Candidatus Margulisiibacteriota bacterium
CCAAGCCCGCCCGCGCCAATGAACGCTGCCAGCGTGGCCGTGCCGATGTTGATCACCGTCGAGGTGCGAACACCGGCCAGGATGACCGGTGCGGCGATCGGCAACTCCACCTGTCGCAGCAGTTGCGCTGGCGTCATGCCCAACCCCAGGCCTACTTCCTTGAACTGCTGATCGACACCGCGCAACCCCGTGACCGTGTTGCGCAGGATCGGCAGCAGGCCGTAGAGGAACAATGCAGCAACGGCCGGCTTCGCACCGATGCCAAAGAGCGGCAGCATGAACGCGAGCAGCGCGATCGACGGGATGGTCTGCATGACTCCAGCGCTGGTCAGAGCTACCGCCGCCAGACCTGGCCGCCGACTGGCGCTGATGCCGAGGGGAATCGCGACGAGACACGCCAACAACTCGGCAGTGCCCGTCAAGACGAGGTGCCAGCCCGCGAGATCGCAGGTCACACGTCGGCGCTGCCACAAGACGTCGAGCAGCGAGCGCCCGCGCCTCGGCACGTCGACCGCGACATGGCTCAGCCCCAACTTCGCTAGGAAGGTCCCGGCCACCTCCGCCGGGGTGCGGTGCTCGCCTTCGACGCCATAGTTGAGCTGGCGCATGGTGGCATCGTCGATCCGCCCGGCCAGCAACGCCAGCGCGTCGACCACTGCCGGTAAGCGCTCCACCAGGTCGCGCCGCAGCAACGGCGCCGCCTCGTAGGGTGGAAAAAAGTGCCGATCGTCGTGCAAGACCTCGAGGTGCTGCGTGACGATCTTTGCGTCGGTGGAGTAGCCGTCCGATACGTCGATCGCGCCTTCCGCCAGGGCGCTGTAGGCGAGATCGTGCTCCATGCCGACAATCGACGTGATGTCGAGATCATAGACGCGGCGTAGCCCGGGCATCCCGTCGCGCCGCTCAAGAAACTCGTGTGACATTCCATAGCGCAGGGGATGGCCAGCCAGGTCGCTGATCGCCGCGATTCTCAACCCCTGGGCGTGGTCATGCCGCATCATCAGCACGTAGGTATTGTTGAACCCGAAGGGTGCCAGCCACAGCAGGTTGTAGCGCTGCGCAAACGCGTCGCTGACGCGCGCCAATGCCTGCGCGGCGCCCTCCACCGGCGACGCGTCGCCAAGGATATCGCGTAAGCCGGTACCGGTATATTCCGCGTACAGGTCGATGGCCCCGGTGCGCAGCGCCTCGAACGCCACCTGTGTCCCCGCAAGATTGAACCGCCGCTCGACGGTTGCATTGGTGTGTCGTTCGATGACCTGCGCCATCAACTCGGCGAGCACTGCACCCTCGGTGAAGTTCTTGGCACCGACGACGATGGTTGGTCTCGGGGCAGCAGACGCCGTTGCCCGCAGCGTGCACGCAAGCCCAAGTAGCGGCCAGATCAACCGGGCAAGCCTTGTGCACGCCTTGTGCTGGCGGCGGCAACCAGCGCACCCGCGAGGGCTGCGCCTACACCGGCTACGGATCATCGCATGCCTTCGAAGAAGCTGGCGACAAAGTCGCTCGCCGGCGCCGCGCGAATCGCGTCGGGGGCGCCGAACTGGACCAACTCGCCGTCCGATAGCACGGCAATGCGATCGGCAAGCAGGAATGCTTCCTCGACGTCGTGCGTGACCAGCACGACCGTCTTCCGAAGCCGACCTTTCAGGTCGAGAAACTCGCGCTGCAAGCGCCGGCGTGTGATCGGGTCGAGCGCGCCGAAGGGTTCGTCCATCAGCACCACCGGCGGGTCAGCCGCCAGTGCGCGGGCTAAACCGACGCGCTGGCGTTGTCCGCCGCTCAACTCAGAAGGGTAGCGCGGCCCGTGCTGCGTGTAGTCCAACCCCACCAACGCGAACAGCTGCGCAGAACGCTCCCGGCGTTGTGCGGCCGGCCAACCCAGCAGCCGCGGCACCACCTCCACGTTCTGCTCTGCGGTGAGGTGGGGGAACAAGCCGGCGTCTTGGACCACGTAGCCGATGCCGCGACGCAGCTGGATGGGGTCGACTGTGGACACATCGCGGCCGTTGACCAGAATGTGTCCCGCAGTCGGTGTCAGCAGGCGGTTGACGAGTTTCAAGGTGGTCGTCTTCCCGCAACCCGACGGCCCCAGCATGGCGACGGTCATTGCCGCTTCGACGCACAGACTCAGGCCGCGTAACGCGACGTGGCCGTCGGGATAGACCTTGCGGACCTCACGCAACTCGATCATGCACACCGGCCGGCGCGCTATCAGAGGCGTGCTGCCGGGTCAACGCCAACGCCTCCCCAGCGCCTCGGCCTCCGCGTTGCATCCGGGGTCCAAAACGATCTAAAGGAAAAACGAGGCAATGCACAGAACCTGTCACGCATGGCTTTCGTGCCCAAAGTGATCAGTCGCGAGCGTGCTCATGAACCGGCACGCCTCTCCTTGCTCTATGAGGTGAGCCGGTCCTTTAGCGAGTTGATCGACCTGGATCAGCTCATCAGCCGCGTGGTCATGCGAACCAAGGAGCTGCTGGACGCGGAAAGCTGTGCGATCTTGCTGCTCGACGAGGAGCGACAGGAGCTGTACTTCCCCTACCGAGCTGATGTTGCGCCGGAGGTCGAACAACGCTTCGCCGCCGTGCGCTTTCCGGCGGACCGCGGTATCGCGGGCTGGGTCCTGCAAAACGGCGTGGCGCAGCTCATCCCCGATGCGTCCAAAGACGGACGCTGGTATGCGCAGGTCGACGAGCAGTCCGGTATGTCGACGCAGTCGCTGCTGTGCGCGCCGCTGCGCACGCGGCGCGGGACCCTGGGTGTGGTCGAGTTGCGCAACCGCATCGGCGGGTCCTTCAGCCAAGATGATCTGACCTTCCTCGATGCGTTGGCAAGCAGCATCGCCGTTGCCATCGAGAACGCACGTTTGTATCAGCGCCTGAAAGAGTCCGAAGCCAAACTGCGCGATGAAGTTGTGATTTTGCAGCGCGAGGCGGTCAGTCGCAACCGCTTTGCCGAAGTGGTCGGCAGCAGCGAAGCCATGCAGCGCGTGTTCCGATTGATGGAGAGCGCCATTGCGTCACCCGTGACGGTGTTGCTCACCGGTGAGACCGGCACCGGCAAGGAGTTGATCGCCCGTGCCATCCACTACAACGGCGCGCGCCGCGACCACCCCTTTGTCACCGTGAACTGCGGTGCCCTGCCGGAGACCTTGTTGGAAAGCGAGCTCTTCGGCCACAAGCGCGGCGCCTTCACCGGCGCCGTTGCCGATCGAAAGGGATTTTTCGAAGTGGCGGACGGTGGGACGGTTTTTCTCGATGAAATCGGCGAGACAACTCAGGCGATGCAGGTCAAGTTGCTGCGCGTCCTGCAGAGCGGCGAACTGGTGCCCGTCGGTGAGACGACACCGCGATTCGTCGATGTCCGCATCATCTCGGCCACCAATCGCGACCTTGAACAGGCCGGGCAACAGGGGCACTTTCGCCGCGATCTCTTCTACCGCCTGAGTACGTTTCCCATTGCACTTCCGCCGCTGCGCGAGCGGAAGGACGACATACCCCTGCTGGCGACGCACATTTTGGCAAAGACGGCCAGCAAGTTCGGTACGGTGGTACCCCGCCTCAGCCACGCGACGTTGACCGCCCTGCTGCACTATACCTGGCCCGGGAACGTTCGCGAGCTGGAAAATGAGATTGGACGGGCCGTCGCTCTGGCCGGCCGCAGCGAGACCATCGAGCCGGAGCACCTTTCCGACAAGCTCACGGCGACCGGCGCGACGCACGGCGCGCCCTCGGCCCATCCGACGACCCTGCGGCGCGCGCGCCAGCTCTTCGAAGCAGATTACATCGCGGAGGTTCTGCGGCAGAACGCCAACAACGCGTCGCGCGCTGCCCGCGTGCTGGGTATCAGCCGCGTCACCCTGCAGACCAAGATCAGAGCGTACGAGCTGCGTAAGACCTCCAAGTCAGCACGTCGTGCCGGCCACCCGTCAGGAGCCTGATTCGTCGGCGCACGCGGGCTGTGTATAAGATCCTTTACAGCCCTGTTAGGCTCACTTAACACCAAACGTCCCGTCAGAGCATACCTCGCTAGTAGCGCAGCAAACCGCGGCTGGTCCGCGCCTTGCAGTACCTTCGCCTGGGACGATCATGGAACGCACTCAGGTTACAGGCAGCCAATGCGCACGCTGCATCTTCAAGATGGCGGGCAGGGAAGTGTGCGTCGCCTTTCCGCGTGGCATCCCTGCGGACATCATCACCGGCCGGTTCGATCACATGCAGCCACACGACGGTGATGGTGGTATCCGCTTCGTGCCACTGCGCCGGAGCATCGCCGACCGCCAGTCCGCATTCTCCGAAGACCGCTGACTCCCCATCTTGCAGACAATCTGTAACTGCAGCATCCTGCGGCGGATGGCGTACGAGCTGTTTGCCGGAAGTGATGGGTCGCACAGACAATCTCGGCTCGCAGCGGCGGGCCGGCTGCGCATCGACGTCTTCCGCCGCAGCACAGGCAGCACGGAGTTCGCTGACGATGTCCGCCGCGGGCTGCTGTCTGCGCAGAAGACCCTGCCGCCGAAGTACTTCTACGACGATCGCGGCTCCGAGCTATTTGATGCCATCTGTGATCTTCCAGAGTACTATCTGACGCGGATGGGCCAGGCCCTGCTCGACCGCGCCGCGGCACCGATCGTGCGCGCCGCGCGCCCCGCTGTGGTTGTCGAGTTCGGCTGCGGCAGCGCTCGCATGACGCGCACCATCCTCGATGCCCTGGAAAACGCTGGGCACTCCGTGACGTATGTTCCGATGGACGTGAGTGAGGGCATGCTCCGGCATGCGGCGCTGGCGTTGCTGCGCGAGTATCCGCAGCTGCGGATTCATGGCATCGTGGGCGACTACGAACGCGACCTGGACCACCTGCCTGCCGGCTGCCAACGCCTGGTCCTATTTCTCGGTAGCACGATCGGCAACCTGAGCCGGGCGGCGACGGCGGACTTCCTGCGCGCCTTGCGCCGCCAACTGGTCGCTGGGGATCACTTCGTCCTGGGCGTCGACTTGGTGAAGCCGGTCGAGGTCCTGGAAGCGGCGTACAACGATCGCGCCGGTGTGACTGCCGAGTTCAACCGCAACGTATTGCGTGTGATCAACCGCGAGCTCGACGCCGATTTCGCCACCGACCGCTTCGAGCACGTGGCCTTCTTCAATCGCGAGCTGTCACAGATTGAGATGCACTTGCGCGCACGCGTCGCGCACCGCGTGACGATCCGCAAGTTGCCGCTGACTGTCCCGTTCACAGTGGGCGAGACGATTCACACGGAGATCAGCCGCAAGTTCACCCGCCACGAGGTCGAGGCGACCCTGCGCGTTGCCGGCTTCCAACTCGTCGACTGGTACACTCCGCCGAACGGCTACTTTGCTCTGGCGCTTTCCCAGGTGGCGTGAGCGCCGGCGGCGCTCAGGGGGGGAACCCGCCATCGCCGTGCGGCGGCGTGGATCACGACCCCGGGGGAGCGCTTGGCGGTTGCGTCCCCGATGTGCTCGCCGCCGGTGCGGCAGCCAACGATAGAATTCGGAACCCAGTGCGGCCAGCGATTGTGAACGGTTTCCCCCAGTTGCTGAACTTCAATCCATTGACCGCGGCGCTGATCGCCCGTAGCTGTTCGCGGTCGCCACTGACACGGGCGGCGTAGGCCATCGCCGGGAGGAAGCGCGGGTCGACCGTGCCGGTGTGCGCGCGCACGGCGGCGGCGTAGCGGATCAGCCAGTCGCGAATCACCGGATCGTTGGTGATGGCGTGGGTGTAGGATAACCCGTCAGCGAGCAGCCCCATTTTCCACCCGGCGTGGGTGTCCGGAGGGAAGGCATTCATGCCGCCACGCGCATACACCTGTGCCGCGCTGCGGTACTCGGGGTTTCCGGTGGCTTCGTAGGCCGCCACGAGCGCAATCTGGGGCCATCCCCACTGGCGCGGATTGCCGCGCAATACGGCGCGCGAGCGCCGCACCAGGTAGTCGGCAATGCCACGCGCCGCCTCCAGTCCGCGCTCGTCGCCGGTCAGGTAGTAGTAGGAGAGCAGACCCTCGGTCCACGTATGTCCGAGATCCACGCCGCCCAACTCGAAGGTGAAGTGCAGCGGGTTCTTCGGGTGATTCATCCCCACCCAGTTCGGACGTTGCTGCTGATAGTAGATGCGGTCCACGTCCATGAAGTGCCGCGCGGCGGCGACCATGCGTTCGTGATAGGCAGGCTCGCCCGTGGCGGCGTAGGCGAGCGCCAATACCTGGGTCATATCGTACTCGAGGTTTCCCCACGCGTCGCACCCCTTGGTGGTGTCGTGATAGCCGGGAAAGTTCCAGTCGCCCCAATTGAACATGCCAAAGAAGCCGCGCCGCGGGTGCTCGGACCGCGGCGCCTGGGTTGCGGGTGTCGCATCGGTGGGGGGCGTTGGCGTGTGGGGACACTCGACGAGCCCGCTGTCATCCCAGCGCTCCACTTCTGCCTGCTGGTGGTAGGCGTGGTAGCCGGCAGCCAGCGTGCGCAGGAACGCATTGGTTGACGGCGTCGGCGCAACGGCATTTCGTAGCGCACCGGTGGCGGCGGTCCACCGGGCGTCGACGTGCCCGAGCACCGGTTCGGTGAGCGCCGCCAGGAGGCCCGGCGCGGGGGCGGCCTTGTCGTGGAAATAGAGAACCATCTCGTGCGTTTTTGCCGCGCCCATGCCGACCTTGGCCGGCGGCGCGCCAGGCGCCCACATATTGTAGGTCAGTCCCGCGGTGCCGACCTCGAAGCTCTGCGGATACTCCTGCCAGAAGAAGCGTGCGGCGAGCGCGACTCCGTGGGACGCGTCACGCACGTCAATCCATCCGGCCGCCTGCTCGGCGTGCCGCTGCGCACCGAGCTGCAGATTTTCGTTGTCTTCCTGAGAGAGCACGACTCCCGAGTCGCCTACTGTGCCTGCGAACGGCTCCTTCTTCTCGCGTCCCGCACTGTAGGAAACCGGTCCCGTGAACGTCAGCGGCATCGTCAATGCCAGCTGCCGCACGGAGGTATAGGGCTGTGGATTGTGTTGCTCGAAGGTATGCAGCAGCCGCACGAAAGGTTGGTTGGCAAACGCATCGATGCGCACGACGTAATCGAAGCCGGCCGCATAGCGGCCGCGAAGCTCGATGCGCACGCGTAGCGGGCCAGGTTCGGTCACCGTCACCGTCGTGGGTGCCTGCGCATCGAGACGCTGGCCATTCACGTCGAAGAAGCTGGTGACCGGCCCGCTGAACACGGGAGCGCCATTCAAACGCACGGTGCTGAGCGGGGCAAAGCGATCCTTCGCCACACTGAACTGCAGTGGGCCGGTATTGACGTCGATGCGGTCGGTGCCGTCGGTCACCTTCACGGTGTGCTCGGCAGTGACGCTTCCCATGCCTACGCGCCAGTGCCGCGTCTGCTTCGGCTGCAAGTCGGTTTGCCAGTCCAGCAGCGCCCAGCGGACGCTGCCGTCCGGCCAGCGGCTCAGCACACGCGTCTGCACGGCTGCGGGTGTTGCTCCGTCGAGCACGCTCAGCCCGACGGGATCCTTCATGTAGCCCGGCGAAAACGGCACGCCGACGGAGATCGGCCAATGGTTGCGAGCCACGCCTGTCGGCTCGCGAACGTCGATGATGAGCTGCGCCCCGGTCGGCACGGCGCCGCGCGCGGCGCCGGCTGTTCGCGCCCAACTGCAACCCAGCATCAGGCCCACCTCGCCCAGTTCAATCAGCGACAACAGGACGGCGATGACCGACCAACTGACCCAACCGCGGCTTTCCGACGTGGCCACCACCGAGCAGGGAACTTACCACCGGGACGCCCGACGCAACAAGCGGGCAACAGCAAGCAGCGGTGCTTTTGACACACCGGCGCTTTTGACTGGACACAGCTTTGACCACCGTGCTAGGAGCGCTGCCAAACATTTTGTTGTTCGGGAGTGACTCACGATGGATGACGAGAAACTGTTGGAGCGCCTCAAGACGCTATCGGTGTGGAGCGGGCACCGTGAAATGTCGCTCGAAGATGTCGCCACGATCCAGCCCGGCCTGGGTCGCATCATGCCTGAAGTCGGTAACCGCACGTGGAAGCTATACTACGCTGCAAAGGCGGAAAACTGGCCGCTGGCGACCTTCGAAGCCAAGGAGATCAAGGGCCTGATGGAGCTCGGCGCCTTCACGCGACCAAAGCACGAGGACGCGCTGAATCAGTTCATGGAAGAGAACTGGAAGCCTCTTCAAGATGCGATCGCCAGGAAGGACTTCAAGGCGTTCGAAGACGCGTTCCATAAGGCGATCGAAGCGGCCAACGCCTACCACGAACTGAAGGACAAGCCATACATCGTCTGGAAGTTGCCTGACGCGCCGCCGCCCGACCTCGATCTGCGTCCGCGCAAGAAGGCATAGCCGGGTCGCCACCGTGGCGCTCTTCGTCACACGCCGGCAGGTCTTACGCTGGGGAATGGCCGGCGGTGTTGCTGTCGCTCTGCCGGCCACGAGCTTGATAGGTTGCGGCGACGACGACAGCTTCACGCCGCCTCCACCAACGCCCACACCAATTCCCAGCTTCCTGACGGCCGGGGAACAGCAGGTGGTCGGCGCCATCGCGGCGCGCGTGGTGCCCGCAGATGTGTTGCCGGACGGTACCGTACGCCCGGGTGCGGTCGAAGCGGGGGCACCGGCGTACATCGATCGGCTCCTCTCCATCGTTCCCGACGAGAATGAGCCCGCCTACGTGTTTGCTAGCGGACCTTTCAGCGACCGTAATGCCTTCCCTGATCCCGCCACCGGGACACCGTCAACGCATTTCCCCAGCAACAATTTCGCCCAGTTCATCCCGCTGCCCCGCCTGCAGTTGCTGAGCTGGCGCGTGCAGTTGCTGGGCAGCGCGGCAGTGTCCGGTGCAGATTTCAACGCGGGTCAGGTCGCACCGGTGATTGGCTGGCGGGATCAATATCGCTCGGGCATTGCCGACATCGAGGCCAACAGTATGCAGATGTTCAGTGCCGATTTCGCGGCGTTGACCTCCAGCCAGCAGGACGCCGTGCTCAAGGCCGCCGACCAAGGCTTCGTCAGCTTGATCACGGGCCACATACTCGAAGGCATGTTCTGCGCGCCCGAGTACGGCGGCAACGTCGACCGGATCGGTTGGCAGCTCATCGGCTACGATGGCGACAGTCAGCCGCTGGGGTACTCGATCTTCGACGAGACGACCATGCAGTACAAGGAGCGCGCGGACAAGCCGAACTCGATGGCCAATCCCGACGAGGATTTCAGCGGCGTCGATGCAATCACGCACCAGTTCCTGGCGCTGCTGGTCAAGATCGCCAATCCCGGTACACCGTACTTCCCACGGTAGAGTTGGCATGAGCACGCTGCCGTCAAAGGTGCCCGGCGTTCTGGGCAACACCTCACTCAGTCAGTTTGACGTGATCATCATCGGCAGCGGTGCCGGCGGCTCCATGGCGGCACGCACATTGGCCGTGGTGGGCGATAAGAAGGTCCTCATTCTCGAATCGGGCCCCAACTATTTCGTCGGCCTCGACGACCCGGCTCCCAAGATGCCCGTACCGCTCTTCAGCAACGATGAGATCAAGCTGAGTGTGCGGAACTTTATCGACCAAGACCCCTTCCTGGAGCCACGCACCTTCCGTACGAGCTCGACGGTGCAGGCAACCTTCAACGACGACGTGAATACGCTGCCGCGCACGGTGGGAGGCGCCGCCGTGCATGCGGATATGAAGTACCCGCGACTCAATGCGGTAGACTTCCACATCGCCTTGGAGTTGCAATCCAAGGGAATCAACTACCCGGGGACAAACTTCAGTGACTGGCCGCTCACCTACGATGAACTCGAGCCGTTCTATACCGAGGCGGAGCGTCTCACGGGGGTCCAAGGTCTGCTCAATTCCGACCCATTCGCATCCCAGCGCAAGACCGACTTTCTCATGCCGCCCGGGGTGCCCATGTACGTCGCGACCGTCTTGAGTAAGGGAGCAAGTGACCAGGGATATTCGCCCTTCCCATACCCGACTGCGGTGAACTCCCGGCCATACGGCGGTCGACCGCCGTGCAACGACTGTGGCTTCTGCAGCGGCTACGGGTGCCCGACCAATGCCAAATGCTCACCGGCTGTGACGACTTTGCGCCAGGCATTGCTCACGGGAAATTGTCAGCTCCGATACAACTGCATGGTGACCCGTCTCATTCATCCGGACGGCACGCACGTCACCGGCGTCGAGTACGTCGATCCCTCCGGCGCTCGCCGGCAGGCCGTCGCCGATCAGTTCATCATCGCCGCCAGCGCAATCGAAAGCGCCCGCTTGTGCTTGCTCTCCGGCGGCTTGGGCAACTCCCGCGACATGGTCGGGCGTAACCTGATGTTCCACTTTCAAACCATCGCCGTCGGCATCTTCAAGCAGCGCTTCCACGGCGAACGCGGTCGCTCAGTGACACACGGCTTCTCCGACTTCCGCGGTGTCATGCCCGGCGGCGAGACGATCGATGCGGCCAAGAAACTCGGCGGCATCATCGAGTTCGGTACCGACTCCGAGGCGATCACCGCCGCCAAGAACAACCTGAGAGCTTTGACGTTCGCACAGGCGCTCGGCGTCAAGATCACACTCAAGGACATCTTGGTCAACAGTCCGTTCCTCGAGCGCATCGCGGCAATGACGATGCAAGCGGAGGACGCGCCGCAACTGACGAACCGGGTCGACCTCGACCCCAACCTGGTCGACGTGTTCGGCTCGCCTGTACCGCGGATCACCTATGCGAACAGTAAGTTCGAGTTGGACGCGCGGACCTTCTACAACCCGAAGTTGTTGGGCATCCTGCAAGCCGCCGGGGCCGAGTTCGGCTTCATTGCCCCAGCCGACTCGCCATCGCAGTCGGCGCACATCATGGGAACCCTGCGTATGGGGAGCGCCCCGACGGCATCGGTGTGCGACGCCTTTGGCAAATTCCACGACGTGGACAACCTCTATTGTATGGACGGCGGCGTGTTTCCGAGTTCTTCGGGCTACAACCCCACCTTGACGATCATCACCCTGGCTCTACGCGCCGCCGGTAACGTGGTGTTTCCAGGTAACCCGGAGCGAGTCATCGGGCACTGAAGCCGCCGGGCGCATGAAGCCGCCGGGCGCATTGACTCGCCCGGCCGGGTGCGCTAGACGAAACGCTAGTTGATGTGGATGACGTGGAGTGCCCGCGGGCGAGCGGGCTTTTTTTGCCCGCGGCCCTGACCAGGCGGTTAAGAACGTATGCACGACGTGATCACTACCGGCCACTTGCTCCAGCTCATCATTGCCATTGGAATACTGGCGGCGCTGTTCTTCTACCTGGTGGGCTACTTCAGCGCCCGCGACTTCTTCGGCAAGGCGCAGCGCGCCTGCCAACCGCAGCGGGACGACGCGTCTCTGCCGACCGTTACCATCCTCAAGCCCCTGAAGGGTCTCGATGTGGACCTCTTCGAGAACCTGTCGACCTTCTGCCGGCAAGACTACCCGACCTTCCAGATCGTCTTCGGGGTGGCCGACGGTGATGACCCCGCGATCGAGATCGTCCGCCAGTTGCAAGCTCACTACCCCGCCGTGCAGATCGACCTCGTGGTTGATGGGCGGATCTACGGAACCAACTACAAGATCAGCAACCTTTACAACATGTATCGCGTCGCCAAGCACGACGTCATCGTGCTCGCCGACAGTGACATCCGGGTGCCCAGCAACTATTTGCGGCGCCTGGTTCCTCAGCTCGACGACCCGGGGGTCGGCGTGGTAACGACGCTGTACCGCGCCGTCACCACCGGTGGCCTGTCGACCTTGGTGGAAAGCCTGTTCATCAATACCGACTTTGCACCCATGGTGCTGGTTGCGCGTGTGGTGGAGAAACCAACCTACGCGTTCGGCGCCACCATGGCGCTGCGGCGCACTACGCTGGATGCAATCGGTGGCTTCCTCCCATTGGCCAACTATCTGGCAGACGACTACTACCTGGGACACCGCATCGCTGAGCGCGGGTATCGCCTGGTGCTCTCGGACATGGTGGTGGAAACCGTCCTCGCCGTCGGCGGCTGGCGCCGCTTGCTCGAACACCAGTTGCGCTGGGCGCGTACCTACCGCAATTGCCGCCCCGGCGGGTACTTCGGGTCGATCCTCACCCACGGCACCCTGTGGGCCAGCCTGAACCTTCTGTACAACGACTTTAGCCCTCTGGCATGGCTGGTAGCCGCTCTGGTGTATGGTGTACGCATCACCGCCGCGCGCACGATCGCCACCCGCCACCTGCATGCGCCGCTGCGCTGGCGCGAGGCCCTACTGATACCACTGAAGGATCTCTTCGTTTCCGCCGTCTGGGTGCTCTGTTTTCTGGGCGATACGGTGAAGTGGAGCGGGCACACTTTCCGTGTCCTCGATGATGGGCAAATGGTACGCGTTTCCCCGTCTCGGCCCCTGCCAGCCATCCGGCCGTATCGAACGACCGAAGAGCACGATCGCCGCGCCGCGTCGATCTGACCCGCACTCGGGCGAGCAGTGCCGCTCCAGCCTGCGGCGCCGGGCACCCGTGGGTTTGGCGCCGCGCATGGAGCAGCTCGCACCGGCGGACGGCAACACAATTCCGCACCTCCCGGTGCTCTCGGACTGCTGCGCGATCTCTTCGCAATCACGGAGCAGGACGGGTCGCGCGAGGCGCGGCAGAAGCCGTTGCTGCTCGATCTGGTCG
>DATKMS010000492.1:0-17041 GCA_035541735.1 Candidatus Margulisiibacteriota bacterium
TCGCCGTGAAGGTGAACGTGGGCAGCGGTCCCACGGGCTGGCCGGGCAACGCCACGAGGCGCAGGTCGTCAAACCATGCCGTGCCCGTGGTCGTGCCGGAGAAGAAGCCCAGCCGCGCGCACACCACGACCTGATCCGCGACGCCGGAGTTGAACGTCAGGCTCAGCAAGCGCCAATCGTTGGTGGCGAACAGGCCCTTGCCGTAGACGAAATCGCCGAACAGACAGAGGTTGGCCCCCGCATCCACGCTCTCCTCCGTGTGCCCGACGTTCTCCGTCTTCACCCACCCGCTCAAGCGGTACACCGTATTGGGCTGCACACTGACCAGCTGGGTCCAGCGTGCATCGTTCGGCGTCGCCGGCGACGCCAGCTTGACGCTCAACGCGCCGTCGTGATGCTCGCTGTTCGTCCAATCAAAGGTCCCGTCGATCGTGAGCCAGGAGCTGAAGGCCCAGGGCAACGGCAGCGACAGCGGGCCGGCGAAGGGGATGATGACGACGGTGGCCTCTTCGAAGCTGGGGTTCTTGAGCAGGTTGTCGGTGACGCACGCGCCGCTGTCGCCGGCGCCGATGATGCCATCGCCGTTGGTATCGACTGCGTCCTCGCAACTGTTGAGGTCCGGGCAGCTCACCCCCTTGCACTTGGCCACCGGCTTGATGGCACACGAGACCTTGCCACTCTTGCTGGTGGTGATGCACGGCGCCGCCGGTTTGCTGCGCGGGTAGCCGCAGTTCGACAGCGTGTAGTATTTCTTCACCGTGCCCGTGCACGTGTCGCGCGCCGGTGACCACCGCTGGCCAAAGCCGCGTCTGCTTCCGTCACGCGTATTGGGCCGAATACGTCAGCTGCCGGTACTTTTCAATACGTAGGATTACGGAAATTTGGGAGCCCGCGCCCCCACGCCGCTTCTTCTGATCGCCGGCACGCGGACCGCGGGCTGGGGGCAGCCCGGCTCCAGCGGAGTCACGATGTCCTGGACAACAAGCAGCTTTCAGGCGGCGAGTTGACGAATCGGATGGTGCTGACTCCTATTGCGCAGAGATCTGCACGAAGAACTCGTCCACCAGCGGCGTGAGATCGGGCAGCGCCGGATGGGCCGGGAGTGTCTCACCGACGCGGCAGCGGTGTTCGCCACTGCCGGTGACGACGATCACCTCGCGCTGCTCGGGCACCACGATCCAGACGACTTGCACGCCGGCGCCGAGGTACCACGCGGCTTTGTCGCGGAGCACACGCTCGTTCTCATCCTCGCCAGCGACCTCAACGGCGAGGATCGGCGGCACGCGCTGGAACTGATGCCGCACTGCACTCGCATCCTGTCGCCGCCAGATGCCAGCATCGAGCCCACGCGCCTCACCATGCACCAGCAGCCCTGCCTCGTTCGTTCCCACCGCGAACTCGGGATGCGTACGCACCCACAAGCCAAGCACGGTGACAATGCCACCCACCGTATACGATTGCATTTGGCCGCATGGGGGCATGAACAGCAACCTCCCCTTCACGAATTCAAGCCGGCCTTCCACCCTTGGCCAGGTCTCCAGCCGCTCGGGGTCGAAGCCTTCGGGGGGAATCAGCTCGACCGGGAAGCGGATGGCGCGCGGCACCGGAATCGTTTCTTCGTAGCGCTCGGCGATGGTCATGGAAATTTCCCTACCACCGAGCGCACCACTTGCCAACGTTTCTGAAGAAGCTATCAGCTATCAGCCATCAGCTGAGAGCCGAGAGCTAACCATGCAGATCGCGATCATCGGCGCCGGGCCGGCGGGGTTGGCTGCGGCCTATGACCTCACGCGGGCCCAGCACCACGTCACCGTCTTCGAAGGCGCACCGCAGGTCGGCGGCCTCGCCGCGGGCTTCAAGGCGCCGCACTGGGAGTGGACGCTCGAGAAGTTCTACCATCACTGGTTTCAGTCCGACGCCGCGATCCTCGGGCTCATCAAGGAGCTGGGCTGGAGCGACCAGGTACTGTTTCCGCGGCCGATCACGGCGATGTATCACGACGGCACGTTCTACGCGTTCGACTCGCCGATAGCCGTGCTGCGTTTCCCGGGAATTCCGTTCGTTGATCGTGTGCGTTGCGGTGTCGTTGCGGCCTACCTCCGCCTGACGCCGCGCTGGCAGCCGCTTGAGAAGGTGACGGCGGACGCGTGGCTGCGCCAGTGGATGGGGGCGCGCGCCTACGAGACGATGTGGAAGCCGATGCTGGTCGGCAAGTTCGGCGAAGAAAATCTACCGATCGTGAACATGGCGTGGTTCTGGGCGCGCATCCATGCGCGCACGCCGCGCCTCGGGACGTTCGTCGGCGGCTTCCAGACCTTCATGGACAAGCTCGCCGACGTCGTCAGGCAGCAGGGCGCGATGATCCGGCTGAACAGCGCCGTGACCGGCATCCAGAAGCTCGGCGACGGGCGGCTGCAGGTGGAGACGCGCACTGATGCGGCAAGCTTCGATGCCGTGATTTGCACCAGCTCACCGGCACTGATGGCGCAGTTGGCGCCGGATCTTCCGGCGCGCTACGCGGAGAAGCTGCGCCAGCTCAAGTCCATGGGTGCAGTGGTCCTGGTGCTGGCGCTGGATCGGCAGCTCACCAACGGCATCTACTGGCACAATCTCCCCAAGCCCGCAGGGTTCCCGTTTCTCGCCATGGTGGAGCACACCAACTACATGGATCCCAAGCACTACGGCGGTGATCACATCATCTATTGCGGCGATTACCTGGATCCGCACCACCCGTACTTCTTGCTCTCCAAGGAGCAGCTCCTCGACGAGTTCCTGCCGTCGCTGTCCCGCTTCAATCCACAGTTCGATCGCAACTGGGTGAAGAATTCCTGGCTGTGGAAGACGGCCTATGCGCAGCCGGTCCCGCCGGTAAATCACTCGCACAACATTCCGGACATCCGCACCCCGGTGCAGGGGCTGTACTTCGCCTCGATGAGCCAGGTGTACCCGTGGGATCGGGGCACCAACTTCGCGGTGGAGATCGGGCGGCGGGTGGCGAAGATGGTGCTGGAAGACAAAACCAGCTGACTACCGTTCACGGTGGGAGCGTTACACGCACCAGCGTCGCGCTGTCGGTGACCTCGCACGTTGCGCAGTTGGTGTTGAAGGCGTAGGTCCAGTGCGCCGTCGCCGAGCCCGTGCCATTCACGTGAAAAGTGAAGGTGTAGTCGAAGACGAATTCCTGGAACACGCCGTTGATCAGGCAGACGCGCTGGTCGAACACCCGATATGTCGTCTTCACGGTTCCGCTGGCATCGGGAGTCAGGCCGCGGCCGATGAACGCTCCGTTGCGCACCTGGATGTCGAGTTGCCCACCGAGGCTGGTGACATGATAGATCGTGTCCTGCAGGCTCGTGAACGGCTGCCCGTTGAGAAAACAAATTTGCCCGCCCCAGTTCGCCGCCCAGTCGCCGGCAAGCCGATACACGATGCCGGTGGGTGTCGGGGTCGGTGTTGCAGTGTGCGTTGCGGTCGTCGTGCGGGTGAAGGTCCGCGTCGGCGTCCGCGTCGGAACGAGGGTCGCGGTCGCGGTCGGCGTCGGCGTTGTGGAGGGGGTTTCGGTTGCGGTCATCGATGCGGTTGGCGTTGACGTTGGTGTGGCCGTGCGCGGGGCTGTCGGTGTGGCCGTGTGCGTGGCGTTGGGTGTGGGCGTGATGGTGAAGGACGGGCTGGGCGTGGGTGTCCACGGGGCGGCGAAGGTATCAAAGATGTCCGCCAGGATCGGGACGAAGTCACGATCGGAGAGGCCGCGGTCGCGAAACAAGTCGGCGTAGGCGCAGGCGGGAAACAGCGCAGCATTCCCCGACACGCTGATCGCGGCGGCGAAATCCGCCGCCGTACCGCGTCCGTCGCAGTTTGCGTCGGCGAACAGCGGCCGCTGCGTTGGTGTGGGCGTCGGGGTCGGCGGCGGGGTCGGGGGAACAGAGGGGGTCGCCGTCCGCGTCGGCGTGGGTGTCAGCGTTGGCGCGTGCACGGGCGTGCTTTGCGCCCCTGCGTGGGAGAGGTGCAGCACGCAGCTCGACACCCAGAGGGCAAGGGACCAGTGGCGCACCAGCCACCTCGGTCTTGGACTCCCGCCTCTCAGCAGCGCCACGTGCGTCACAACTTGTATGCGATCTCCACCCATCCCTGTCCGTTGCGCTTAAACTCACCACCGATCGATTGTGAGCGTCCGGCTATGAACAGATAACCGACTTGCGTGTCGACGTGATCAGTCACGCTGTACGTCACCCGCGGGCGCACGACCGTATAGTCGCTCTCGATGGCGTGGATGGCTACGAGCTGCGTCTTCAGCGTATCAGACAGGAACCCCTTGCGGAGGTTGGCGAGCAGTCGCGTCTCAACGTCCTTGATCAGCAACTGCACGCCGTTGTCCAGGACATCGGTCTGGTTGACCTGCAGGAGCAGCGTGTAGCCCTCATAGACGTAGTCGCCGCCGATGCCCCACTCCACCGCGTCGCGGATGACCGAGGCGGGGGGCAGGGGCACCGGGGCGGTGCCCGCGCCACGCGCCAGCGCGCCGAGTGCACGGGCGATGTCCGGGGCGATGGTGGCGGGATTGGTGATCAGGAAGCGCAGGTCGCGGCTGAAGGGACGATTGTTCAGGTAGGCGGCCTCGGCGCGTACGGTGAAGCGATCAAAGGCATACGCAGCGTCAGCACCCGTCGAGTTGATCTGATGGAAGTGCGGGGTCAAGGTCGTCGCCGCCGCGAGGTTGGTCACATGCAGGGGGGCATTCGGGTCGGGCTCGCCGCTCGCGAGGGCCGTCAAGTTGAACGCCGGCTGCGGATCGAATCCATGGTACCCGTACAGGGCGAAATCCACATCCTGCACCAGCGCGGAGTAGCGCACGCCGATGCCACTGTTCTCCAAGCGCGCGGCCGGTTCCCCGGTGTTCCGCACCTGGAAGCCGATGGGCACTGAAAAGGCCGGGTTGGTCCCTCCATTGACCGGAAAGATGCCCGCGGGAACGGAGATCGTGGTGTTCGGTATGGCGGCTGGGGGAAACCAGCGTTCCGCGTCACAGCGCGACACGCGATTCTGGACCACGCAGTCAGCAAGTGGGAAACGATACGGAATGTACTTTGGCACCCACACGGCGGTGAAGCGGCTTTCCGGCAGCGGCCAGGATTCCGGGAAGAAGTACGACCCTTGCAGGGCCGGCACGCCGATCTTGCGTTCGTCCTCCTCCCCCATGAGCGGGTCGGTGTAGTTGTACGGATTGATTAGATCGTTGGGTTGGGTGCGGTCGAGCTTGCCCCACGCCACCTTCTGCAATCCCAGGCGCAGGTCCACCGACGACAACTTCGCGTCGAGGTATGCCTCCTGAAAGTCGGCGACCGGGGAAAGGTCCTGGAAGGCATCGTTCCACGCGTAGGTGCCGGAGCGGCCATCTGCCTTCATCGTCGGGCCGCCGTTGGTGCCCACGGTGGTAGAATCGAAATGCAGCCAGTCGGTCAGCGACACAGCCGCACGCAACGACAGCTGCTCGCGCGTGCGATCGTGTTTTGTCGAGCCGTTCTCCTCGACGACCTCACGCACGCTGAAGGTGGAGTCCAGATCGACCGTACGGCCGCCGATCGTGGTTTGGATCGACCATGCCGTCGTGGCAGCCCCTAGCTGTGCTACGAGGATGATCGCAGCTCGTGTGCGCGTAGCTCGTCCCACCCAACTTCCCGCATCGGCAACCGCGCTGGCTTAACTTGAAATCCACCCGGGCGCAATACAGAATTGCGCACCCAATGTCTGTCTGAGGTTCGCGAGAGGCACCCATGCACACCAACGAACTGCTTTCCCAAGGGCTCGACAGCGACATTTGCGCGGCGCATCAGCGCTTCCTGGCCGCCATGGAGAACCGGTTGCAAACGATGCCCCTGGAGACCAAGGAACGCTACTTCGTGATTCTCTCGTCGCTGGTCGGGAAACTCGAGGCGGAGAACAAGCACCTGCGCGAGGTGCTCCAGGAGATGATGTCCGAAGCCGCCGGCTACATTTTCCAGGAGCTCGGTTCCTCCCGCTGATGGGCGCCGTGTGAAATCGGCCTTCTTGCCGCGGCTGGTCAACGGGCCGTTCGGCGATCCCGGTCTGCACGTCGGCATGCGCTGGCAGGGAACGGCGGTGCAGTTTGATCTTGGGCGCATCGACCGGTTGCCGGCCGCCGAGATTCTCAAGCTGACGCATATCTTCGTCTCGCACACGCACATCGACCACTTCATCGGTTTCGACCGCATCATCCGTCTGTTCCTGGCGCGCGATGCCATCCTGGCGTTGTTCGGGCCACCGGGAATCATCGCCAACGTCACCGGCAAGCTCGCGGGTTACACCTGGAACCTCGTCGACGGCTACAACTTCGTCCTGACCGTCCACGAGGTACATCCGGCGCACATCCGCAGCGTGCGCCTACCGGCGACCACCGCTTTCGCGCTCGAAGAGATGGGCACGCGTGCGTTCTCTGGGGTGCTGCACACAGAGCCTGCCTTCAGCGTGCGCGCCGTGCACCTCGATCACAAAATCCCGTGCCTGGGCTTCGCGCTCATCGAAAAGACCCATCTCAACGTACGCAAGGACGAGCTGGGACGGCTGGGCATCCCCGCTGGCCCCTGGCTCAACCGGATGAAGGAGGCCCTGCGCGCCGGCCAGCCGGATCGTACCGCCATCACGGCACGATGGGTGGCAGACGGAACGCCGCGCGCCGCGGAGTTCACGCTGGCGGAACTGCGTGATCGCCTCGTCGTCGAGACGCCGGGGCAGAAGCTCGTCTACGTGGTGGACACGCTGTTCAGCAAGGGGAATGTCGCCGGCATCACCGAGCTGGCACGTGACGCCGACGTCTTCTTCTGTGAATCGCTGTTCCTCGATCAGGACCGTGACCAGGCCGCGAAGCGTTACCACCTCACCGCCCGTCAAGCGGGCACGCTCGGCAGACTGGCAGGCGCCAAGCGCTTGCAAGTGTTCCACTTCTCGCCACGCTACGACGGCCAGGCAGACCGCATCTACGCCGAGGCCGAGGCGGCGTTCCGCGGTGAACTAGCGCCGGACGAGCCGGTGTGAAGACCGTGCGTCGTGTTCGTGATGCGGGCTGGTAATCTGGTTAAGCCGGACCGATGAGCCTCCAAACACCGACCACGAGCATCAACACGGTTCTTTCCGACGAGGAACGCAGCTTCAGCGAAGACCATCGGGTCGCCCACCTGGCGACGGCGGATGCCAGCGGCGCACCGCATGTGATTCCGATTTGCTACGCCGTGGTGGGCAATGCTTTCTACTTCATCGTCGACGAGAAGCCGAAGCGCACGCGCACCGGGCTCAAGCGCCTGCGCAACATCGCTGCGAATCCACGGGTGGCGCTGGTGATCGACGACTACGACGAGGACTGGAGACGTCTCGCGTACCTGCTGGTACGGGGCCGCGCGGCAGTGGTCGCCGATCAGGCCGAGTATACCGCGGTGCTCGGCGCACTGCGCGAGCGCTATCCTCAGTATCGCGCGATGCCGCTGGCGTCGGCTACGCATCCGATGGTGCGCATCGTGCCGGAGCACCGACACCTCTGGCGCGCCGCGGCCGGGACATGATCGCGTATGCAGCCGCAGTCGACGCTCCGCCGTAACCGGCTCGACCCACAGCTGCATTCGCCGGTGAAGCCCGCCCTCACGAACGACCGGGAATCGACGGCCGCGAGGCGTATCGTATGCGCCAGCTGTGGCCATGCCATCACCACCGAGCGGCAGCGGATTGAGATGGCGGGGCGTCACGAACACCGCTGTGTGAATCCGGACGGCGTGATCTTTCACATCGGCTGCTTCCGATATGCCCCCGGTTGCGTCATCCGCGGCGTACCGACCACAGAGTTCACGTGGTTCCCCGGTTACGCGTGGAGCTACGCGCTCTGTGACGGCTGCGCCACTTTGCTGGGCTGGTACTACCAGAGCAATGACGCCGCATTCTTTGGCCTGATTCTCAATCGATTGGCAACAACGCAATGACGCCGAGGTTCATATGATCGGGCGAGCCGGCGCAGCGAGTGCGCCGCAGCCTGCGCGAGTGATGCGGCGGTGCTCCGAGTCGCGTCTTCAACGCCGCCCGCACAGCATCTGAGCGGTCTCCACTCCGCAATCCGGGTACTGTCCTTAGCGTCGTGGCCTACAAGAGCGCCCACATCGACGGTGTCGAATCGGAACTCGTGGTGCGCCATTCGTCGCACTCGACACAGTCGAACCCTCGGACCATCGACGAGGTGCGCCGTATCCTGCTTCTGCAAGCGGAATCGAATCGCTGCGCCGGCCTTCCACCGGCCGATGCGATCTCTCCGCTACCCACCTTGCAATGAGGGAGGACGGCGCCCGGCGTTCGTCCAGGAGACGTGCGCGGATCCGGCGAGGCTTTGCTTTACTGAGTCGGGGAGGCGATGTTGAGCACCAGTTCGCCGTGCGGCTTCATGCGCAGGGCGTCTTCGGGCGCCGTCTGCTCTCCCCGCTCAGTGTTGGGCTGTGCTCAGCAGACGCAGCGATCGTTCGGCGGCGCGCGCCAGGGATGCGTCCGGGCTATGACTCGCCGCGGTGAGCGCCGCCTGCACCGCTTCGGAGCGCTCGCCGAGGAGACCAAGTGCCGCGGCGGTGACCCGTCGAACGCTGGGGTTGGGGTCGTCGAGCAGGTTGAGCAGGTAGCGCGATGCCGCGCGGCGATCCATCGCGAGCCGTGCGATGCAGGAAATGGCGGCTATGCGCACGTAAGTGTCGATATCCGATAAGGCTGCGAGCAGCGCACGGTCGCCAGCCGGCGAGCGGGCTTCGAGGTCGCGCAGGCAATAGGCTGCCATCTTGCGCTGTGCAGCGTTGCCGGCAGTGAGCAAGCGCTGCAGGGCCTCTACCAACGCGTTGTCGCCGCGCAGACGCGCAAGGATGTTTCCCGCCGCCCAGCGCACGTCACCGTCGCTGGAACCGAGGGCGTCGAAGAGGGCCGGCAGCGCGACCGGAGGCGAGTCGCCGAGCAGTGAGAGCGCGTAGGCGGCGCCCCAGCGTTGCCTCGCAACCTGCGAACCAATGGTGCGCACCAGCACCGCACGGACGTGGGCGCAGTGTGCGCCGAGGGCAGCGAAGGTTTCGGCCGCCCGTCGTTGGATGATCTTGCGTGGGTCCGCCAGGCAGCCGGCGAGAGCGTCGAGCGTATCGGCGTCAGCGGCGCCGCGCGCAACCACCTCCGTCATGGCAGCAAGCCGCTCGTCCACCGTGGACGCGCGCAGCCGTTGCGCCACGGTCATTGGGCAATACCCCTGCAGATGGTGTCGGCAATGGCACGGGTGCGGCCGATGCCCAAGATGAAGTGTTCGGGCCGTGCGAAGATCTCGGATGCCACCGCGTCGATGGCGCGCCACTCGGCCGGGCACAGGCGCAGCTCGTGTTCGAGCTGGGCGATGGCCGGCGAGTTGGCGATGAAGTCGCCGGCAAACACAATCTCTTTGATAAAGCGGTTCTGCTCGAGCGAGAAGTAGGCCTCGAAGGTGCCGAGTTGGACACGCACGGAGGCGTGGTGTTCCAGATCGGGACGCAGGCGACGCTGCTGCAGCCAGCGGTCGCCGTGAAACTCGTGCGCCGCCGTCGCCTCGATGGCGCGGTCTTCGAGTGGGGTTAGAACGTGCTCGGCGAAGCTCAAGTTGAACTGCTTTTCATAGCCACGGCGCAGCATGTCGGCGACCTCTGCGGTCGTGAGCTGGGCGCCGGTCGCTCGCGCCAGGCACGTCGTGTCGGCCGGCGTCAGCATCTCGGCATTGATGAGACCCTGCTCGTCGACACCGTCGAGCAAGCGCGGCAGCAGGCTGAAATCACGTCGATTGGCGATGATCGCTTCGAAGAGCAGGGCCCCGGCCTGGTCGACTTCGAAAGACACCAGTCCGAGGATACGTCGATCGACGGTGATGAAGTCCCGGCCGGGGTAGAAGGCCGCCACGCCCACGAGCTTGCAGCCTTCGAGAAGGCCGCGCACGTAGCGGTTGATCACCTGATAGGGCGCCAGCGCAAACGGGGAATCCGAAAAGAGCGCCGAACGGTGCGGCAGCACCAAGGTCATGCCGACGAAGCCCTCACCAAAAGGGATGGCGCGTCCGCCAGACTGCCGGCGGTGGAGATGCACGTCAACGCTGCCCGGTGGCTGCTCCGGCATGAGGTGGTAGCGGCCGAGCGACAAGACGTCGCCCACAAAGTCGTAGACACGCAACACGCCGAGGCGTGTGCGCGACGGCCGCCCGACAACGTGCAGGAAGTGCGTGTCCGCCGCCAGGTTGGCGGTCGGCACGATGCCCGGCTGCACGATGAAGTCGAGCGTGTGCATGGTCGCGCACCGTGCTCGTGAGTCGTGCTCGGGCGCTAGGTGGCCGGGGAGGAACTCAGAAGTCGTTCCCGGCGTTCGTCCTTACGCGCACGACGCACTAACACGATTCACGATTCCATCGGCGGTTGCCATCCCTTGCCGCGGCACTCGTCACAGACGGCGATGGTGCTGCGTTTGCCGTCGTGTTCGACGAGCACGCCGTGAATGAGCTCCGTGGACAGGGATTTCCCGCACGCCGCACACTGGGCGGTCAGCGTTTTGTTCTCCTTGGCCTTTTCGCTGGGCATGCGTGGTCGTCCCGATGAAACGGCGGGCTGGCAGCTGCCGCGTCCGTCGGGATCACTCGTGCGCTTCAACCACGACAGTGACCTGGGCATTGACGCCGACGCCGAGGTGTACGGGCACGACATGCGCGCCGATCGACTTGATCGGCTCATCGAGGCGGATGCGGCGCCGCTCGACGGTCACGCCCTGCTCGGCCAACGCTTTCTCGATGTCGATATTGGTCACAGAACCGAAGAGCTTCCCCTCCTCTCCGGCGCGCGCTTTGATCGTCACGCGGAGGCTCGACAGCTTCTGGGCCGCGCTCTCTGCCTGACGACGGTCGCGTTCGCGTTTGTCCGCGACGATGCGTTTCTGATGGTCCAGCACGCGCACGTTGCGCCGGTCGGCGACCACGGCGAGTCCGCGGGGCAGCAGGTAATTACGGGCGAACCCCGGCTTCACCTTGACGATGTCGCCCACGGTGCCGAGATTCTGAACGTCTTCTCGTAGAATTACTTCCATTGTTGGTTCTCCTTCACTCGCCGTCGCTGTGGAATTGCACGCCCGCGGAGCCGGCGCTGAGGCGCCGGAAGTTCCCCCACAGGTCGAAGATACCGAGCACCAGAACGATCGCCGTGACCACGTGCTGCACGCCGATCAGCACGTAGCCCGCAATGCGCAGGCCGCGAGGCAAGCGAAAGCGGTCGAGATAGTAACTGACGATCGCCAACCCCTGGCAGAAATAGCACGCCAAGAGGACGAGGAACAGATTCCGCGCCGTCGACGCGATCGGTTGCGTCGGCACGAACATGCCAAACCCGGCAGCGATCAGTGCCCAGATCAGCGCATCGGGTGCTCGCCAGAGACGCAGGTTCACATGGCGTCCCAAATCGGCCCAGGCTCGCAACAAGAGCATATTCGCCAACACCACGGCCAGACCAGTGAGCACCGCCATTGCCGGCAGGATATCCATGAACCCGGCGATTATCGGGTCGCGTTCCACTTGCGCCAGTGCCAGCGTGTGCTCGGGGACGCCGAGGGAGCCATAGGTGGACAGCGCAAAGTCGACGCTGTGCGCCACCTGGTCCCGCACCGCGGTGGCGGCTGCGTCGAAGCCTCCGTAGGCCAGCAGCAGCAGGCACGCGATGCCTGCGGACCAGACCGCAACCCCGGCGAGCACGGTACGCTCAAAGGACCAGAAGCGGCGAATACCGACGGCGAGGACCAGGGTCGGGAAGCCAAACGGCAGCACGAAGCCGGCGATGGCGTCGGCGCCCAAGAGGGCACCCACTGTGATGGTTGTCAGGAAAAACCACAAGCTACACTCGCTCGACGGCGCGCGCGTGGCGACGACGAGGCCCGGCAAGGGCACCAGGAGTGCCACTGGCGCGGCCAGCGGAAACGCGCAGGCAAGGCCGTAGAGGGCGGTGCTGATCGCCACTCCCGCCCCGAGCCGAAGAGCGACGTGCGGCATCAGGCGCTAACCGTGCTGAACGGCAGCAGCGCCACGGCGCGGGCGCGCTTGATGGCGGTCGTCAACTCGCGTTGATGCTTGGCGCAGTTGCCGGTGATGCGACTCGGCACCACCTTTCCGCGTTCCGTGATGAAGCTCGATAGGGCGCGGGTATCCTTGTAGTCGATGAAGCTATCGCGGTCTGCACAGAAGCGGCAGACCTTGCGGCGCACAGCGCCGCGGCGCCGAAAGGCGCCCTTGTCGTCGGCTGACGGACGGGCACGTTTGCCGCTGTCTCTTCCTCCACGCATGGGCATGTTCAACTCCCCTGTTCCGCGGCTGAGGCGGGGCTCTGTTCTGTGGGCGTCACCGGCCGCGGCTGCCGGGTACCACGTCGGGTGGCCTTGCGCGGCTGCGGCGCACGGACCGAGATGAAGCGCAACACTTCGTCGGCGAGCTTGAGGGTGCGCTCCAGTTCCTTGACGACGTCCGGGCGCGCACTGTACTGCGCCAGCACATACGTGCCGCGCGGTTGTTTGCGGATCGGATAGGCGAGTTCCCGGATGCCCCAATCCTGAACCTCCGCCACCTGGCCATCCATGCCCTCAATCAGGCGACGGACGCGGTCCATCGTTTCGCGCACCTGCGCCTCGGGTATTTCCGGGTGCAGGACGAACAAGGTTTCATACCGATGCATTTATTTCCTCCCCATAGGCGCCGGAGTGGCCACTGCACCACTCTTTAGACGCACGTTGAAACGATTCATCGCCTTCTCTTCTCCGTCGCGCACCACGCACTCGACCGCGTCGGCAGCGCACTCGACCGCGGCGGCAGCCGCAGCACGTTGTTCGGCGGGAAAGGCGGACAAGACGTAAGTGACCACGTCCTGCCCGTGCACGGGACGACCGATGCCGACGCGCACACGGACGAAGTCGTGGCCCCAATGGTCGGCGATCGAATCCAGGCCCCGATGTCCCGCCGTACCTCCCCCGCGCTTCACGCGTACGGATCCGAACGCCAAGTCGAGATCGTCGTGGATGACGATGAGATCCGACGGAACGGCGAGAGGGACGACCTCGGCCAACGCGGTGCCGCTGCGGTTCATGTAGAGTTGTGGCTCCATCAACATTGTGTATTCACCAGCGATCACGCCCTGCGCCAGTTGCGCGCTTGGTCCAGTGGGTTCGAGGGCCAGTTGCCATCTTCGCGCCAACTCCTCCACAACCCTGAACCCGACATTGTGGCGGGTGGCTGCATATTCGCTGCCCGGATTGCCCAACCCGACCACGATGCGCATGGTGCGCGGTGGCGATCAACCCTTCTTCTCGGCTTCCGCCTTCGTCCCCTCGGCCGCAGGTGCGCCTTCGGCAACTGCCCCTTCTGCAACTGCTGCGGCCTCTTCCACCTTTACCTCTTCGACCGTTGGCGGCAGGACGGTCACCAGCGTCGCATCCTGGTCGTAGCAGACTTTCACGCCCTCCGGTGCTTGCAACTCGCTCACATGGACCGCGTCGTGAATGTTGAGGGCGCTAACGTCAACGTTGAGAAATTCCGGGATATCGCCTGGAAGGCACTCAACCTCGACATCGCGTTGAACGGGTTGCAGGATGCCGCCGAGGGCGACGCCCACCGCTTTGCCGGTGAAGTGCAGCGGCACGCGCACGCGCAGCTTTTGCGTCAGATCGACTTCGTAGAAGTCGGCGTGCAGCACTGCCCCGGTCACGGGGTGGTATTGTGCTTCTTTGACCAACGCGACCTTATCGCCGATGTCGGCCGACGCAGACCGGAAGCGGATGAGGTGTGACCCTTCGAGTGCGGCGACCTTCTGCAAGAACTCTTTGGCATCAATGGCGATCATCGTCGTCTGCCGCTTGGGCCCATAAAAGACTGCCGGTGCCTTGCCAGCCTGGCGCAAGCGCCGGGCCGGCCCCTTGCCGCCTGTCGACCGAACTGCTGCCTCCAACTCAACTGTTTGCATGCATTACTCCCGGTATCAGAATGTGTGAATTGCCTTTCTTCAGACGAAGAGCGAGCTAATCGACTCTTCGTAGTGTGTGCGATGAATGGCCTCGCCGATCAAATGCGCCACGGACAACACTCGGATCTTGGGGCAGCGCTGCGCCTCAGGGCGCAGAGGAATCGTGTCGGTAACGATCAGTTCGCTCAGCGCGGACTCCTGAATACGGGAGATCGCCGCGCCCGATAAGACCGCGTGGGTACAACACGCGAGAATCGCCTTCGCGCCGTTCTCCTTCAGGGCGGCGGCGGCGGCGGCCAGGGTCCCCGCCGTGTCGACCATGTCGTCGATGAGAATAGCGATACGGTCGCGCACCTCACCGACGATGTTCATCTCGGCGACCTCGTTGGCACGCGTTCGTCGTTTGTCGATGATGGCCAGCGCGGCATCGAGGTGCTTGGCAAATGCGCGGGCGCGTTCGACGCCGCCGGCATCCGGCGACACCACGCTGACTTCATCTTGGTTGAGCCGCTCGCGAACGTAGGGAAGGAGGACGGGGGTCGCGAAGAGGTTGTCGACCGGAACATTGAAGAAGCCCTGAATCTGGCCGGCATGCAGGTCAACCGTCAGGACGCGTGCGGCACCCGCCGTCGTAATCAGATCCGCGACGAGCTTGGCACTGATCGGCACACGCGGCGCAACCTTGCGGTCCTGCCGGGCGTAGCCGAAGTAAGGGACCACGGCCGTGATGCGCTTGGCTGAGGCACGTCGGAAGGCATCGAGCATCAGCAGCAGCTCGATGAGGTTGTCGTTCACGGGGGTACAGGTCGATTGAATGACGAAGACATCGCCGCCGCGGACGTTTTCAGCGATTTCGACCAGGATCTCGCCATCGCTGAAGCGTCGGACCTCGGCGGCGCCGCGCGACACGCCGAGGTAGGCGCACACAGCGTCCGCCAGCGCTGGATTTGAATTGCCCGCGAAAACTTTGATCTCGTCCTTCACGTGTCCGTCACTCACCTTCGTACGCACAAACTACTGGGCGGGAAGGATTCGAACCTTCGATACCGGATCCAAAGTCCGGGGCCTTACCGCTTGGCGACCGCCCATCAGTTTCCCAAGGCCGGCGACAGCTCCAATGTCTGCACGGGCTTGGCCCACAACCCGAGGCGCTGCAGCCTGGCCGCCCCGGCCGCGGCCGATTGGGCGTCATCCCATACTCCGAACACGGCCGAGCCGCTCCCGCTCATGAGCGCCGCTTGTGCGCCTGCTTCCATAACTTTCGCCTTGAGGGACCGCAGCTCAGGGTGAATCTGCACTGCCGCCTCTTCCAGGTCGTTCACTAGCAAATCTGTGAGAGGCTTACGACCTTCGACGAAGGCCGCGATGTTACTGACGGCACCGTCTCTTGTCAATGAAAGCGGCATTGCACGCATCTGCGAATATACCAGTGCCGTGGACAGGGGGTGACCGTCCGAACAGATCACGAGATCGAGGCAGCGGCCAAGCGTCGTGGGCTTGATCTGCTCGCCAACTCCACCGACTCTGGCGGGGCGGCCATATACGAAGAATGGCACGTCCGCACCGATTCTCGCTCCGGCATCAGCTAGCTGGCGTGTCGAGAGCCGATTTCCCAGCCAGCGATTGAGCGTGAGCAGCACGGCGGCAGCGTCGCTGCTCCCGCCGCCCAAGCCGCTACCCAGCGGGATGTGCTTGTAGATCCGAATGTCGACCGTCATCGATTGCCGCGTCACTGTGGTGAACTCCGCGGCGGCGCGATAGGCAAGATTGTCTGCTCCAGTAGGGAGGTAGGTGCAGTCGGTCCATAGCGTGATCACCGAAGGCGATGTCGCCTGCGCCACCGAACGGACTGCGATGCGCAACTCATCATACAAGCTGACGGGCACCATCAACGAGTCAATCAAGTGATAGCCGTCGTCACGCCTGCCACAGACACGCAAGTACAGGTTCAGCTTGGCAGGGGCTTGGACCAGTTCATCAAAGATCGCCATTGGTAATTTGCAAGAGGCCCAGGGGTGACTTGGCGTTGGAACCCGCCCGGCGGCCTAGTAGCGCTTGCCGCCTGCGTTGACCCCTCCGCGGCGCTGTGTTACACGAACCACCATTCTTACGCAGTCAAGCCCCCGTGGTGAAAAGGATATCACACAGGTCTCCGGAACCTGTAGTCCGCGTTCGATTCGCGGCGGGGGCATGCTCTCAAACCTCAACCTCGCCTTGATTTCACCCTAACGTTCCGATAAGTTCCGCGCCTGCGGGTGGGGGTGGTTGTCACGGCGCCGCCCTTCCAAAGGAGGGGGAGATGGAGTTCCCGAAATGCCAGAAGTGCAATAGTGGAGTGCTCATTCCACTGTCAGACTATGGGCAAGAAGGGGCCTCCGTCCTGTTCAAGGCTTGGGTGTGTATCAATCCTGACTGTGGGTTTTCGCTCAGAGTCGACAAGGGCGAAGTCAGCTACGGCAAGAAGATTGAGCACAAGCACTGAGTAAGGAACCCGATCGCTTCCAAAGCATGCACACCGATCAGCCCAAGGCGACGCTCAAGCGTCAGCCGGAGCTATCGGGTGCACCAATTGTACTGGCACCCAAATCATTCGTGGAGTGAAACCGGGTTCCCGGGGACACTTTAAGGATCCGGCGGCGTCCTACTCTCCCACTGGGCGACCCAGTAGTACCATCGGCGCTGGAGGGCTTAACTGCCGTGTTCGGGATGGGAACGGGTGTATCACCTCCGCCATAGCCACCGGAAAACAAGAACCTTCACAATTGCATACGGGAACCAGCATCTAAGAAAGCGCCTTGGGGGCGACAAAGTAATAAATAGTGGTCAAGCCGCACGGCCAATTAGTACCAGTTAGCTGCACGCATTACTGCGCGTTCACATCTGGCCTATCAACCTCGTCGTCTTCGAGGGGCCTTTAGGGGCCTTGCGGCCCAGGGATACCTTATCTTGGGGGGGGCTTCCCGCTTATATGCTTTCAGCGGTTATCCCGTCCGCACATAGCTACCCGGCAATGCGGCTGGCGC
>DATKMS010000493.1:0-22779 GCA_035541735.1 Candidatus Margulisiibacteriota bacterium
CGCCGGCGCCCACGCCGATTGACATCGACAACTGGACCGCTTCACTGCCGCCGAGCGCCGCCATCGCGCGCTGCGCGGCAAGCGCGCACTCTGCCGCGCACCGCGTCGCCGCGGCAAGGTCGTTCTCTGGCGACGGCCAGAGGGCAAGCAGTCCGTCACCCGCAAACTTCACGACGTCACCGCCGTGCGCGGTTACCACGTCGATCAACGCGCCGAGGTAGGTGTTGAGCAGACGGCTGAACTCCTCCGCGCCTGACGGCCCGCGTGCCGCCAGCCGCTCGGCCAGCGCGGTCGAGCCGGAGATGTCGGCGAACAGCAGCGCCGCCGGAAAGCGTTCGACGAACGGTCCGCAAACACCACCGGCGCGCAGCCGCTCGACGACCCGCAGAGGGACGTACGTGGCAAGCGCTTCAGCCGGGGCCCGCATGCGGCAGGCTCTTAGCATGGGATGCGCTGCTGCAGGAACCTCGAACCGGTCCACGCGCAGCTTTCGCACAGTGGGCCGGGGCTGGCGCCTTGACACCGCCGAGAGCGCTCTGTTACGGTCCCCTCACCGTGGTGAACAAAGTCATTCTCGTCGGCAATCTGGGCAAGGATCCGGAGGTGCGCTTCACGCCGAATGGCAAAGCGCTGGCCAAGTTCCCGGTGGCGACGTCGGAGAGGTGGACGGACCAGGACGGAAACCGTCAGGAACGCACCGAATGGCACAACGTCGTGGTCTGGGGCAAACCAGCCGAGGCATGTGGGCAGTACTTGTCCAAGGGGCGGCAGGTGTACGTCGAAGGGTCCATTCGCTCGCGCCAGTACGACGATAAGGACGGTAACAAGCGTTACATCACCGAGATCGTTGCCCGCGACGTGCGCTTCCTTGGGGGCGGGAGTGGCGGTGCAGCCCGCGCCCCACACGAGGCCGTCAGCGTTCCACCGGGCGAGGACATGGGGCCGCCCGGCGCGGACGACGACATTCCATTCTAGGGCCTGCGGCCAGCGTCTTTTCGATGGCCGCTCCCTCCTTCGACCGGGCTCAGGACATTGACGCTACCCGGTCGTTCGAAAAGTCTTGCGTGAGCGCAGCGCACGGGATACGCTCCGTTCGCATGTTTACCGCGCGACGCCTGTCGGGCGTCTTCGTGGCCGCGCTTTGCTGGGTGACCTTCTGGAGTGCGGTTGCGTCTGCAGGCACTCGACACTACATCCTCAACTCGGGGAGTTCCATCACGTCATTGTGCAACGCCTGCGGCGAGCCGCCGGCCGCGCCGGAGCCACTGATCGGCACCTTTGACGTCACGGTCCTGCCGGTCACTACGGCCTCCAACGTAGCAGCGGTTACCTCGATCAGTCTGTCCAGCGCCCGACACACGCTGGGCGGTCATGGATTTCTCCAACGGATTGGACCCGACCGCCAGGCAATGGTACTCGAAGCAGAGATCGACGGTACGAAGGTGCTCTTGACCAGCGGACGGCGGCAGCACGCGACGGACGGCGGCATCACCATCATCTTGTCATCGCCGCGGACAGGCGAGCAGACGTACGTCTTGGTGCTGTCAGCCTCTCTGGTGAATGAACAGCCGGCTGATGCGGATGGTGACGGGGTGCCGGACGCGCGAGACAACTGTCCGAGCGTGGCCAACAGCGATCAGAGCGATAGCGACGGCGACGGTGTCGGTGATGCGTGCGATCACTGTCCGGGCACAGCCGACGGGTTGGTGAATTCACAGGGTTGCAGCATCGCGCAGCTGTGCCCGTGTGAGGGACCGGCCGCTGGCCAGCAATGGGAGGGGCAGACCGACTACCTGCGCTGCATCGCACGCGCCACGCGGGCATTCCGGCGCACCGGGCAGATGTCGCGCACCGAAAGCTTGCAGTTGCTGCGCCGCGCCGGCCGCTCCGCCTGCGGCCGCACCATCGTTGCGTTGCGCTAGGCCTGCGGCCGGTGTCATTTCCATGGCCCGCTCCGGTTGGTCGCTGCGGGCTTCCAAGTCCGACACGCTGCCAGGGTCCGGGGGCAGCGATTTCATCGTGGCGCCCGGTGGGCCGTCGCCCGTGTCTCGGACTGCGTAAGGGCGGACTGCTACTTGCGGTGGTGCGTGCCACCGTAGCCGGACGTGGATTGGACCGCCGACTCCGTCGCCGCGTTCAGATAGGCAAGGATCGCGGGTGGATCCAGACGCTCGTACAAGTACATTGACGCGGCACCCAGGATCACTCCGTAGACGAACTGGCGCACGATCTGCTACCTTCTCGTTCATCATAGACGGCACCTGCAGCGAGGTCAAAGGCGAATCGACGCTGCCCGCGCGCTGCCAACCTTGACAAGACGTGAATTTTCTTGGCAGATATCTGCGTTGGTCCTGAGTCGCTTCAAGACAATCTGAAACCCGAGACCGAAGATTTCATTTCATAAGGAGGAAGGCATGGCACGTCTGCTGGAGGGAAAAGTCGCGGTGATTACCGGATCTGGCCGCGGCATCGGACGCGAAGAAGCATTGTTGATGGCGAAGCACGGTGCCAAGATCGTGGTGAACGACTTGGGCGCACACTTCGACGGCAGCGGGCAAGCGACCGGTACCCCGGCCCAGGAAGTGGTCGCCGAGATCAAAAAAATGGGCGGGGAAGCGGTAGCCAACGGCGAAAGCGTCACCGACTTCCAGGGTGCCAAGCGCATCATCCAATGCGCCATCGACACGTTCGGCAAGCTCAACATCGTGGTGAATAACGCCGGCATCCTGCGCGACCGCATGATCTTCAACATGGCGGAGGAGGACTGGGATGCGGTCTTGGGGGTGCATCTGAAGGGCTCATTCAACATGGCACGCCACGCCTGCGAATACTGGCGCGAGGAGCACAAGAAGGGCAACATGCTCAACGGGCGCATCATCAACACCGCCTCCGATGCGGGCCTGCTGGGCAACGTCGGTCAATCGAATTACGGTTCCGCCAAGGCAGCGCTGGCGGCCATGGCCATCATCATCGACAAGGAGATGGCGAAATACGCGGTCACCGCGAACGCCATCGCACCGATCGCGCGCACGCGCCTGACGGTCGATGCGACGCCGTCGACGGCCGCAATCATGGGCCGCCAAGTGGGGGCGGGCGAGTTCGACGCCTTCGCCCCCGAGCACATCTCGCCCCTGGTGGCGTGGCTGGCGAGTGACGACGCAAAAGATGTGCACGGCGAGGTCTTCCGTGTCGGCGCGGGGACCGTGTGGCTCATGCAGGGCTGGCACAGTGTGGGTAAGGTATCGAAGCGCGCCGTCTGGGATGCTGCCGACCTGGGCACGGCGCTCAAGGCCGAGTTGAGCAAGGGCGCTACCGCAAAGGAAGACATGGGCTCGCTGCTCGCCAGCGCGCTGTCGTCGTAGCCACGCACCACACTACGTTGGCGCGGCGGTCCGGGACCTCCCAGACCGCCGCGCGCGGTTTAGCACCTTGCCAGCCTACCGAAAGATCCTGTTCATCTGTCACGCCAACACGAGTCGCAGCGTGATCGCCGAGGCCCTCCTCAAACGCATGTTGGAGGAGCGTGCCCTGCATGAACACCTCTCAGTCGAGTCAGGTGGTGTCGCTTCGTACGCGCGTGATGGCGCTCTGGTTTCCATGGATGCGCGGCTGGTGCTGCGCGACGAGGGCATCCACGTGCCCTCCGACGCGACCTCAACCGACTTGAAGCGCAATCGCCACCTCATTGCAGATGCCGACCTGATCCTGGCGATGACCGAGGAGCAGGTGCACATGCTGCGTGACGCCTTCCCGGAAGCCGCCGGCAAGGACGTCTACACACTCAAGGAGTTTGCCGGCGGCCGCGGCAACATTGAAGATCCGGTCGGCAAAGGTGAAGACGTGTACGCCGCGTGCCGTGACGAGATCAAGGCCTGCCTCGAGCGCGCCATGGCGCGCCTGACGCCGGCGTGAGTGCGACCGCGCATCGCCCGCATGTTTCACAACCCTCCCGACCACGTCATCCGCGACATCCTGTCACGACCGCGCCGCATCGCCGTGGTCGGCTGCTCCCCCGACCCCAGTCGCGACAGTCATCGCATTGCACGCTTGCTGCTGGAGAAGGGGCACACCGTCGTGCCGGTCAATCCATTGGCGACGACGATTCTCGGACGGCCCTGTTACCCTGCGCTGCACGCGATTCCCGACGCGATTGAGATGGTCGACATCTTCCGCCGCGCCGATCACGCCGGCGCGGTCGTGGACGAGGCGATCGCTGTGGGTGCGCGCATTTTGTGGATGCAGCTGGGAGTCATCGACGAGGCGGCGGCGACCCGGGCGCAAGCGGCCGGCCTCACGGTCGTCATGGACCGCTGTCCGGCGATCGAATACCGGCGGTTGTGGTGAGCGCCGATGCGCTGGGACGTGATCAAATCCGAGATCATCTATCGCTGCCGCATTTTCTCCGTGCGGCGGGACTGGAGCCGCTCGCAGGGAACCGGCCTGACCCATGACTTCCACGTGCTCGAAACCGGCGACTGGGTCAATGTGGTGCCGCTGACTGGTGATCGCCGCGTCGTCATGGTGCGGCAGTTCCGTCACGGCATTCGCGACGTGACGCTCGAGGTACCCGCCGGACTCATCGACGCAAGCGATGCGACGCCGGCGGACGCTGCGCGGCGCGAGTTACGGGAGGAGACCGGCTACACCGGTCGCCTCGCACCGTTGGGGATCGTGCATCCCAACCCAGCGATCATGAACAACCGCTGTCATATGTTCGTGGCGTACGACAGCGAGCCGGAAGGTGAGCCACAGTGGGACGCGACGGAAGAACTCGCCACGGAGGTGGTACCGCTCGATCAAGTGCCGGAGTTGATCCGCCGTGGCGCCGTCAGTAACGCACTGACCCTGGTAGCCTTCCATCTCCTCACCCTCGCTTCTGGTGAGATCGGCGCATGATCGATCTCGGGCAGGCGCGCCACTGGCGTCGCGGCGGTGCTTTGGAGTACAAGCAGCGTGCACCGCAGGGGCGGTGGACGGTTGAGAGAGGAGGTTGTGCATGAGTACAGGCAGCACCACGGCGCGCATTGCGGAATGGGTCGCCCAGACGCATTTCGAGGATCTGCCCCGCCGCGTCACCGAGGAGGCGAAGAACCAGGTCCTGAGCATGATCGCTGCGGTGCATGCCGGTCACTTCTCGGATGCCGGGCGCACGGTCAGCCGGACCGTCAAAGAATGGTCCGGCGGCAGGGACGCCACCATGATTCCCTCCGGCGAGCGCACGTCGCTGCACAACGCGATCTTTGCCAACACTGCGCTCAGCATGGCGTTGGATTTCGATGACTATCTGTTCGCAGGTCACACCGGACACTCGGCCGTGCTGGTGACCCTCGCCCTGGCGGAGAAGGTCGGTTTCAGCGGCAAGGATTTCCTCCTGGCGCAAACGCTGGCGAACGAGATCGAGGGCCGCATCGGGGCGTCGGTGCTTCTCGGGCCGCTCAACGGCCAGATGTGGAGCTTCATCCACTCCGTCGGGGCGGCAATCATTGCCGGCAAGGTATTCGATCTCGATGCCCAGCAGATCCAGTCCGCGATCAGCATCGCACTCTCGCAGCCGACGCGGCCCTTGCAGGCAAGTTTCTTTGGTTCCGATGCCAAGGCGCTGATCGCGTCGCTGACCGCACCCATCGGAGTGCAAGCCGCCCAGCTGGCGGCCAACGGCATGCGCGCTGCCGTCGACGTCCTCGACGGCAGCGCGGGCTTCCCCCACGTGTTCGCGCCGCAGCCACTCATGGGTGCGTTTGGCGGGTTCGGCAAAGTCTGGCTCACCGATACGCTGTGCTACAAGGTGTACCCCGGCTGTGCATACCTCGACACGTCGATCGATTGCGTGCTTATGCTGGTGCGGGCGCACTCGATCGATGCGAAGAAGGTGAAGGAAGTGCACGTTGCGGCGGGGCCGCTCACTCTGGGAATGGACGCACTCGCTGCACAGCACCTCAAGGGACCGGACAGTTTGCCCACGACACTCAATTTCACCGTCGGCTACAACGTGGCAGCCGCTTTGATGGACAAGGAACTCACCGCCCGGCAATTCACCCGCGACCGCATTCGTGATGCGGCCACCTGGGATCTTGCCAGCCGTGTCCACCTCGCCTTGGACGACACCATCGCGGAGCGTACGCGCGAACGTTCGTTACTGAGAACGGTGGGCGGGAGCGACGCCGCGCATTTTCAGCTGGATCTCAACAGCTTGGATCTCACCGGCTTCAAGATGTCGTTTGGCGCGCGGGTGCGCATCGAGATGCACGACGGTCGCAGCTTCGAACTCGAACAGGAGGTTCCACTGGGTGGAGCCGGCCGTGGATTCGACGAGCGCCGCAAGGCAGTTGAAGACAAGTTTCGGCGGGAGACGCGCTACACCCTGCGCAAGGAGAAAATGGAACGGGCCATCGACATGATTTTGCATCTCGAGCAGGCCAGTTCCGCCCACCTGCGGGAGCTGGTGCGGCTGTGCTGCTCGGAGCGTAGCTGAGAGCGCACCTGCCTGTAGTCTGTGGCAAAGCGGGCGCATCAGGTGCCGGCATTGCGGGTGCCGGCGTGGGAGACGATACCGAATCTGGTCCACGGCTTCCTCGGGCGCGCTGGCGGGGCCAGCTGCGGGCCGTTTGCGGAGCTGAATTTGTCGTACCGCGTCGGCGACGACGCCGACACCGTGCAGGAGAACTGGCGGCGTGCCAGTGCGGTCGCGGGCGCACTGCGCTGTGCACACATGCAGCAGGTACATGGCGATCGTGTCGCCCTGATCGACGCGGCAAGCACGCAGGGCGGAGAGGCAGATGCCATGGTGACGCGTGTAGCCGCGACCGCGCTCGGGACCCTGACGGCCGACTGCGTGCCGATTCTGCTGGTGGCGCCACAACACCACGTTATCGCAGCAGTGCATGCGGGGTGGCGTGGCACGCTCGCCGGTGTGGCGCAGCGCGCCGTGCGGCATATCGTGGAAGCATTCGGTACGCCCATTACCGAGGTGCAGGCCGCTCTGGGACCGGCAATCGGCGGCTGCTGCTACGAGGTTGATCGCAGTATCGCCAACGCCGTCGAAGATGCCTGGGGTCCGATGCCCGAGGCTGTCGCGCGAGACGGCGGCCCCAAAGCGATGCTCGATCTGCGGCGCGCCAACGCCGCAATCCTACAGCGCACCGGCGTGCGGCCGATGTCCATTGTGACCGTCGGGCCATGCACGCGTTGCGCGGCGGCGGCGTACTTCTCCCACCGCGCCGCCAAGGGGCCGACCGGACGGCAGTGGAGCTTCATCGGCTGGCGGGTGTAGCAAAGTGTCGCTTGGAAAGGCGGCTTTCGTTTGTTACCGTGATCGGTAGGAGGCTTGAGCCATGAAACGATTCGCGGTTGCCGCTCTGTTTGCGATGGTGCTCGCCTGTACAGCTGGCCCAGCCGCAGCTGTGCCTGACGACTATGATGACACGCAGTCGCATCCCTTGCGGGTGGCGGCCTACCTCATCTATCCGGTCGGCTACGCAGCCGAGTGGCTGATCTTCCGGCCCTTCCACTACCTCGTCTCGCGTCCCTCCCTCGAGCCGGTATTCGGTCATCGGCCGCACGAAGACATCGGCGGCTACCGCTGATCGAAGCGTTCCAACGCGGCGTAGCGGGCGATCAGCTTCTTGATGCCTGATCGCTCGAAGCGCACCGTGAGCTTGGTGCGCTCTCCATTCCCTTCGACAGCTCGAACGACGCCCGGGCCGAACTCGGCGTGGAGCACACGTTGGCCGACGGCGAAGCCCGAGTCATTGGTCATTCCCGGCACCGGTCTCTGGCGCCGAACCACGCGGGGAACCTCGGCAAGTTGCGAATACGAGTAATCCACCGTCGGCTCATCCGGCGACAGTGACCGCGCGTTCCCTTCGCGGCGCAGGAGCGGTTCCGGAATCTCAGCCAGGAACCGTGACGGAAGGTTGTGCTGCACGCGACCAAACAAGTGGCGCTGCAGGGCGTGAACAAGGTAGAGACGCTGCCGGGCCCGCGTGAAGCCGACGTAGCACAGACGCCGCTCTTCTTCGATGGCATCCGGTTGTTCCAGTGAACGTTCGTGCGGAAACAGCCCTTCCTCCATGCCGATGATGAAGGCCACGGGAAACTCGAGGCCCTTCGAGTTGTGCAGCGTCATGAGCGTCACGCGCTCCTGGGTGGCGGCGTATGAATCCACATCGGCGATCAGGGCGATCTGTTCGAGGAAAGCAAGCAAGGACGCCTCGGGGGCAGTTGCATCGAACTCCTCGCAGACGGACAGCAGTTCGTTGACGTTCTCCACACGTGCCTCGGCCTCGGGTGTCGTCTCGGCTTGCAGGCGTTCGAGGTAGCCGGTTTCCGCAAGCACGGCGCGCAGCGCGGCGGCGACCGACGTACGCGCAGCGGCGCGCAGCCGCGCGCACAGAGCATCGAACGCGGCGAGCCGATCGTTGACAGTGGGTGTCAGGCCGAGGGCACTGGTGTCGGACAGGAGATGGGCGAGGGGGAGCTTCCGCGCCGCCGCGGCTCGTTCGAGCGCGTCGGTGCTCGTTTTGCCGATGCCGCGCGGTGGTACATTGATGATGCGCATGAGACTGACACTGTCCTGCGGATTGGCGATGAGCCGCAGGTATGCCAGCAGGTCCCTAACCTCTTTGCGATCGTAGAAACGTGTCGAACCAACGATGCTGTATGCCAGACGCGTGCGCACCAGTTCCTCCTCCAGGGGCCGCGACTGCGCGTTGGTGCGGTAGAAGATGGCGACATCGCCGGCAGAATAGCCGGCACGCAGCAGTTGCTCGATTTCACGCACGACGTACCGTGCCTCCGCCCGCTCGTCGAGCGCCGTGTAGAGAACCAGAGGCTCGCCAGCGATGTTTTCCGTCCACAGCGACTTGCCCTTGCGACCGACGTTGTGTTGGATGACGGCCCCTGCTGCTGCCAGGATGTTTTTCGTCGAGCGGTAGTTCTGTTCGAGCCGTAGCACGCGGGCGCCGGGAAAGTCGCTCTCGAAGTCAAGGATGTTGCGTAGATCGGCCCCACGCCAGCGGTAAATGCTCTGGTCGTCGTCGCCGACGACGCACACGTTACGCTGCGCCGAACCGATCAGGCGCATGAGCTGATACTGCACGCGGTTGGTATCCTGATACTCATCCACCATCAGGTACTGGAACTGCTCCTGGTAGAGCGCCAGCACGGCCGGCTCCTGTCGAAACAGGTCCATGGTGCAGAGAAGGAGATCCCCGAAATCGAGCGCGTTGTTGGCGGCGAGCCCGGCCTGATAGCGATCGTACACGGCGGCAAGAATGCGTGCGACGGGGTCTCCGGCGTCGGCGTGCAGGTGACGCGGCGCAAGTCCGTCGTTCTTGGCGCGATCGATGGCAGCGAGCAGGCGGGCGGGCGGGTACTGCTCGTCGCTGAGCTGCAACTCGGCAGCCACCTTGCGGATGACCATGCGCTGGTCGGCTTCGTCGAAGATGGCAAAGTCGTTGCGACGACCGATGCGCGTGGCGTGCCGCCGGAGGATTCGTGCGCCGAGCGAGTGGAAGGTGGTCAGGGACACCAGGTTGCCGGCCTCCACGATGCGGATGGTGCGCTCGCGCATCTCGCGCGCGGCCTTATTGGTGAAAGTCACGGCGCAAATCCGTTCCGGGGGCACCCCGCACTGCAGCACCAGGTGGGCGATGCGATGCGTCAGCACGCGTGTCTTCCCGCTGCCCGCTCCGGCCAGCACCAACAGCGGTCCTTCAACGTGCAATACCGCTTCGCGCTGCTGCGGATTCAGATGATCGAGGTTGAAACTCATCGAGCGGGCCACTGTAGCGAGGGCGCGAAATGAAGTGAAGCCACTGCGACGCAATCTTGAGGGCGACAGCCTCGAGTGTTAGCGTCACATTCGATGTATCAACGGAAAGATGCCTACTACGTGCGGGCCAAGGCCGCGGGCTTGCGATCGCGCGCGGCGTTCAAGTTGCAAGAGTTGGTACGACGTGGGCGGCTGCTGGGCCCTGGCGACGTGGTCGTCGAGCTCGGTGCATGGCCGGGCGGTTGGTTGCAGATCGCCGCTGCAGAGGTGGGTCCGCAGGGGAAGGTCATCGGCGTCGATCTGCGAGCCATCGCACCATTGTCCGAACCCAATGCGATCACCGTGGTCGGGGACATCAATGCTGAGCACACGCTGGAGCGGGTCAGACAACTCTGCGATGGGAAGGCAGACGTCTTGCTTTCCGATCTCGCCCCCAAGCTGAGCGGTGTGCGTGCCCGCGATGCAGCGCAGGCGCAGGCACTCGCCGACTGCGTGCTGCAGTGGGCCGAGCGTATCCTCAAAACGGGCGGTACGCTCGTGGTGAAGCTGTTCATGGGCAGCAACCTCCCGCAGTACGCTGCGCGGTTGCGCACCAGGTTCAGGGACGTCCACCTCTCTCGGCCTGATGCCACGCGCAAGCGTTCGGCGGAAGTGTACGCATTGGCGACGGGTTTCCGCGGACACCCGGTCAAGGCCACGAGCGCCCGGTGCGCGGCAACCCCGCAGCAATAGATCAGCATCAAAAGATCGGTATCAAATAGTGGCGCTGCGCCATCAGCGTGGCGTGCCCGCGCCCCTCTATTCGTGTAGGTGGTGTCGAATAATCACCCGTGCAAAAGCTACTTCGGTGGCACAACTTTGCCGCCAGCGCGCAAAACGTACTTTTCTGAGACAATGCGCGGCGTAGAAGCGCGTGGTGGCCTGGAATTCGCTCCGCGATCGGACGCGCGCGGCAACGCCGTGCCGGAAGGGGAGTGAAATTGTTGACATCATTGAGTGCTGGCTTCATACTCTCGCGAAACCAACGGACTTTCATCGCCGGGGTGGGGTTGCGGGGGGTTGTGGGAGCGGGGTTGTAGATGGCCATAGGGGCGGAGTGGGCGAAGCGCGTCAGTCGCGTGTTCACCGCGTCACTATCGGATCTGCTCCCCATGAGACGTGACGAACCGTACCTCAGCGTCGACATCGGTTCGAGCAACATCAAGGTTCTGGAAATGCGGGGGCGGCCCGGCGACTTGCGGGTTACCAACGCGGCCGTTCTGCCGACGCCGGCGTCAGCGATCCAGAACAATATGGTGTATGAGACCGCAGCGGTGGCTGAGGCTACCCGGGCATTGACCGAGAGCCATGGGATCCGTGCCCGCAAGACGATCACCGCGGTGCCGGGCCCGGCAGTGATCATCAAGCGGGTGACCTTGCCCGCACAAAGTCCTCGGGAACTCGAGAACACGATCCTCTTCGAGGCGGGCAACTTCATTCCTGAGGACCTCGAGAACGTGAATTTGGACTACCAGGTCACGGACTACCTTGACGATGGCAAACGCATGGAGGTGCTGCTGGTGGCTGCCAAGAAGGACATCGTAGCCAGCTATGCGGAGACGGTACGTGCGGCTGGTCTCATCCCCGTGGTCATCGATGTCGACTATTTTGCACTGGAGAACATGTTCGAGACGAATTACGAGCCCGTTCCGGACCGCGTGACTGCGCTGGTAAACATCGGCGCGCGCTACTCCTCGATCAACATCTTGAAGGGCGGCCGATCGACGTTCACGGGCGACGTGCCCGTCGGCGGGCGTGACATCAGCGAGGCCTTGATGCGCGATCTGAACGTCAGTGCGGAGGACGCCGAAGCCTTGAAGACCGGGGCGGCGAGGGCGGATGTGCCGGCCGAGCACGCGGCCGCGGTTAGCAACTCCGCTGCTGCGGCCCTCATCGAGGAGATCCATCACGCGCTCAGCTTCTTTTGGACCGCCGCCACCGATGAAAAGATCGATGCCGTCTATCTGAGCGGCGGTGTCGCGCGCATGCCGGGGCTGGCGGAGCAGCTCAGTGAACGGGTGCAAGCCCCTGTCGAGATTGCCAATGCATTCGCGCATGTGACGCTCGATCCGAAGATCGACACTCCGCAAATGCACCAGCAGGCCGCAGAGTTTGCGGTGGCTGTGGGGCTGGCCATCCGGCGGCCGGACGACAAATGATCCGCGTCAATCTCCTGCCCATCAAGGAGGCGCAGCGCGCCCTTGGACGCCGCCAGCAACTGTCGGTCGCGCTGCTGAGCATCAGCGTCGCCTTGCTCGTCATGGTGATCCCGTATGTCCTGCAAGGCCGCCGCATGGCCCAGCTCGATGGGGACATCGCCCAACTCAATGCCGAGATCCAACGCTACAACGCCCAGACGCGAGAAGTCCACGATCTCGAAAAAAAGCGCACGGAACTTCAGGCGAAGCTCAAAGTCATCGAGGACCTCAAACAGAAGCGCGTCGGGCCGGTCCGCATGCTCGAGGACTTGAGTGGCGCGACCCCCCAGAAGCTGTGGCTCGTGAACTTCAATGAAACCAATGGTCAAGCAACGATCACGGGCATGGCCCTGGACAACCAGACCATCGCTGCATTCATGCGGTCGCTGCAGAGCTCGCCGTACTTTTTCGACGTCGATCTGGTGGAGACGTCGCAGAGCGAACCGGTCCGTGGGCCGCTGGGAAATGACAGTGGCATGGTCTTCAAGAAGTTCATTGTGAAAGCCCAGCTGGACTACCTCGGCAGGGGCGGCAAAGCGCAGCCGACCGCAGCCCCCAGCCCAGCCGCTGCCAAAACCGGTACGTGAGGGTGTGTGATGAACGACCTCCTCGAGCGCATCCTTGACCTGCCACCCCGACAGCGAGTGCTCGCGCTGGTCGGCGGGGTTGCCCTGCTGTTTTTCGTCTACGCGTACTTTTTGTATTGGCCGCGGAGCGCGGAGATCGACGAAAAGGAACAGCACAAGGCCGAGCTGACAAGCGACCGCGATCGAAAGAAGGCTATGGTTGCCAATCTCGAGCGCACCCGTAAGGAAGTTGCCCAGCTCGACGGGGATCTGCGCAAGGCGGTCGCGCAGCTGCCGGACACCAAGGAAATCCCGGACCTGCTCAGCAGTATCTCCTCGCTCGGCCGTGAATCCGGGCTGGAGATCATCCAGTTCCGGCAACGCCCGGAAAAATTCGAGGAATTCTATGCCGAGGTGCCGGTCGACATCTTGGTGAAAGGGACCTACCACCAGGTCGCGGCGTTCTTCGACAAGGTGGGGCACATGGCGCGCATCGTCAACGTCAGCAACGTCACGACCAAGAGCCCTGCGAAGATCGAGGCCGAGGCCATCGAGCTCGACACGGCTTGTGTGGCCACCACCTTCCGCTTTCTGGACGAGGCGGAGCGCGAACGTATCGCCAAGCAGAAGGAAAAAGAAAAGGGAGGCAAACAGTGAAGCCCGCTCACTGGCTGTGTGCCGCGCTGCTACTGGCTGCCCTTGAGCCAGCGCAAGCGGAAGACGCGCCGCCCCCGCCCGCTGCAGATGCCCAGCCGGCAATGGCCGATCAAGCGGCAGCGCCGGCATACAATCCGGCCGGGCGCCGCGACCCATTTCGTCCGTTCACGCTCGACATCCGTCCGGAGGTCCGCACCCAGTTGACTCCTTTGCAACGGTACGAGCTGGGCCAACTCGTCGTCGTCGGCACCGTCTGGGAACTCAGCCCGCCGCGCGCCATGGTCGAGGATAGCGTCGGAATGGGATTCATCGTGACCATCGGCACCCCGATCGGGCGTAACGGCGGCGTGGTCACGGCGATTGAGCCGCAACGGATCGTCGTGGAGGAACGCGTCCTCGATTTCTATGGCAAGGAGCAGATCAACCGCGTTGTCATGGAAACACCGAAGGAAAGCACCAACTAGTCGGAACGGGAGTGACTCAATGATGCGATGGAGCGGTTCGGGCGCGGTTCGGTGCGGTTTTGTCCTGCTGAGTGCGGTCGTATGTGGCGCGTGTGCACGGCCCACGGTCGTTTCCCAGGAATCGGCGAATTCGGCGTCCTCGCCGGTGCAGCCTCCTGACCAGGAACTCACCGAGACCGCTCTGCCTGCCGGCCCAGCGTCGGCACCCGCAGGCACCCTCGACATTCGGGAGATCAAGGTCATCGAAGACAACGGCCAGCAGGGCTTGTTCGTGAAGCTCAGCGCCGCCCCTGCCGCCATCACGCACTACGTGCTGGTAAAGCCGGCCCGCCTGGTGATCGACATCGCCGGCACCGAAGGGGTCGCCGCCGAGAGCGGCGCCCAGAAGTATGCGGTGGAGAACCCGGTGATCTCGGAGATCGGTATCGCGCGTGCCGACGGCAAAATCCGCCTGACGGTCGGGCTGCACGGCGAAAACGCTCCCACCTACACCGTCAACGATCTGAACGACACGGTGGTTGCCTTCCTGGGTGAACCCTCCGGTGCCAACCAACCGGTCCGCGAGCAACTCGTCTTTACCCGACGCGCCGTCGAAACGGCGCAGCGAGAAGCGCCGCCCGCGCCCGAGAAGCACCCCGCCACAACGGCCCGGACGTCGCGTCCTGCTCCGCCGCCGGCAGAAGCCAGCGGTGCCGACCGCATCACGGTCACCGAGGCCGGCACGGCCACCGACACTCCTGCCAGCCACAAGGGATACTACGGGCAACACGTCTCCCTCGACTTCAAGGATGCAGATATCCACAACGTGCTGCGCCTGCTTGCCGAGGTCAGTAAGCTCAACATCGTCGCCACCGACGACGTGCGCGGAAAGGTGACGCTGCGGCTGTTCGATGTCCCGTGGGACCAAGCCCTCGATATCGTGCTTCAGGTGCTGAGTCTCGAGAGTACGCAAGAAGGCAATGTTTTGCGTATCTCGACGGTGAAGCGCCTGCGCGAAGAGCGTGAGGAGCTGCGCAAAGCACAGGACGCGCAGCGTGCGGTGGAGCCCTTGCACGTCGAATACATCAAGGTGAACTACGCCAAGGCGACCAAGCTCGCTGAGATCATCAGCGGCGCGGGGCTCAACGCCGTCCGCGCCCGCACCGGCGGCGCCGTCGAGACGGGTGTGCTCACCAATCGCGGTAGCGTCTTTGTGGATGAGTACACCAACACCCTGATCGTGCGCGACATTCAGAAGGGCATCGACAACGCGCGCGAGCTGGTGCGGCGACTCGACGTGCAATCCGCGCAGGTGCTCATCGAGTCCAACATCGTCGAGGCAACCACCAGTTTCGAACGCGACCTCGGCATTCAGTGGGGCTATCGCTATCTCGCCGGTCCGGCGACCGGCAATCCTACCGGCTTCAATTTCCCCGGCACGGTCGGTCTCGGCGGGTCGGGACTGACCACCGGTGCCAATGGCGTGCCCTTCCTCGCCGACTTCCCGGCTCCCGTGGACCCGACGTCCGGTGGCGGAGCATTCGATCTCGCCCTCGGCTCGATCAATGGTGCACATACGCTGGACGTCCGTCTGACGGCGCTCGAAAAGGAGGGCAAGGCCCGCATCATTTCGCGACCGCGCGTCGTGACGCTCAACAACGTGGCCGCAACCATCAAGAGCCTGACGATCCTGCGCGTCAAGCTGCCTTCGACCGGGACTGTCATCAATACCGGCGCCGGTGGTGCGGCCGGTACCGCCTCGACGGCCACCGAGAAGATCGAAACCGGCATCATCCTCGTCGTCACACCGCAAGTGTCGGCCGACGGCTTTGTCTTGCTCGACATGTACGCCAAGTCGAGTCAGGCCGACTTTACCCGTCAGGTCGACCAGATACCCACCGAGATCGCCCGCGAGGCAAACTCGCACATCCTGGTCAAAAACGGTCAGACCGTAGTGCTCGGCGGTATCTACCGCGACAACCTGAATGTCACGCAGACCGGCATTCCGTTCCTGAGAGATATCCCGGGGCTGCGGTGGCTGTTCCAGAGCCTCAGCAAGACGGACGCACGCGAGGATCTGCTCGTCTTTTTGACGCCGCGGATCATGGGCGGTGCCCACGCCGGACTCCCGTCGGCTGAGGATCTGTGGAAGAACCGCGATGTATCGAGAGAGAATTGACCAACCGGAGACGTTGCCGCTGCCACGCGGCAGCGAGACGATGCGGGTCGCGGGTCGAACATGAGTGTGATCCTGACCGGCTTCATGGGCACCGGCAAGACAACCGTCGGACGACGGCTGGCGCAGACGCTCGGGAAGCCATTCGTCGACACCGACCAGCAGATCGAGGAACTCGAGGGGCGCACGGTCGCTGCGATCTTTGCCACCGATGGGGAAGCCTACTTTCGTGCCGTGGAACGCCGGATGGTGGCGCAGGCCATGCAGACGGACGCCGTGGTCGCGACCGGTGGCGGGGCGATTGTTGACGCCGAGAATCTCGAGCGCATGCGTGCTGCTGGACCGATCGTCTGTCTGACCGCGGACGTCGAGGAGATCCTGCAACGCACTGCTGCAGATGACAGTCGTCCGCTGTTGGCTGACGCCGAACGGCGCGCGCGTGTCGGTCAGCTCCTCAACCAACGTGCCGCAGCGTATGCCCAAGCCGACCTGACCGTCGACACCTCTCATCGTTCCATCGACGCGGTCGTCAACGACATCCTCGCTTTCCTCCAGCAGCCGCCCAGCCGCCCGCCAACGGAACCTGCAGTGCAGCCCGACGCCAGCCAGAGCAGCACCGGCTCGCAGGTGGACACGGTCACCGTCGAGTTGGGTGAACGCTCCTATCCGATCGTCATCGGCACGCGCGTGCTCAATGAAGTCGGTCCGCGCCTTGGGGGTTTGCTGAGCGGTCGCCAGGCAGCAATCGTCAGCAATCCGACGGTCGGCAAGCTGTATTCGAACCGCGTCGTTACGTCATTGCATGCGGCTGGCTTCCGCACCACCAGCATCGAGATCCCGGATGGTGAGGAGCACAAGAACCTCGCCTGGCTGACCTTCATCTACGATCGCCTGCTCGACGCGCGCCACGACCGGGGTTCCGCGGTGCTGGCGTTGGGCGGTGGGGTGATCGGCGACCTCGCCGGCTTTGCTGCGGCGACCTTCCTGCGCGGCGTGCCGTTCGTCCAGTTGCCCACCACTCTGCTTGCCCAGGTCGATTCCAGCGTCGGCGGCAAGACTGGCGTCAACCACCCGTCCGGGAAGAATCTCATTGGCACATTCTATCAACCGCAGTTGGTCCTCATCGATCTCGACACGCTGAGGACCCTCCCACGGCGCGAGCTGCTGGCGGGGCTGGTCGAGGTGATCAAGTACGGCGCCATCCTCGACGCCGAGCTCTTCGTACTGATCGAGCAAAACCTCGATCATATCCTCGCGCTGGACGCCGAGTTGCTGCGGCAGATTGTCAAGCGGTGCTGCGAGCTGAAGGCGCACGTCGTGCAGCGCGACGAGCGCGAATCCGACTACCGTTCGATTCTGAACTTCGGTCACACCCTCGGACACGCAATAGAAAGTCTGACCGAGTACAAGCGCTACCTGCACGGGGAAGCGGTCGCCATCGGCATGGCGTTTGCGGCCAGGGTCTCCCGGGCGCGCGGGTACTGCACGCAAGAGACCGTCGACCGCATCGTGGAGTTGCTCAAGCGCGCCGGGCTTCCGGTCGAAGTGCCGAGCGAGCTGGTCACGGCGAATCTCGGATTGGCCGTGGAAAGTGACAAGAAGGTGGCGGCGGGCAAGGTGAAGTTTGTTTGCATCGAAGATTTGGGACGCACGCGATTTGCCTATCTGACCGGGCAGGAGATCGCAGCGTTCGCAGCAACTAAAGCGTAGGAACGAGGAGGGTTGCATGAGGCGGCTGAGCAGGTTGGTGACAGGCGTAGCCCTGCTGGCGGTGCTGGCGGGCGGGTGCGGTTCGACCGGTGGAGCCGGAGGCGATGACGCCCTCGTGATGCAATTCATTCAGTGGGACAACACCGGTATCACGCAGGCAGACTCCGTCAACGAGTCGAGTGCGGATGTCGATGTCATTCTCAACCTCTGCCCTCCGGACGGAACGCCTGAGCCGTTCACGCAAACGTCGATCAACGCCATCTTCCAAAACAACGAGGGCTCGGACATTCAGCTGCAGGCGTACTCGACCCAGATCCACTTCCAAACCACAGATCCGCAGGCGCTTGCCGATCTCGCGCGCGCCAACATTCCCAACGGCGCCCTCGGCACCAGCCTTCAAGGCAAGACTTGCGGTGGCACCGGCGCGCGATGCTTTGTCGACAGCGACTGCGCGCTCGGGGTCGTCGGATCCTGCCAGCCCAATCAGACGACCGTCTCGGGGATTGTCCTCGTTGATATCTTTGGCAAGGCGGTGATTTCGCAGTATCCAGGGGTGTTCTACCAAGCTACCCCGGTGACGGTCACGTTCTCCGGTTCCGATCCGAACCGCTCGTTCCAGATCAGCGTCAACTACCAGATTACATTCGGGGACTTCGACAACTGCACGACGTCATCGGGTGGCGGCGCAGGTGCCTTGTGACGTCCCCCGCGGCAAGGCGAGGAGGCAAAGACATGGGACGCCGGTTCAAGCTATCGACCGCGGCGTTGGTGGCGTTGGCGCTGGTTGCCAGCAGTTGCGGCGGCGGTGGCGGTGGCGGCGGGGGCAGTGGAGCCGGCTCTGCTCCCACCCCCGGCCAGGAAACGCCTGCTGCAGGCCCGACGGCGACCTCGACGCCTGTGCGGGCAGGTTCGAGCCGCAACGAGGTCACGCAGTCGTCCGACGACGGTTCCATCACGCTGCGTGTCCAGGACGCCCTGATCGCACAGGGAACCTCCACCTTCTTTACGGTACTGCTGAGCAACCCTGATGGGAGCCCGGCTGCGCACCAACACATCAGCTTCCAGAGCGGTTCGGGCTTGATTATCTCGCTGCCGGACGGCAACGAAACGCGCGACGACGGTTCGCTCACCGGCTCCGTGTTGGGCCTGTTCGGCGGCTCACTCACCGCCAGCACCGATGTTGACGGTCCATTCAATGGCCTCTCCGTCACACTGACCATCATCGTCATTGGTGGGCAACTGGGTACACCGACTCCAACTGCCGGTACACCGGTCAGCAGCGCGACGCAGACCGTCACGCCCACGCCCACGCCACTGCCTTGCACGGATGTTCAGACCATCATCGTGCAGACTGACACCCTCAATGTCAGCAGCCAGGCCGGCGGCACGCCGTTGGTTACCGCAGTCGTGTTCGACTCCAATAACCTGCCGGTGTCGAACATCAACGTCCTGTTCGACGTCCAGCCGCGCGTCGGCACGTTCAATCCGCTGGTCAACGTGACGGGCGGGGACAAACAACCGGCGGGTCAGGCCACGAGTACCCTGACGATCCCACCGAACTCGTCGTTCGGCACACTCAACGTGACCGCCTCGGCGTGCGGCAAGACCGGCAGTGTCGAAGTCAACATCGTCTCCGGCGTGAGTACGAAACCGGTCAACTCCGTCGTGCTGCAGGCTGATCCGTCGACCGTCGGCAGTCTTGCGGGTGGCACGATCAACCTCACCGCCGCCGTGTTCGATGCGGACAACAAACCGATCAACGGCATCGATGTCTTGTTCATTACGGCCGTCGGCAAGGTGAATCCACTCGTGGACCGCACCAAAGTGAGCGGCGCCCAGGGCGGGGTTGCAACATCGGTCCTGCAGATCCCGGCCAACGCGGTCGAACAGGAGTACACCATCACGGCGCTGGCGGGCGGCATCAACGGGACAACCAGAATCAGCGTCGTTCCCGGCCGCGGCGGGCCCGGCACGATCAATCCAGGGGTGCCGCCGGGTGAGCCGGCGTCGATCACACTCGGGGCGAGCCCAACCCATATTCAAGTGTCCGGCACCGGCGGCGCCGATCTCGCTGCCGTCATCGGCCGAGTGTTCGACAACAACGGGAATCCGTTGAGTGGGGTGCGCGTCCACTACCACGTCGTCTCCGCGCAGAGCGCTCCGGGCGCGGTGATCCTGCCGGTGACGACGCCAACCCCGAGCGCAACACCAGCGGCGACTCCAACGACACTGTGTTCGCCCGACGATCCCAGCGTGGTGTCGGACACCGCGGGGTTTGCCGTCATCCAGGTGCGCAGCGGAACCCAGCCGGGACCGGTCACGGTCGCGGCGTGTACGGACACCACGATCAACGGCGTTCCATCCCCGCTCATCGAACAACAAGCGGTGGTCACCATTACCTCCGGGCCGGTAGCCCGTATTGGGCTGACGATCAATTCGGTCTTCATCGACAACAATGACGGGAGTCTCCTGACCACGGCGAGTGCGGTAGTGACCGACGCACAAGGCAACACGGTCGAGGATGGCACGCCGGTGTTCTTCGAAATCCTGCTCCGCCGCGTGTGTTCCGGCGGCAGCAACGACGGTCAGCCATGCGCCGACAATGCGATCTGCGGCGGCGGTACCTGCGTGGAAGACGACACGGATCCGTCGCGGAACGTCGCCATCTCCAGCAATACGACCACCAACGGCGCGCCGCCGTGCGACATCACCCAGTTCGCTTCGCAGACCGGCATCCCAATTTCGCCGCAGCCGGGCGACGCCATCACCTGCGTCAAGTACCCCGCCCTCCAGGCGGGGAGCGAAGTTCTCGTCCGTGCCACGGTCGGCGGCGTGGTCAGTAGTCTGAGCGGGCCGCTCACGCTACCCGGCGTCATCGGCGACCTCGAAGTGGTCGTCAACCCGCCAACGATTACCGTCAGCGACACCAGTGAGGGCTTGGCGGTCGTCCACGCTACCGCCACCAATAAACTCGGCGATGGCGTTGAGAACGTGCGCGTGCGCTTCGCGACCACGGTCGGCAAGATCAGCCGCTCCGTGTTGAGCGATGCGAACGGTGATGCAGACGCGACCCTGGAGATTGCCGCCGGCACACCATCCGGCACTGCGACACTGCGCGTCACCGGGGGTGGTCTGCAAGTCCCGAACATTTCTGTGCCCATCGTCAACTCTCCCGGTACACCAACGCCGCGCCCCGGTGACGAACCAGCGGCGATCCAGTTCGTCAGCGCGCAACCGGGGGTCATCGGGGTGCGCGGCTCGGGCCTGCCGGAACAATCGACCATCACATTCCTGGTCACTGACGCCACCAACACACCGCGCTCGGGCGCGAAGGTGATGTTCTCCATCGCACGCATTGCCGATGAGTCCATCACGCCCAACCAGGCGACAACCGATCAGGACGGCAAGGTCCAGGTGACACTGACCAGTGGCACCCGTGCCCTCAGCGAGCAAGTGACGGCGCAGGTAACGACGGTGGCCACCACGCTGGTTGCCCGCTCCAATCCGGTCAATATCCTCGGCGGCCCACCCTCGCAGCCCAACTTCAGCCTGGTGCACCGGTTGCACAACATCTCCGGTCAGGTCAGCTTTGGCATCGAGGACCAGATCACAGCTTTCGTTGCGGATCGTTTTGGTAACCCGGTTGCTCCCGGCACGGCAGTCAACTTCACCACCAAGGGCGGTGCGATTGGCGATCCGACCGCGACCAACGCCCTCGGCCAGGCCACCGCAACCTTGGTCTCGCAAGCGCCCATTGCTGACAACGGCATCGTCGCCACCCTCGCAACCACCAACGGTGAGCGCCCGTTCGTCGACACGAACGGCAACGGTGTCTGCGATAGCCAGGACACGCTCTTGCCGGTGTCCGAACCGTTCTACGATGCCAACTGCAACGGGATGCACGACAGCGACGAAGCTTTCTTCGACCTGAACAGTAACGGACACTTCGACGACAACCAGCTTCCGGACTCCTCCGGACAACCCACGTGCGCGGATCAAATTGTCCTGTTCGATTCCATCTGCACGACCTTCTCTGGTCCTACGGCCGCCCTGCTCATCAATTCGGGCTCTTCGACGGTCGAGGCCGGTGGCTCGCGCGACTTCACGCTGATCGTCAGCGACAACCCCGATCCGATCGGTAACCCGGGCGTGGGTAACCCAATCATCGGAGGATCCGCAGTCAATATCACCCTGCAAGGGGGCAGAGGCCAGGTGCTCGGCCTCTCCAGCTTCACCATTCCCGATGCGCAGACGAACGACCGCATCATCGATGGGATCAACCGATTCCGGTTCTCGGTGAGCGACAATTTGCCTACCGCTCCGACGTCAACTGCAGGCTCCGTTGTCGTGAGCATCAGCTCGGATCCGGGGTCCTTGCCCGGTGGTGGCAACGGGTCCGTGACCGTCCTGAGCCCCCTGACGTTCCTGGCCGCGCCCACGCCGACACCAACACCTTCGCTGACCGCGACGATCACCTCGACGCCGACACCGACACCCGCACCGCCGGCGATCGCTCCATCCCACACCACCCTTGCTGCAGGCACTGGGGCGCAGCCCGATTCGTGCAACGGCGCCACACAGGCCTTCGTTGTCACCGGTGGCAGTCCGCCATTCACCGTGTTCACCGGTGGGGGGTGCGTCAGCGCTACCGAAATCCCCGCCTCGGGCGGATCGGTCACCTTCACCGCTGGCAACACATTGGGCGATTTCTCGCTTACAGTCAGCGATGCTCTCGGGCGGACTGCGTCCGCTGGCATTACCGTACTCGGACCGCCAACGCCTAGCGTGACGCCCACCGGCCCGCCAACCGCAACGCCCACCGTTGCTCTGCCGGCGATCGCACCGGCAAGCACGACGCTCTTCGCCGGCACTGGCACGCCGCCGAGCTGTAATGGCATAAAGCGCACCTTCGTGGTGACCGGCGGCGCGCCACCGTTTACTCTGTCTGCCAGCGGAGTGGGATGCCTGAGCCTCTCCACCATTCAAGCGTCGGGTGAGTCATTCACGTACACCTCAGGAAGCGAGGTGGGCAACTTCGTGATCACCGTTACCGATTCACTCGGGCGCATTGCCACCGCCAACGTCGCACAGCAGGGAGCGCCGGCGTCCTTCATGTCCGTCGACCTATTTGCCGAGCGGCGTGCCGACAACGGAGACGGATCGTTCACCAGCATCCTCACCGCTCTGCTTACTGACTCCTCGGGTGCGACGGTGCCGG
>DATKMS010000494.1:0-7027 GCA_035541735.1 Candidatus Margulisiibacteriota bacterium
CCGCCGTGAAGCCGTAGGTGTCCACGAAGACCGAGCTGAGCTCGGACAAAAACTGCGCGACCAGCATTCCGCCAGGCGCGGGTGCGCTCACCCACCCCATGTTCCCCTGTATGACTGGAAAGGCCACCACGATCGGCACCATCCATGGCACGAATGGCAGGAGGCCTAGGGCCGCTGCCTTGGCGAACGCCGCCAGCGAGGGACCGCGGCCGCTCGCAAGCAGATAGACGCCGTGTCCAACGACGACAAATATGAACAACATGTGCAAGTAGAGGCCAACGGCAACACTGAGGGTGTAGCCGAACCAGGCCGAGCGTGACGCGATGCGGAGGGCACGCAGGAACGCCGCGCCCGACGCCAGAATCACGACCACCAGCAAGGCGTAGGAGCGGGCTTCCTGAGCGTACAGGACGTGGAGCGGCGACACAGACAGGAGCGCCACGGCCGTCAGCGCGACAGCGCGATCGCCGAAAAGCTCTCGGCAGAGCCAATAGAGGCACGGAAACGCCAGCACGCTAATCAGCGCCGAGAACAACCGCGCCTGACAGTCGGAATCGCCGAGCAATTGCGTCCACGACCAGAGCATCACTGGGTAGAGCGGCGGGTGCTTGGGATCGGCCGCCGCGGCGATCAGCACGTGCAGAAGCCCGCGCGCAGGGCTGGCGTGCTGAAAGCGGTGCAGATCACGCACCCGCAGCTCCGGCCTCGAGAGGATGTCGGCCCGGATCTCTGCCGAGACGTACCCGGCGATCAGCACCCGCGTCCACGCTTCATCTTCCCAGAAGAACTTCCGGTTCAGATTGTGGAAACGCAAGAACAGTCCGCAGGCGACGAGTAGGAAACCCACGACATAGCAGGCGACCGGGATCGATCGGTTCACGCCGGAACACGCTCCGCCATGGGGTTACGGAAGCTTTGCAAGCGCATGCCTGACCGCTGCCGCGCGCTCGGCCCCTTCACGTAAGCCCACAGCAGCGCGTTGGCGACGCACACGCGCCGCAAGCTGGCGAGCGCGAAACATCACTCCGGCGTCAGGTGGTCCCGCGGTGCCGCCCATGCGGTCTGACATCTCCGCCTGCTCGGCGGGTGAGATCAGAGACGACGCCACGATCACCATCGATCAAATTCTGACGGCGGTGCACAATGCGTTGCGCGGCGGTCTTTCGCGTCACCGACCCGAATCCAAGGCCTTCGCCTTGGCAAATTGGTCCGCAGCCTCATCCATTTTGCCGAGGCTCTGCAGGACGGCACCGAGAGCGTTGTAGACGGGTGCGCTCGGCTTCACCGCGAGCGAGCGGTTGTAGTACTGCTCCGCTTCTTCGAGCTTCCCCTGTTTCGCCAGCGCATCGGCAAGATTGTTGTAGGCAGGCGTGAAGTTCGGGTTGGCCTCGATGGCCTTTCGGAACTCGGCAACCGCCTCATCCACCCGGCCTTGTTGGGCGAGAACGTATCCCAAGCCGTTGTGGGTTTCGGCGGTGGGCTTTCCAGAGAGCGCCTGTCGGTAGTGGGATTCGGCCTCCGTGAACTTTCCCGCCTGCACGAAGGCAACGGCGAGGTTGAAATGCGCTGAGGCGCACGTCGGATCCAGCGCGAGCGCCTTCTGGTAATCCGCGCGCGCTTCCTCCGATTTCCCCAGCCGCGCCATGGTGAACCCGAGGTCGCTGTAGATTTCTGCCCTGGGCTCGATCTCGAGTGACTGCTTGAAGTGACTGGCCGCCTCCTCGAGCCGGCCGAGCTCCACCAAGGCGAGCGCCAGGTTGTTGTGCGACTTCGCGTGATTGGGATGCGCCGTCAGGGCTCGCTCGTATTCCACGACCGCCTCGGCCGGGCGCCCGTCCTGGAACAACGTCCATCCCAGTGCATTGCGCAGCTCGACGTCGTCAGGAGCAATCTCCAAGCCGCGCCGAAAGGCACGTTCCGCGCCCTTGTGGTCCCCCGTGTTCTCGTTGGCCATCCCGGCCCGCAGGAACGAGTACGGATCCAGGAACTGCTCCCGGATCTCTGCGATGGCGTTGCCGGATAGCTTGACGAACTCCGGAATGTTCGCAGCCCGGTCCGGCGAGGTGAATCGCTCGAGCAGGACGGGGGGGCTGTCGTTGCCGCTCTCGTCGATGTGCGTGAGGAACAGCTGGGTGTACGGCCCGTTGACCTTCGAGGAGAAGACCAGCCAGCGGCTGTTGGAAGACCAGCTGTGCCAGGAGTTCATGCGGGCGGTGTTGTAGCGCAGCCGTCGTGCGACGCCGCCGGCGGCGGGGATGATGTACAGATCGCTGTCGGGCTGCAGCAGCATGTAGCTCTTGGCCTTGCAGAAGACGATCCACTTGCCGTCCGGCGAGTACTTCGGGAAGTAGTTGCTCATCCCGTCGCCCGAGGCGCCTTGCAGCGGCTCCGGCGTGCCGCCCGTCCCGTCGTTGAATGGAATGCGGTACAGGTCATAGCGAAAAGGTTGCTTCTCTACGGTAAACTCCGGGACGTCCTTTTCATCGACCAAGGCACTGTTTTGCTGTTCGAGGCGCTCCGCGTGGTGGGCCTTCGTCCTGGCGAAGACGATGTCCTTGCCCTCGGGGCTCCACACCGCGTTGGTTTGCACGTACTGCGGGTCGTCGGCCCCCGGCAACGCCGAAAAGGTTTTCGCTTCGCGATCGTACACGACGAGAATGCCTTTGATGGGAAAGAAGAGCTGCGAGATCATGAGGTCCGGGATGGGGACGAACACGGACCGATCCTTGACCGTGCTGATGACGTACCGTCCCGTCGGTGATACCCGTGACAACAACCCGAAGGTGAGCTCGCCGTCCTCACGCTTGTAGTCCGCCCACGTGATGATCTTCTCATCGTTCATCACCATGTGATGCGACACCGGTATGATCGCGTAGGCGCCCTTGTCGTTGCCGTAGTCGACATCGAGCCCGAGGATGCTTCCGTTGTCCGCGAAGGAGTGACAGTTCCCGCACACGGGCAGGTTCTGCAGCACGATCGGCGGCCCAGCCTCCGCGTCGATCGTGCCGAAGCGCCACCGGATACGGGATGGATCCTGCACGGCCGTCAGAAACGGCAGCGGAACCTCGCGATAGAAGAGCGCATCGCCAACCGGGTCCTTCGAGGTGCGAATGTGGACCCGCGCCGATGACAAGACGGTCGCCCGCTTGGTCCGGTTGACGCCGGCGACCGTCACCTCGGCATCGCGCTCCGCGCTGCGCTGCTTGACTTGCCTCCAGCTTTCCTCCGAAGGCCTCCAGCGCGGCGCGTCGACCGAAACCCGTAGCACGTCGCCGCCGGTGTCATCGCGAACCACGACGTACCAGCGATCGACGTTTGCGGTCTTGTCCTCCCATACGAAGGTGGGCGCGACACTCTCCGGGGGGAACAGCGTTGCCTCCAACGGATAGGTGATCTGCAGTCGTGTTGCGCTCGCATCGGCCGCGGCGGTGATGATCTCCTGCGTGCTGGGATCGCGATCGCAACCGGCGATGAACAGGCCTACGGCGAGCGCAACCGGGCGGAGGGCGGCAACTACGACCGAACGACGATCCCGCAGCATCCTCGCATCCTACGCTGCTGGCGTTGCTGGCGGAAGCATCATTACGGCTACTTGTGCACGACGGGAAAGTGAGATTGTCGTCTGACGCCGGATTGCCTTCGATTATCGCCCACGAGACCAGGCTCTGGGTCTGCTCGACACTTCGCTGTCTCCGGGAGTGTTGCGGATGGTCGGGTTAGTTGGGGCAATGGTGAGTTTTGAGGAGGGCGATTCTCTGCTGCGTGGTTTGGCCGGCCTCGATGTCGGCAGCAAGCAAGTCGAACGGAGCGCCAAGGCGTTAGGAGAAGTCATTGACCGCGACGAACGCGAACACATAGATGTCGCGGGGGACCCGTGTGCCCCAACGATGTATTTGGGAGTCGATGGCACGGGGATTCCGATGCGACCCGAAGAGCTTGCGGGCCGAGCTGGCAAGCAGCCCGATGGATCGGCGAAGACGCGTGAAGTGAAGCTGTGCGTGGTGTGGAGTGCCGAGGGCGGCGGGTTGCGCGGGCCCGTTGGGGACGTAGCGTGCGCACGGTGCAGAGAGGCCTCCGGCGTGATTGGAGGTGCGAGCCGCTGTGCTCCAATTGAGTACGAAGGTGCGGGCGATCAGTGGCGCCGGCGGCCGCAACCCGGTTGGGAACGTGCCTTGCTGGTCAGCGAGCCATGCCCCGGGTCGCCAGGCTCGATGCACCGCACGCGGTGCACCACGTCATCGCCCGCGGCATCGATCGAACGGACATCTTCGGCGACGACGCCGATCGGGCCGGCTTTGCCGAGCGCCTCGGCCGCGTCACGAGCGACACGGGTGTGCGAGTGCTCGCGTGGGCGCTGCTCGCGAACCACTTCCATCTGTTGCTGCAGACGGCGGCCTCCCCGCTCTCGCGCGTCATGCAGCGACTGCTCGCGGGCCATGCGCTGGTGTTCAACCGTACCCACAGCCGCTGCGGGCATTTGTTCCAGAATCGTTTCAAGTCGGCCGTGGTCGACACCGACACCTACCTGCAGACCGTGATTCGCTACATCCACCTCAACCCCCTGCGGGCAGGCATTGTGGCCGACGTCGCGGCGCTGGCGGCGTACCCCTGGTCGGGACACGCTGGGATGCTGGGCGTGAGCCCGCAGCCCTGGCACGCGACCACCGAGGCGTTAGCCCCCTTCGGGGCGGATCCCGCGACGGCGCGGCGGGCGTATGTGCAGTTCGTCTGCGCAGCGGTGCCGGGGACGCCTGAGCAGCCTGAGAGCGCGGGCTGGGTCGAATCCGGTGGAACGTGGAAGCTGTTTGAACCCCTGCGCCGAGGGCGTGAAGCGTGGGTTCGCGGCGAGCGCGTGCTCGGGAGCGCCCGGTTTGTTCACGCCGCACGCGAGTGGCTGCCGGAGCCGAGTCCACCGCGGAGACCCAGCCGGCAGGGTCCGGCTGGTCCTGAGATTGTCGAGGAGGCCGCGGCGCTGTTCGGCCTCACGGCCGCCGAACTCCGCGGGGCGAGTCGCCGGCCGGCGGTGGTCCGGGCGCGGACGGCGATCGCCGTGGTCTTGGTACGCACCTGCGGACTGTCATTGACCGAGGCGGCGAGGTATCTGGGCACCTCGCGGTGGAGTGTGGGGCGTGCGCTCGATCGGAAGCGCTGCCGTGTGGTGGAGATGAACACAGCTCTCAGCGCCCTCATGGCCATGTTGGACCAGGGGCGCTTTCGTTGAGGCAGGTGTCCGGTACCAGGGCGTGCGACTGAGGGTCCGCACGGTCCGCACGCTACGTCCCCGCTGGGTGCCGGCGCTGTCCCCGTTGGGTGTGTTGCTGCAGAAGGCGCGTGGCAAACGTGCCGCTGCTCGAACAGCGGCAAAGTGACGGTTCGGCGTTCAAGGCCCTGACTAGGCTCGCCCCAGTATCGCTCTCTGGCACGAAGACGTTGCGACAGCGGAAGGCTGGCGGCGATTCGACCATAAGGAGAGTGCGCAGCAACACGCACTCCCCCGCCGGGGCCGCGTGCCATTAGCACCCGGCCATCATACGTTCCCGGAACGCAAGTCTTCCCGACCACTGCGCTCCCGCGGTGCTCTGCGACTGGGCCTTCCATGGTAGACTGCGGCGTGTCATGAGATCGTGCGATGAGTGAGGCAAGCGCGAACGCGGCCGGCGGCAGCACTGATACGACACGCTTGCGCCTGCTGTATGATCTCGGCTGTGCCTTCGCCGCGCAAGTTGATCTCGACGACCTCGTCGCCGTCGTCATCGCCAAATGCCGGGAGGTGCTGGAGGCCGAGGCTGCGGCCATTCTGCTGCTCGACCCGCAACGCCACGAATTATACTTTCCGTACATCGCCGACGAGAACGCCACGGTGGCCGCACGCCTGCGCGATTTGCGCTTCCCGGCCGATCGCGGGATCGCCGGGGCGGTGTTGCAGAGCGGCGAGTCGCTGCGGATTGCCGACGCCGCGGCCGATGCGCGCTTCTACACCGCTGTCGACCGGCATACCGGGCTCGTGACCCGTAACCTCCTCTGCTGTCCATTGCGCTCCCGGCAGGGAACGATCGGCGTCATCCAGGTTCTGAACCGACGCGGCGACGTTGGCTTCAGCGACGGCGATCTGGCCTTCCTCGACGCATTGGCCGGCAGCATCGCGGTGGCCATCGACAACGCGCGCATGTACGCGCAGCTCAAGGAGCAGGTCGCCGTGCTCGAACGCGCGGTGCACGAACACAACGAGCTGCTCGCTCTGCGCCGCGAGCTGGACATCGCCCGGAGCATCCAGCAGGCCATCGTGCCGCGCGCATTTCCTGAACGGACGGATCTGCGGATCTTCGCCGACATGCTTCCGGCCCAGGAAGTTGGCGGTGACTTCTACGACTTCTTTTTCGTCGACACCGATCACCTCGGCGTGGTGATCGGCGATGTCTCCGGCAAAGGTATCCCGGCGGCGTTGTTCATGGCGGTCACCCGAACCCTGCTCCGGTCGACGGCAATGGCCGGCGCGCTCCCGGGCGAATGTTTGCGGCGCGTCAATGCGCTCCTGATCCCGGACAACAGCGCGGAGATGTTCGTCACCGTCTTCTACGGCATCTTGAACCTGCGCACCGGCATGCTCGAGTACAGCAATGGTGGCCACAATCCTCCGTACCTGCTGCGTCAGGACGGCACGGTGGAAGTGCTCCAACGCACTGGCGGGATGGTACTCGGCATGCTCGACGACGTCCACTTCGGTGCCAAGACCGCGACCCTTCGTCCCGGTGACGGCCTCTTCCTGTACACGGATGGGGTCACCGAAGCGATGGATGTCGCGGGCAACCTCTTCACGGACCGCCGCCTGCAAGCCACGCTGGCCCAGGTGAAAGGCGGTACGCCGGAGGAGGTCATCTACTCCGTGGTCGACGCAGTCAAACGCTACTGCGACAACGCCGCGCAGAGCGACGACCTCACGGCGCTTGCGGTTCGGGTCGGCGCCACGCCCTGACGCAGAGCCCGGGCGCGCTGAACGCGCTGCGGACACCCCTGAGCGCTAGACGTA
>DATKMS010000495.1:0-6251 GCA_035541735.1 Candidatus Margulisiibacteriota bacterium
GACGAATGCCCCGGCTACCGGCGCGCCGGAAGGATCATGAACGGCGCCGGCAAAAACGCCGGTCTCAACCGCCGAGGCTGTAGCGGTTGCGACAAACACCACAGCCGCACTGGCGAATGCCTCCACCCAGTACCTTGCTGGCCTTCGGTTCATCTAATCTCCCTCCTGCGTCAGGCTGAGACTCCCCCCTGGAACGGTCGGGCGCAGTTCGAATTCTACGACAATTGGTTGAAACTCTTCCAGTCGAATGGTGCCGACCGTTTCGCGCCGCATGCCGCCATAGTCCGCCACGACGCGGAAGCTCACAGGGTCGTGCGGTGCTTTGCAGGCATCGATGAAGTCGACGCCGACTCGATAGTGGCCGGGCAACGGCTCGGTCATTCCAGCCAACTCGACGAACCCCGCTGGCGACGCGGCAACATCGCTACAGCGCGCATCGCGTAGGAGCCGTGCGCCGGTGCGACTCGGGTTGTTGGCGAAGTAGACCGTCTCCCACGTCGGGTCGGTGAGATACAGATCGAGATCGACCGGGGCACTCCACACCAGGGCGACTTGCAGGCCCGTGGCCGCGGGAAGCGAAGCTGCGGGCGGGGACGCAGGTGCAGCGAGGGGTTTGTGGGCGGCACACGCCCCAACGACGACGCTGAGCAGGCAAATTGTCCGACGCACACGCGCACCCCCATTCTCTTGCACTCGAATTCTTTGCACTCGCGCATCGGTACTTCAATCGGCTGGCATGGGCTGCGCTGCGTCGGCTGCCGCGCGGCGCACGGTACACATCTGCGCCAATCCTGTTATCCTCTCGAACGTTGGAAGTGAGGAGGTCGGTCATGGCCAAGGAGTTTTTCAACACCGACATGCAGCTCTTCCTCGATCACCGCGTCGACTGGGAGCGCTACTTCCGCTTGCGTCGCACGGATGCGGCCACCGTCGCCGAGGAGATCGAGACCTACAAGACGGTCCTGGGGACGCTGGCTGAGATCTGTGAGGATATCGAGGCGGGTGCCCGCGACCACTGGCATGAAGAGGTCAAGCTGGTTGACGGACGCGTCGTGGTGCCGCCGCACATCACCGCGGGTTACGAAAAGTTGCGCGCCGCCGGCCTGGTCTGCCTTCCCTTGAGCCCCGCGTACGGCGGCTACGGCCTGCCGATCCTCCTCAACGCCTTCTACCTGGAAATGCTGGCACGCGCGGACTCGAGTCTGATGACCGTTCTCGGCCTGCAGACGGGCGTGGCCGGCGACATCGAGAAATACGGCAGCGAGGAGATCAAGCAGCGCTACCTCCCACGCTTCGCCAAGGGAGAGTTACAAGGCTCTATGGATTTGACCGAGCCGCAAGCGGGCTCCGATCTCGGCGCCATCGTCACGCGCGCCACCGAAGAAGACGGCCGCTATTTTATCGATGGGGAAAAGATCTTCATTACCAACGGCGGCTCCCCCGTCCACCTGGTGCTGGCGCGCGACGCCAAGACTTTCGACCGCACCAAGGGAACGACGGGCGGATTGAGCTTGCTGCTGTGTCCGGAAACCTTGCCGGACGGCACGCCGAACCGCATGCGCGTGTCGCGCGTCGAACGCAAGATGGGCATTCACGGCTCACCCACGTGCGTGATCGAGTTCGACCACGCCGAGGCGTTTCTCCTGGGCCGGGCTGGCGGCGGCTTTCGCGCCATGCTCGACCTGATGAACAACGCCCGCCTCGGCGTCGCTGCACAGGCGATCGGCGTTGCCGAAGCGGCGTACCGCGAGGCGCGGGAGCACGCGGCGCAACGCGTCCAGTTCGGCAAGCCGATCATCGAGCAGCCGCTGGTGAAGTCGATGCTGACGCAGATGGCCATCAACATCCAGGCGGCGCGGGCGTTGCTGTACCGTACGTGTGCACTGATCGATCTGGCCGACGCGCTGCGGGTGTACATCGGGTCGGAGCGTGGCAAGGCCGATCCGAACCGCGCCACGCTCGAAGACGAACTGAAGCACAGCGCGCAGCTCATCCGCTTCTTCACGCCGCTCTGCAAGTTCTACGCGACCGAGATCAGCAACGACGTGACCCGCAAGGGCATCCAGGTGCACGGCGGCATCGGCTATATGGCCGAATCACCCGCCGGGCACTACCACTCCGACTCCATCATCACCACGATCTACGAGGGCACCTCGGAGATCCAGGCCAGCTTCGCGCTCAGCGAGATGAGCCGTGGCGCGCTGTTCACCACGCTGGAGAAGCTGCGCGACGAACTGGCGCCGCTGCGCGTCCAGTATCCTGAGCTCGTCGATCTCGTCTGCGAAGCAATCAACAAATGGATTACCGAGTCCATCCCAGCACTCATGGGCGACCCGCAGTACGCGCTGCTCAACGCCAAGCGCGTCTGCGAGATGGTGATCGACGTGGTGGTCGCTGCTGAGCTGCTCCTGCAAGCGGTTCTGTCGGAGGAGAAGCATTTCCTGGCCTCCTCCTTCGTCCACCGCCGCATGTTGGCCGTGGAGATGAATGCCCGCCGCATCAGCAGCGGCGACGCCTCGCGCATCAAGAGGTACGACCGGATTCTGGGGCTCTGAAGGGACGCTGCACACCGCCTTTGTATTTTCCGTTACACATACGGCGGAAAGATTGTTAGCGTCCAAGACATGGGGGTGGCATCGCGACTACGCTCCGCGCTGCGGCGGCGGGTGGTCGGAGTGCTCAAGCGACTGCTGACCAAACCGTTGCGCACCTACGAGCAACGGATTCCGAACAGTCTTGCGAACCTCAAGGAGCAACTGTGTCCGGGCGACGTCATCTTGGTGGAAGGCGACCAGCGTGTCAGCCAGGTGATTCGTTATCTGACGCAAAGCTCGTGGTCGCATTCGGCGCTCTACATCGGTGACGAGTTGCGCCGCTTCACACCCGAGCGCGCCGCAGCGCTCCTGGCCGAGCACGGAGCGGAAGCGCGGCATCTGATCATTGAGGCGACGGTCGAGCACGGCGTCGCCTGTGCGCCGGTGGCCAAGTACATCAACTACAACCTGCGCGTCTGCCGCCCGCGTGGCCTCCGGCGGCAGGACCTGGATCACGTGCTCGAAGAGGTGACGGGGCAGATCGGCCGTGGCTACAACGTCCGCCATATCTTCGAACTGGGCCGCTTCTTCTTCCCGGTAAGCCTCATTCCGCGCCGCTTCCGGCGAGCGGCCTTGGTGTATGGCGGTGAGACGACTCGCCGCGTCATCTGCACCACGATGCTGGCGCGCGCCTTTGCACACATCGGCTATCCGATCGTGCCGCGGGTCACCGTCGACGAGGTGCTCACCCCGCATACGTGGTTCGGCCGGCTTGTGGGCCGCAACGGGCACAGTGTGCGCGCGCTCTACAGCAAGGAGAATCCGGCGCTGGTCACGCCGCGCGACTTCGACCTGTCGCCGTACTTCGAGATCATCAAGTTCAACCACCTGGCCGGTGGGAAGTTCGACTATCGGCGCATCGAGTGGGCAAGCGACGAGGAACGCACGCCGGCAGGGACACCTGCGTCGTCGCCTCCACCGCTCGCTGCTGCTCGGGCGGGCAAGCCAAAGACGACAGCGGCGTGACCGCTTGAGACCGCGGCGCGACGGGCGGGCGGCAAACTCGTCCGCCCGTCGCGGACGGTTCAGATCACCAGTGCGCCCGTGCGAATCAGGTAGGCGAGCTTCTCGCGCTGCGGCGGGTCGAGCAACGCGTGGATGCGGTTGAGGGCAGTGACCACGGCGTCACGCAGCCGTTCGGCGCTCTTCACTCGCAGCGCCGCACCTTCCGCAGCTTTGGCGCTGTCGAAGGTGTCGGCGGCAATGGCATCGGCGAGCGCCGATATCGTCCGCCGTCCGTCCACCTCGGCTTGCGCGCGCTCCGTCTTCAGCTCGTCGAGGATGCGCGCCAGCTCGCCGACCTGCGTCTCGTCGAGCTGCAGCTTGTAGGCGAGAAAGCGCAGCGGCCGCCGCACACCAAACGCGCCGATTGCAGAGTTGCCGTGGTGCACGCCGCTGGCGTCATAACGCTGCCAACCACCGCCGGCGGCAGGCCCACAACCCGCCCATGCGCCCCAATCGGCATGACGCCGACGGTGCTTCCACCAATAGAGTGCTGCTGGATGCATGATCCCTCCTTCGCCGGGGCTCTCGCGCCCGGCGGGCTCTTGATGCGTGAGCCCCATGCCTCACGCCAATGACCGCAACCTAAGATGCGCGCCCGTGCAAGTCAACGCCGTCCGGAGCATGCAGCGCCGCGCGCGCTGGCGACCGCCACTGCCGTCTGGTAGCAACGACCCGTGACCGCGAAACTGGCTGCCGCCGGCCTGCTGCTGGCCTGTGCCGCCTGCCTGCCCCACGCCTCCCTGCCCGGCCGGCCCACCGCGCCGGCGAACGACGGCGATGCGCGCCTCCCGGACGGCGTGGTGCCGACCAGCTATCGTCTCGAGCTGACCGTCGATCCGTCGCAGCCCACCTTTTCGGGCACCGTGTCGATCAACGTGCAGCTGCAGAGAGCTACGCAGGTCATCCAGTTGCACGCGAAGGATCTCGAGATCAGCACCGCCGTCGCCGGCTCCGGCGCTGCGGCCATCGCTGCCACGCCGGTGGCTGGGAAGAACGGCGGGCTCGCTCTGGCGTTTTCGACGCCTCTGCCGCCGGGCGGACACGTCATCCAGACGACCTTCACGGGACGCTTCGCTGACGGCTTGGTTGGCATGTATCGCGTGCGCGTAGCCGATGACTTCTATGCCTTCACGCAGTTCGAGGCGCTGCATGCCCGCCGCGCCTTCCCCTGCTTCGACGAGCCGCGCTTCAAAACGCCGTGGGCGGTCACGCTGCGCGTGCCGCACGGACTGGTTGCCGCCAGCAACACGCCGGTAACGACTCGCACTCAGGAAGGCGCGTTTGACATCGTGCGCTTTGCCAGCAGTGACCCGCTGCCGACGTACCTGGTGGCACTGGCGGTCGGGCCGTTCGATGTGGTCGAAGGACCGGAGGGTTCTGTACCACTGCGAGCGCTGACGGTGCGCGGCAAGGGCCAGCTTGCAGCCTACGTGTTGCAGCGGACGCCGCCCATTCTGGCCACCCTCGCGGACTACTTCGGCCGGCCCTATCCGTATCAAAAGCTCGATCTCGTCGCGGTGCCCGACTTTGCTGCCGGTGCGATGGAGAACGCCGGGTTGGTGACCTTCCGCGACTCCTTGGTGCTCATGGATGCGACCCGGGCGTCGGCCGCAGAGCGCTATGAGTGCGAGTCCGTTGTGGCGCACGAGCTCGCGCATCAGTGGTTCGGCAACCTGGTCACCATGGCGTGGTGGGACGATCTCTGGCTCAACGAGGGCTTTGCGACGTGGATGGCAACCAAGGTCCTCATGAAGACCGCGCCGCAGTTCCACGCGGATCTGGACGCCGTGGTCGAAGCCAACACGGCGATGGAGGCCGACGCCTTGGCGGCTGCGCGTGCCGTGCGCCAGCCCATCACCGGGGGCGGTGACGTCGTCAACGCCTTCGATGACATCACCTACGAAAAGGGCGCCGCTGTCCTGCGCATGCTCGAAGCCTGGGTGGGCGAGGAACACTTCCGCACCGGCGTGCGCATCTATATCAACGCCAACGCGTGGGGCAGCGCACGCACGCAAGACCTCTTGATGGCACTCGAGCAGGCAACGGGAGAGCCGGTAGCGGCCGTCGCGGCGACGTTCCTCGACCAGCCGGGCGTCCCGCTGTTGGCAGTCACCACGACATGCGACGCTGGCAGGGGAAGCATCCACCTCGCCCAGAGCCGGTATCTGCCGGAGGGCTCTACGGCGCCTTCAGGGCGAGCGTGGCAGGTGCCCGTCTGCTTCCGGTACGGCACCGCAAGCACGGCGCGTCGGCAGTGCACACTGCTCACGACAGCACGCGCCGAGGTCGACACGCAGACCGGGGAATGCCCTGCGTGGATTCTTCCGAACGCTGACGCGGCTGGCTACTATCGCTGGCGTCTGCCTGAGCCGCAACTGCTTGCCATCGTGGGGCACCGGCAGCGGCTGCACGCGCCGGAAGAGATCGCCCTGCCCGGAGACCTGGCCGCGCTGCTGCTGGCGGCGCAGCTTGATGCCGCCACCTACCTCAGCGCTCTCGGGCCGCTCGCAGAGTCAGACCGAAGGCAAGTCGTTCAACCGACCATTGGTGGCATGCAGCGTATTTTTCACGCAACCGTCGACTACAACGGCGGTGTTCCGGCCGACGCCTTTGCCGCCTACGTTCGGCGCACGCTCGGGCAACGCGCACACA
>DATKMS010000496.1:0-46643 GCA_035541735.1 Candidatus Margulisiibacteriota bacterium
AGCTCGCTGGGTGCGTACCTCACCGAGGTCTACGGGCGCTACGGCTACGCCGCGAACCTGGGCTACTCCTTGGTGATGGAAGGCATCACTGGCGCCGAGATGGTGCGCCGCCTGATGGACCGCCTGCGCCAGCAGCCACCCGCGGCCGTTGCCGGCCGCGCGGTGCGCCGCGCCAGCGACTTCTGGGACGAGCGGCGCTTCGGGCCGATCCGGTCCGACACCGACCGCAGCTCACGCAACTTCCTGCAGCTCGAATACGATCACGACCTGCACGTGGCGGTGCGGCCGTCGGGCACCGAACCCAAGATCAAGTTCTACGTCGAGCAGGTCTTCGACCCGGCGCCGACATGGGCCGGCACCGGCTTCGCCGCGGCGCGCAAGGAGATGGACGAGGCAACGCGCGACCTCACTTTGGCCTTCGTCGATCAGGTACTGCGCCTGGCGGACATCCACCTGTCGCGCCCGGCGCTGCTCGTGTCTTCGCTCGTGTCGCTCGATAACCGCAGCGATTTTGCGACCCGCTTCCTCGCGGAACTGGAGGCCCGCCTGCGCAGTGCGAGCACCGCTGACCAGCTCGCCGCTTGGGTCGATGAACGGCTCAAGGCATACGGTAGCGACCCGCGCGATCTCGTGAGGGCTGGCGTTGCAGCGCACTTCGACACGCAAGAGCTGACGGCGGGACAGAGTCGTCTGCTGCGCACAGTATTTTCCTTGAGCTGACGCAGCTGCAGTAACCGCCACCACGCCGACGTTGCCCGCGGCCACTGGCCAAGGTGTGCGCGGATCGCTACTGATAGGCGCACCACCCGAAAGAGGGCAACTCGTAACCATGCCGCAGTTCATCTTCACCATGAAGGATCTCCGCAAGGTCACGCCGCAGGGAAAGGAGATCCTCAAGGGCATCTGGCTATCGTTCTACGCCGGCGCCAAGATCGGCGTGCTCGGCGCCAACGGCGCCGGCAAGAGCACGCTTTTGCGCATCATGGCCGGTGCGGAGAAGGACTTCGCAGGTGACGCGTTTCCTGCCGAAGGCACGACCATCGGCTACCTGCCGCAGGAACCCCAGCTCGATCCGTCCAAGAACGTCTTGCAGCACGTCGAAGAAGCGGTGGCGCCGACGCGGGCGTTGCTGACACGCTTCGAGGACGTTTCCACCCGCCTCGGCGAACCGATGTCCGACGACGAAATGGAGAAGCTGCTGGCCGAGCAGGGGCGCATCCAGGACGCCATCGATGCCGCCAACGCCTGGGAGTTGGACCGCACGCTGGAGATTGCCATGGATGCGTTGCGCCTGCCACCGGGTGACGCCGACGTCACCACCCTTTCGGGTGGCGAGCGGCGCCGTGTGGCGCTGTGCCGCGTGCTGCTCCAGCAGCCCGACATGCTCCTGCTCGACGAACCGACGAACCACCTCGACGCCGAGTCGGTCGCGTGGCTGGAGCGCTACCTGCAAGAGTACAAGGGTACGGTAGTCGCGGTCACGCACGATCGCTACTTCCTGGACAACGTCGCCGGCTGGATTTTGGAGCTCGACCGTGGTGCCGGCATTCCCTGGGAGGGCAACTACTCGTCGTGGCTCGAGCAGAAGCAGAAACGTCTGGCGCAGGAGGAGAAGGAAGCCTCGGCGCGCCAACGCACGCTGGCGCGTGAGCTGGAGTGGGTCCGCATGGCGCCACGCGCGCGGCAAGCGAAGGGAAAAGCGCGCCTGGCGCAGTACGAGGCGTTGCTCGCCGCCGATCAGGCCGCCGACGCCCGTCGCGATGCGACGCAGATCAGCATTCCGGCCGGTCAGCGGCTTGGCGATCTGGTCATCGAAGCGACGGGGGTGCGCAAGGCGTACGGCGAGAACCTGCTGATGGACGACGTCAACTTCCTGCTGCCGCGCGGCGGCATCGTCGGCGTCATCGGGCCCAACGGTGCGGGTAAAACGACGCTCTTCCGCATGATTGTCGGGCAGGAGAAGCCGGACGCGGGCACGCTGCGTGTCGGCGACACGGTGGTGCTGTCGTACGTCGACCAGAGCCGTGACACGCTCAACGGCGAGCGCACGCTGTGGGAGGAAATTTCGGATGGCGGCAAGGAGACCGTGCTGGTCGGCAAGCGCGAGGTCAACTCACGCGCCTACGCCGCGTCGTTCAACTTCAAGGGGCCCGACCAGCAGAAGAGGGTGAAAGATCTCTCCGGTGGCGAGCGCAACCGCTTGCACCTCGCCAAGCTCCTGAAGAGCGGCGGCAACCTGCTGCTGCTCGACGAGCCCACCAACGACCTCGACGTCGACACGTTGCGCGCGCTCGAAGAAGCGCTGCTGAACTTCGCCGGCTGCGCCGTGGTGATCAGTCACGACCGCTGGTTCCTCGACCGGATCGCGACCCACATGCTCGCCTTTGAGGGCGACAGCCGGTTGGTGTGGTTCGAGGGTAACTATCAAGACTACGAAGCCGACCGCCACCGCCGCCTCGGCGTCGAGGCGGATCAGCCGCACCGCATCAAGTACCGCAAGCTGACCGGCTGAGCCAAAAACGGCTCGGCGGCGGCAGCCGCCAAGGCCACCGCCGCGGGCAATGCGGGTAATGGATGAAGGTACTTTCTGACGTCAGGCGGCGTGACGGTGCGCGGACCACGGGCGCTGTGGCTCGGCCGGCTGCATCTGCGTCCACCGCATCACGGTGCTGCGCACGTACTCGGGTTCGAGTCCGAACAGTTCACACAGCGGCACAAACGAATACGGCCATTCCGTGTCGTCCGAGTTGACCCACTCCAAGTCCTGAGCAATGCGACGGCGGTACTGCGGGTCTCCGTGATGGTCGCGAATCTCGATCAACGTGTGGGCCAGAACGGCGCCCGCGAGTTTCTTCTCTGGGGACCAATCCGAAGGTGATGGCATCTGTGACGGCAGCATCTCGCCGGTGGCAAGCAAGTGACCGACGACACTCGTGTCGCGAACCTCCGGTTCCAATTGCGGTAGTGGCATGTCAGGCCTCCTGATGGCACAGGGCTTCGCACGCTTCATGCCAGGCTATTCGGCAACTGGAAACCGCTACATTGGGGCCGCAAGGAGGACCAAACGCCCCTCATTCTTTCGCGCGTTTGGGAAGAGATACACGCTCGATTCCCACATCGGCTCGCCGCAACTTCCTGCCCCCGTGTTTCGTCTCATGACTGTCTCACCGGGGTCTCACCTGTGTGTCAAGAGAGACAGCGCCTGACGCCTCTCGCTTCAGTTCAGTTATCCCAAAAGCCGCCTTTGGAACAGCTTCCTCGCGGGCGAGAGTACACGCATACCGCCCTGTGTCCATCCTCCATCTGTCCGAGTCCATTCACGACTCACCTGCGTGAACGCCAATCACCTCGACGCTCCTCATGCCCGCCACGGCGATCAGAGCCGTGCCGGGGGCGGCGGCGTGCTTGGCGTTCGGAGAGATGGCGGACGAGATGCTGCTTGCCAGCACGCGCGTCGCACCAGCACGCCTAACGGCGACACACGACACCTTCTGGCATCGCGGACCTGGAAGCCGCCTTGCGACACACACTCGGCAGGTAGGTATGCGGCGCGTCGGCGAGGCGTCGGCGCTCTTGCCAAGATCAACGTAGGGCGATAGCGTCGCAGACTTGGAAGCTCACAACCAGCGACACGTCCGACGGACCGGGTCGCCGAAGGTTCCGGGCCGCGGGCCCTGGTGTGGCGCCTCGAAGACATGAAGCACGCGGGACCAGGAGCGCTGGATGCGCTGGCCGACTTGCTGGAAGAGATTCGGGGCTCCGCCGGCCTGCGCGAGCCGAAGCGGGGGACCTTTTATCGTCGCTCGTCCGCGTTTCTGCACTTTCACGAGGACCCCGCCGGCCTCTTTGCCGATCTGAAGATCAGCGACACGTTTCACCGTTTCCCGGTCAACACTGCGATGGAGCGGCGGGCGCTGCTGCGGCGTATCGCGCAGCTCACGCGTGACGACCGCCGGCCGAGCTGAGCGCGCTCAGTTGGTCAGGACGCCGCGCACGGTGGCGAGGATCTGATCGCCCCAAGACGGCTTGGTGAGGTACGCATCCGCGCCCAGCCGGCGCACGAAGGCAGCCGTCTCGTCTTCGTTGCGCCCGCTCAACACCACGACCTTGGGGACGTACGGCGGTTCGTTGCTGCCCCCATTGGACGGCTTGGTGCGCAGTTGTCGCATGACCTCCCAGCCGTTCATGCCGGGCATTTGCAAATCCAGGAGCAGCACGTCGACGCGGCTCTGCTTGAGCAGATCGGGCACCTCACACCCATCATGCGCCGTCATCACGTAGAAACCGCCTCGCTTGAGGGTGCGCGTGAGGAATGTTAGAAATTTTTTGTCATCGTCGACGATGAGCACAGTCGGGCGAATCGGAGTAACCATCGGTCCTGACCTCAATTGCGGCGGCTAGCGTAGCATCGAACCTGGCAGGCCCCAAGGGGCAAAACTCGACGCCGGAAACCAGTTGCCACCATGCAACCACCCGTCTCGTTCGCTGGAGAGGCCCTTACCGCGAGCGACCTCGCCAGCTTGCGGGATCTCGCCCAGGTCCTGTGGCCGTCGCGGCATGCCATCGCACACGAGTGGTCACAGCGGCTCATCGAGACGCTCCCCGAGTACTTTCCACCCGGCGGTGCAGCTGCGGAGCGCCTCACCGAGGTGAACGAGCGATTTCTCTCCCTGATCCTACAGCGGGCCGAAGCCGGCGACATGCAGGGACTCTACGACCTGTATTACCGCAACACGCGCGAGCTCATCGAAGCCGATCTTCAGCGGGCGCCGGCGCGGCGCATTTCGCTCGTCGGCCTCTATACATCGGCACGCGTCAGTCTGCTGGTGATCGGCGAGTACCTGGATGCGGACTACCCGCGCCGCATGTTGGCCTACACCAAGCTCACCGCACAGTTGATGATGCTGGTCGGGCAGGCGTACAGCGATGTGCGTGAGGAGTATCTGCAGAAGGCGTTCGAGCAGATCAACACGCTGTCGCACGAGTTGCGTGCGCCGCTGTCGAACGTGTTCGGTTATCTGGAAATGCTGCGCGCCGGCGACTTCGGCCCGGTCTCACCCGAGCAGGCACGGGTGCTCGGCGACCTGATCCACGAGACCGACGACCTGCTGTGGCTGCTGACCAGCACACTCAACCTTTCGCGGCTCGATACCGGCCGGGTCCCCGTACGCATCGAAGAGTTCTCGTTGGCCGCGGTACTGAACGAGGTCATCAATGCCACACCGCATGCGGGCGTCAGCGTGACCTCGACGGTGCCGCCGGACCTGCTGGCGTTGCGCACCGACCGCGTGAAGGTGAAACAGATCCTCGGCAATCTGCTGCGCAATGCGGTGCGCTACGGCGGTGGCTGTCCGGTCGAGGTGAGTGCGGAGCGACCGCGCCCCGGCGTAGTCGCCATCACCGTCCGCGACCACGGACCGGGCATCAAGGCCGACGAACTGCAGGTGATCTTCGACTTTTTCCAGCGCGGCCGCAGCGCCGGGCCGGAGCGCGACGGTTACGGCATCGGGCTGCACGTCGTGCGCCGGCTGGTGCAGATGCTGAACGGGACCATCGGCGTCGAGAGCACACCGGGTTCGGGTTCGTCCTTCCGCTTCACGATTCCGCTTGTGCACATGACCGGCGAAGCGTGACTGCTGATGCGAATTGGACTATCGACGAAGTTCGGTTACGGATGCGTACGCTCGGTTTGCGGAGGACCAATGGCGAAATCTCGAAACACGGCGGCGAAGACCTTCTCGTTACATTGGGGCAGCGGCGTCATCGCGGAGGAGGCGCAGATCGTCACCGCCTATCACCGCCCCACTATCCAACTGCTGAACTTCACGGCGGGTGAGGCGGCCGGTACCCGCGAGATCCGCTTTTGTCACTACGATCACCGCGGTCGCTTCCAGCGCTCGCCGCTCATCATCGACGAGAAGGACGTTCCAGCGCTCCAGCGGGCGTTGGCCGCGACGCCGGAGCTGCGACGGCTGCTGGCGCGGTTGGTGGGTTGATGGGCACGCAAGGAGAGACGGGAGCGCTGCTGTCTGGCGTGCGCGTGATCGAGAGCTCGCTGCTCGGCCCGGCAGCGGTGGGTATGCACCTCGCCGATCTCGGCGCCGAGGTCATTAAGGTCGAGAACCCCGGCGGCGGCGACTACGTCCGTAAGATGGCCTTCCCGATCATCGACGGCATCTCGCTGTTGCACTGGCATCTCAACCGTGGCAAGCGCAGCATCATCATCGACCTGCGCACTGCCGAGGGCGTGGCCGTGTACCTCGACCTCGTGCGTGGTGCCGATGCGGTGATCGAAGCGATGCGCCCGGGAGCACTGGCGCGCCGCGGGCTCACTTACGAAAAGATGCGAGAGGCAAATCCGCGCATCGTCTTCGGCACCATCTCGGGCTACGGCCTGACGGGACCCTACAAGGACATGCCGAGCCATGGCATCGCGTACGATGCCTGGGCTGGCGTGGCACGGCCAACGGTCGACGCCAACGGCTTCCCGACCATTCCCAGCTACACCACCGTCGGCATCAACTCCGGCCCGCTCTATGCGGCACTGGGTATCTGTGCGGCGATCATCCGCGCGCGCGCCGGCGGGCGTGGCTGCCGCTTCGAGGTGGCGCAGAGTGATGCTGCGGCGGCCTTCAACTGGAACGGCATTGAAGGGAACAAAGCCTACGAACGGCCGGAGGACGAAGTCACGGGCAACGACGGCGACGGCAAAGGGGCGCGCCGGCCCGTCGGCGACAACAGCATGACCGAGTCGGTGCGCTACCAGTACTACCGCTCGAAGGACGGGTTGGTGCTCTTCATGGCGTCGGAGCGCGAGTTCTGGAAGAACTTCTGCGACGGCGTCGGCAGGCCCGAGTTGTACACGCAGAATCCGGGCTCCCAATATGCCGACCATGCGCGCGGCAACGCGGCCCTGCGCCGCGAGCTGGCTGCGATCTTCGCAACCCGCACGACGGCCGAGTGGATCCAGTTCGGGCTCGATGTGAACACGCCGATCGCGCCGGTGCACGACACCAAGTCGATCACTCGCGATCCGCAGTTTCAGGCACGGTTGGCGTTCCGGCCATGGCGCGAGCACGGCACCGACCTGATGCCGTCGCCGATCAGGCTGCTCGACGAGATGCTGCCGGTGCCGTCGAAGGCGGCTGTCGTGGCGGGGTGCGATACCGACAGTGTCCTGTCGCGGGTATTGGGTTACGACGCCGAACGCATTGCGGCGTTGCGCCGTGTGGGAGCCCTCGGCTGATCGCACCAGGTGCCGCAATGATCCGCCGGCATTGCGGCCAGGTGATCGCGAGCTTCCTGCTGTTGTGCGTCGCGGTAGGCGGGCTGTGCACGTTGCCGTCGGGGGTGTTCTGGCACCCGGACGAAGGGGCCAAGTTTCTCGCCATGCGCTCCTTGCGCTGGGAGCATGGCATCGCGTACGACGTGCCGTATCGCGGACGGGGTATTGATCCGCAGCTCCGATTCTACGCTGGACGATGCGGGTACGGGGTCATCTACCCCACCGCTGACGGCCCCGCCGGAGCGAAGAACTACTGGCCCATCGCCTTCCCGCTGCTCAGCCGCCCGTTGTTCGACCTGTTTGGCTTCTCCGGGCTGTACCTCCTCCCGCTGCTCGCCGGCTGGCTCACGGCGGTGGTGGCCGGACGGTGGGTGGCCGGGTACGATGAACGTTTGAGCGGCGTGGCAACGCTGCTGGTGGGCTGCAGCAGTCCCATCATTTTCTACAGCGTGAGCTTCAGCGAGCATACCCTAGCGACGCTGTGTGGCGTGATCGCTGTGTCGCTGCTGCTCGATGGCCGGACAGGCGCAGGACGCCTGTGCCTCATCGGCATGTGCCTGGTGCTGGCCAGTGTGTTGCGCTTCGAGATGCTGGGCTTTGCCGCGGCGGTGGTGGGCACGCTAGCGGTCAGTGCGCTGGCAGCGCGCCGGCGCGCGAGCACCGCAGGGAGCAGTGAACCGACCCTTCGCTGGCCGACCTGGCGGCAGCTGGTTGCAACGATCGGGGTGACCTTCGCCATGGGAGCAGTTCTTCTCAATGCACTCGCGCCACGCCACCTCGACCAGTTCGTTGCGGTTCCGCATCTGGTCGAGCATTTGCGGACAAAGCTTCCCTTCCTGATGGAGAGCATCGGCAAGATTCTCATGGGCGAGCCCGGGTTCCACAATGCGCTGGCCGACGAGACGTGGCTATTGGCGATGGTGCTATCGATCGGCGCGGCAACCGTGGCACCGTTTGCCGCCACGCGGCGCGGCGAGGCGATGCTGATCGTAGGTGCACTTGGTGTGCTGCTCGCGTCGAGTCTGCGCGCCACGCTGTGGCAGGAGGCGTATTTGACACGCCAAGGTGTGCTGGCGGTAGCGCCGTACATGAGCGTGAGCAGCTACGTGCTCGCCGAGGCGTGGACACGCCACGATGATCGCCTGTTCCGCCTGGCATGTGTGACGATGTGCTACGCAGCGATCGGCTGTGGTGCCGTCTTCGCGGCCAAGGTGAACGACGTCGGCGAATATCTGATCGGACTCGATGGTCCGGCCCGCTACCTGCTCACCCTCTATCCGATGGGCGCCGTTCTGAGCCTGCTCGCCGTAGCGCTCTATTGGGGGTCGGAGCGGCACACGGTGTTGAAGTCTGCATTCACCGTGTTGGTAGCGAGCATGGTGGTGGCAGCGACGGTCTACGAGTACCGCGGCCTGAAGATGGTTTCCACCAGCCGTCGGACCCTGACCACCTGGGAAACGGCCTTGCAGGCACACGATCGCGTGATCACGAACGTGTGGTGGCTGGCTGGGATGCTGGCACCGTTCTCTGCGACGCGTGAGTTCTACTGTGTCGACGAGCTGAACGCGGTTTCCGACTGGGCCGGGCTTGCCGCCGCGCACGGAGTTACCGCCTTCAGTTTCGCCAGCGTGAACCCGATCGATGCTGCGCGGTTCGGTGGGAACGCGGGTCAGATCGTCCTGGAGGAGTCGGAGATTGTCGACGGCCTGTATCTCAATCACTACCGTCTGGCTCTCAACCCGGGAGGGTCCTAGGGCCCGCGGCCAGCATCGTCTTTCCAACAAGAGCGTGTGGAGATCCCTTTGCCGTTGGCCAGCCGCTTGACAGCAGCAGTAGAGGCAAGTACTGATGGCGGACACGGAGCCGCGCACCAGAGGTGCGGGCCGGAGCAAGGTGGACGATGCCGCCGCGTGGTCGTAAGGACATAGGAATGGCGCTGCTTGGGCTGCTGCTGAACATCTATGCAGCGGCGCAGATCATCGGCGTGGTCAACGGGTTCGGGGCGTTGGCGACATTCACGCCATACTCGGACGGGCAGTCCTGCGTCAGTGATAGCGAGTGTGCCTCGACCCACTGTGTCGACAAGGTCTGCTGCATGCAGGCGTCGTGCGCCGCGTCCGAATCGTGCAACCTTCCGGGCCACGCCGGCACCTGCACGCGCCGCAACCCGGCACCGGCGCTATCCGTGTGGGCGCAGGCGTTTGTGGGAACCACCCTCTTGGTCTTTGCATTGCGGCGCCTGTCCCGCGCATCGCGGCCGCGTTGATCCCCCATCGCTGTTCGTCGCGGTGACGCAGCGCACGGCGGCGGGGAACACGCGGCGCCGCGCGCGCTGCTTTCGCGCACACCTTGCGTCGTCGCGACCAGCGCTCCCGGCCGGAGGACGCGCTGGCGCGCTGCAATGACGACCTCGACTGCCTCGATGGGCCCTGCCACCTGGTACCACCGCCATGCCGAAGCGCTCGCGGGTATGCTGCTCCTGCTCGTGTACGTGCTCGCCTTGTCGAGCGTCCCGAAGCAGGTGTTCTGGCATCCGGACGAAGGCGCGAAGTTCGTCGGCATGCGCACACTCCGTTGGGACAGGGGGTTGGCGTACAGCGTGCCGTATCCGGGGCGTGCCATGGATCCGACGTTCGAGTTCTATCCCGGCCACTGCCGCGGTGGAGATATCTATCCGTCGCCACAGCTCGATGGGACCGTGGACTTCCGTTGGCCCATCTGGTTCCCGCTGGCGAGCCGTCCGTTCTTCGATGCGTTCGGACTCACAGGCGTGTATGTGCTGCCGCTGCTCGGCGGCTGGCTCAGCGCAGTGGTTGCGGGACGATGGATGATGCTGGCGGGTTCGCGCCTGGCACCGCTCGCCATCCTGCTCATCGGGTGCGGCACGCCCGTGTTCTTCTACAGTTTGTGTTTCTTCGAGCACACCCTCGCGACGTTTGCGGCGGTCGTGGCGCTGTCGATGCTGATCACCCCGTCGGTGTGCGGTTGGCGCACCGCGCTGCAGATGATGCCTCTCCTGGTTGCGGCCGTCGTCCTGCGGATCGAGATGCTCCCGTTTGCCGCGGCTGTGGCTTTCAGCTGGGCGGTGTCGCGGACAATCGAGCGCTTCCGTCTCGGCGACGCATCAGCACGTGCGGCGCGCGTGAGTTGGTCCTCCGCGGTCATCGTCGGCGCTGTGGTAGTGGTTGTCCTTGTCCTACTGGGCAGCCTCCTGGGCCCGCGGCAACTCGATGCGCTGCACGCGCTGCCGGACGTGGTCGGACGCAACCTGGCGAAGTGGCCGTACCTGATCAGTGCAACCGTACGGCTGCTGATCGGGCCGCTCGACCTCGGTCCCTTCAGCGGATGGGCTTGGCAGCTGCTGCTCGTGCTGGCGACCGCCGCGGCAGCAGTAGCACCCTTCGTGCGGTCCAGGCGCGCCGAAGCCGTTCTGATCCTCGGCGCATTGGCGGTGCTGACCGTGCCGAGCCTGATGATCGCGTTTGTCAGCCGTCCATTCCTCGGCAGGCAGGGAGTGTTGGGGGTCGCGCCATACATGATTGTGGGGACGTACGTCCTGGTGCACGCGTGGCGCCGGCGCGATTCGCGCCTGCTCCGTCTTGCGTGTGCGGCAACCGCCTACGCCGCCTTTGGATATCTCGCGCTCTTCAGCGTCCGGGTGAACGAGGGAGGTGACGAACTGATCGGGCTAGACGGCTGCGCGCGCTACATGCTGATGCTCTACCCGATGGGGGTCGTGCTCAGCTTGGTGGCGATCCAGACGATCCGCGGATCGCCGCGCTCGGAACTGGTGAAGTCGGCGGTGACGATTTTCGTTGCCGCGATGTGCATCACATCGTGCGTCTATGAACTGCGCGCTCTCCGCGAGATGCGCAGCAACAAGCAGGTACTGGTGGCGTGGGAAGCCGCGTTGGGCAGCGGCGACCGTATCGTGACCGACATCTGGTGGTTGCCGGCGGTGCTTGCGCCGCTCTCGACCACACACGAAGTGTACTGTGTTGATGAGATGACCGCGTTCCCGGAATGGTTGGCGCGAGCCCGGGCACATGGGGCCAGGTCGTTTGTCTTCTGTACGACGCATGGTGGAGACTGGGACGCGTTTCGAACAGGGGACCCAGGTCTCATTCGTGACGCCGGCCACGACGTCGACGGACTCCACATCTACCCATTCCGCTTCGGCCGCTGATGATCAACCGCCACCGCCCGGGTGGCCTTTTCACTTGACAGTTGGCGGTTTCGCGGGTAGCTCATACAAGCTTTCCGCCAAGCTTTCCGCCGGGTAGCGGCGCGGAACGCAGAGGGTGGGCGCCGTGCAGGAGCGTATGAAGAGGATGCCTCGAACCTGGAAGGAACTTGCCATCGCGTGCGCAAGTGTTGCCCTGGCGGCCGTGGTCCTGAACATCAGCAACCCTGAAGTGCGGGTCGCTCAGGCTGGCCCCTTCACACAAGCCTACGATCTGGCAATTACGAAGACGGACTCGCCGGACCCGGTGATCGCTGGGACCACCCTCACCTACAGCATCGTCGTCACCAACACGGGAGCAGCGACAAGCTGGATCGATGTAACCGACACGCTGCCGCCGGGTACCACGTTCCAGTCAATTACGGCCCCGGACTTCAACTGTACCACCCCGGCGGTCGGCCAAACCGGATCGATTCTCTGTCAGCGACCGGCGGGCATGGACTCGCCGAGCGACATGCGAACACTGAGCGTGGTCGTCAACGTCGACCCCGCGACGCCCAAAAACACCGTCATCTCAAACACCGCCGCAGTGAAACCAACTGTGTGCACGCCGCCCTGCGACAGCGATCCCAACAACGATATGAGCACGGCGCAGACAACGGTGGACACGCAGGCCGACCTGTCCCTCACCAAGACGGCGACACCCGATCCCGTGCCCGCTGGGAGTCTGTTGGACTACACCTTGACCGTCACCAACAACGGCCCGAGCGCGGCTCAGGACGTGATGATCACGGACACCACGCCGCCGAATACGACCTTCTTCAACGCCCAACCGAGCAGCGGGGGGTCGTGCCTGACTCCGCCACCAAACGGCACAGGGACGATAACGTGCACCTACCCAGGTGCGACCTTACCGTCGGAGTCGCACTCGGTGGCCATTACGGTACGCACCTGCGCCGCAGACGTGGCAACGTGCGGCGGACAAGTCATCAACACCGGTCAGGCATCCTCAACGACGTTCGACCCCGATTCGAACAACAGCAGCGCGACGGCCAGCACCCCCGTGTTGCCGATACCGGCGCCCGTACTGAGCGGGATCGGCTTGGTGGTCGAGATCCTGCTCCTGCTGGTGATCGGTGGCTGGGCGCTTTCGCGCTTGCGTGAAGCTCGCCGCTGAACAGCCGCTTAGTCGTTAGGGCACGGTCCCCGGCTGAGCGATATCGGCCGCCAGTTGCGCGAAGCGGGGACCGATCACGCTCCAGGTGTACCGACTCGCAACCAACTCACGGGCCCGCCGCGCCAGTCGGCTGCGCAAGTCTGCGTCACGGAGCAGGCGTACCACGTGTTGAGCAAATAGCTGAGGAGTGTCCGCGATCAGCAGGTGTGCATCGTTGGTGACCTCCAAACCCTCCGCACCTTTGGACGTAGAGACCACCGGTGTGCCGAGGGCCATGGCCTCCAGGATCTTCACGCGCGTGCCGCCGCCCATGCGGATCGGCACCACACTGATCCAGGCGCCGGCGACGAGCGGCCGCACGTCCTCGACGTAGCCGGTTTGCACCACGTTCGGCGCTGGCGGCAATGGCCGATTTGCGGCGTCACCGGTGATGGTGAGTTGGACGTCGGGGACCCGAGCGCGGATCAACGGGTACACCTCGCGCACGAACCAGCTCATGGCGTCGTAGTTTGCAGAGTAGCCCAAAGAGCCAGCAAAGATGAGTTGGTTCGGCCGTGGGGTCTCGTGCACGTCCGCATAGTCTGCCAAGTTGACGGCGTTGGGGATGATCGTGATGGGCGGGTGCTGTGGGGCAGCGAGGTCGAGGAGCTGCCGTTCGCGTTCGGACACCACCGTGCACGCGCGAAATGAGCGCAGGAGACGGGCAAGGTAGAAGCGGTGCTTGAGCCAGGTGAGGCCGTGACGGCTGCGCTGCAGGAGCGAGGCGGCGCGCGCCAACTGCTCGTACAACAAGCCCAACTCGACCTCCTCATATAAGGCGGGCAGGCCGCCGCAGCAGGGCACGTAGCTGGCCGCCAGCAACTGCGAGGCAACAAGCACATCGTAGCGTTCCGTTGCCACCATTGCCCGGAGTCGCTGCGCCATTTCTTCGGAGTAGGTCCCGACGATCGAGCGCGGCGCGGCGCGCAAATGGCCGCGCCAGCTGTGTGCTGCGAACGGCTTCAATGGAAAGACCTCGATCCGGCGGCAGAGCGCCCCGAGCTCGGGGGGACGTAAATCTGCCTCGGCGAGATCGCCGAGGCTCAGCAGTGTCACTTCATGCTGGGCCGCCACGCTGCGCAGCAGATTGAAGACCCGCTGCTTTGAGCCATTGCTCGGCGGGTACGGAAACCAGGTCGAGAGGAAGAGGATCCGCATGCGGCGAGGCGTCACATCAGTCGGTCGGGGCTCTTGTACATCTGCCTGGCATCGTCTATTCGCCCGAGCGACGAGCTGCAACTGGTCACCGCCGGTAGCGAGCGGTGCGAGTGACTCGACAACATGATCATCTCACGCACACCATTGCGCATCAGCTTTGCCGGCGGCGGGTCGGACCTGCCCGCTTTCTACGAGCACGAACCCGGAGCCGTGGTCAGCACCACCATCAACAAATACATCTATATCACCGTGAATCCGAAGTTCGACCGGCGCATTCGCGCCAGCTATTCACGCACCGAGATCGTCGATCGCGTCGATGACCTGGCCCACGACCTGATCCGCGAGGCATTGAAGACGACCGGCATCGACGGCGCCATCGAGATCACTTCGATCTCCGACATCCCGTCGCGCGGCACGGGCCTGGGGTCGTCCAGCGCCTACACGGTGGGCTTGCTCAATGCCTTGCACGGTCATCGCAATCATTTGGCCGGCGCGGAGCGCCTGGCGCGCGAGGCCTGTGCCATCGAAATCGAACGCTGTGGCAAGCCGATCGGCAAGCAGGACCCGTACATCGCGGCGTACGGCGGCTTGAAGTACATCACCTTCAACACGGATGGCAGCGTGTGCGTCGTACCGATCCTCTGTGCGCCGGAGACCCGGCGAGTGCTCCACGAACGGCTTTTGTTGCTCTACACCGGCATTACGCGCTCCGCCGACGACATATTGCGCCGGCAGACGCAGGCGCTACGCACGGAGCCTGCCGTACGCACGCACGTTCGCGCGATGCAGGAACTGGCGGGGCAGATGCGCGATGCGCTGAGTCGCGACGATCTGGATGCGTTTGCCGAGGCGCTGCATGCCAACTGGGTCGCCAAACGATTGCTGGCCGATGGCATCAGCACCTCGGCGATCGATGGCTGGTACGACGCGGCGCGCCGCTGCGGTGCGATCGGCGGCAAGATCCTGGGGGCGGGTGGCGGCGGATTTCTTCTACTGTACGCGCCGCACGAGCGACACGCGGACATCTGCCGGGCGCTCCCAGAACTCCGCGCCGTCCCGTTCGACTTCGAACCATTCGGCAGCCGCTTGATCTATATCGAGGAGAGCGACAGAGCACCCTGAGTCCGGTGCGTGAACGACCCGAGGGGCTTGCTCCCGCGGCCGTCTCTTCGCATAGACAGCGGCTACGCTGTGGGACCAGGCACCCGACGCTGCTGTGCATCAGTGACACCATTGTATTTCCCGCTGCTCTGGACACCATGGTGGATTTTGCGGATCGTCATAGGCGGCACCCGAGCGGATGTAGGCGGGGAGCTGGGCCGCGTGTGAAGCATGATGCGTATCGGGATTGACGCGCGCTTCCTTACGCATCCGCAACTCGGCGGCTTCAAGACCTACACGGAGAACCTCATCGCTGGGCTGGCAGCTGTTGACCGCAACAACGAGTACGTCCTTTACGTCGACCGTCTGAGCGCCGAGCGCTGGCGACCCACCGACCGACGCACCTTCGTGACCCGGGTGGTTCCGGCCACCCTGCCGACGCTCGGCATGCCGTGGCGCGAACAGATCCTCCTGCCGTTACAGGCCGCACACGACCGTATTGACCTGCTGCACTCGCCCACCCTCACCGCCCCCTTGCGTCTGGGCCGCCCAAGCGTGGTGACCGCCCATGATACATTCTGGCGCGCGCCGCACCGGGGGCCCGGGCGCAGGGTCAAACGCACGCTGATGGACGCGTACAACCGATACGTGTCGCCGCGCGCGATCCGTCGGGCGGCCGCAGTCATCACCGTTTCTCATACCGCCAAGGCTAGCATCATCGCGGAGCTTGGCGTCTCCTCCGAACGCGTGTTTGTCACCTACGAAGCACCGCCACCGATCTATGTGCCCGTGGCTGACCCCCTCCGGCTCACAAGCGTCCGGCGCAAATACGACCTCGGCGATCGGTTCATATTGGGGATGGGATCGGCCGATCCGAGGAAGAACGTTGGCGGCCTGCTGCGGGCGTACGCGGCGCTGCCGCCGCCGATACGTATGCAGCATGAACTCGTTGTCGTGTGGGCGCATGACACGCTGATGGCTGAGTTGGCTACAGATCTCCCAGGCCTCGGGTTCACCGAGCGCGTGCGCTTCCTCAACGCGGTGCCGAGTGAGGATCTCGCGCTCCTCTACAACGCGGCCGCGGTGTTCGTCTTCCCTTCTCTTGGGGAAGGCTTTGGATTGCCCCCACTCGAGGCAATGGCATGTGGGACGCCAGTGATCGCCGCCAACAATTCCGCCATGCCTGAGATCCTGGACGGAGCGGGGTGGCTTGTCGACGCGGGTGATGCCCGCGCCTTGGCGGCAGCCCTCGAGCGGGTCCTGTCTGATAAAAAAGTGCGGGAGTCTTTGATCGATGCGGGGCGCAAACGTGCGGCTGCGTTCTCGTGGACCAAGTGCGCCGAGGAAACTTTACACGTCTACCGCAAGGCTCTCCGGCTGGTGTGAGGGGAGCTGTCGCACTGGTGTTGACCATACCAGAAATCTATCGGGCCCCGTGTTGCTTGATCGGATTCGGAGGCCGGAGTCGGTCGATCAGGCCGCGATGGTCCTCCTTCCACCACGCCTCCACCCCCGCCCGGTTGAGCAGGCGGTGCTCTTCGAGGGGTCCGCTGGTCCCGAGGCAGAAGGAGCAGCTTGCGAGCGGTCGATCATCGCGAAGGTAGCGGGCCAGACGCACGCGCAGGTTGGGGGCGTGGATGGGCACGCCGTCGCCCGCGCTGTCGAGGACGATGCCGAGCCGCGCGAGGCGCGGCTCCATGAGCGCAGCGACCGGGCACTTGTAGTAGCGCCCCTCGTAAACGCAGTGACAGGACCAGTGGCCCGTCATCTTGCAGGACCGGTAGATCGACCGGACGAGGTCCGAATCCTCGATCCGCTGGTTCAGGAGCGTGTGAGAGAAGCGGTCCTGGACAACCGGCGTGAGAAGCGCGCCGTGCGCACGGGCGATCTCAGCGTAGCGCTCAAGGGTCAGCGGCAGTTTCACCCGCGGGTAAACGCTCAACCGGATCTCGTCGAGGAGCTCGAAGAGGCGCGGCGCTGCCTTGTGGAGGAGCAGGCCGTTCGTAGTGAGGACGATCCGGTCGGCGATCCCGCAGGCGCGCGCGACCTCGAGGAACTCAATCGCCCGGGGGTGGAGCAGGGGTTCGCCCCCGACAATCCGCAGCTCGTCTGCGTGGTACACCTGCCCGAGTGCACAGAGGTCGGCCGTGAACTGCTCGATCGAGGCGAGCTTCTCGGGCAGCAGCGGCGAGGCATGGTCGCACCTGTGGCAGGTGAGATTGCAGTGGTCGGCCAGGTTGTACTCGAAGGCAAGCCGTTGGATTTTCCCCGTGCGGAGCTGTCGGAACGCCCGCATCAGGCCCCGCCGCGTCATGGAAGGCACGCTATATCAGCGCTGCCGGAAGCCGCAAAGGCCCTTCGCGACGGTGGTCCGCACGGACCAAGGCTGCGCGCACGACGTGGGCAACGCCACCGCTATACGACAGAACGAAAGGAATTCAGGTGGTCGACTGCCCTGCGCACGTGAAGACGCTTCTCCTCGAATCCGGGCGTCCGATGGGTCGCGACACCGGGCTTGTCGAACGTCGGCAGATGGAAGAGCCGTCCTACGTTGTGGATCTTGGGCCTGCCACTGCCAGCACGGCTGATGAGGACATCGTCAGCCAGGTATTCGATGATGTCGTTCGACGCATAGTGACCGCGCGTCAGAGCTTCCAGTAGCTCCCGATACCTCCTCAAGTGCGCACGGGTAACGGCGTACACAATGTACAGGGTGTCTACTTCCATCTCGCGCGAGGGGCCGGTGGGGCACTGGTAGTATTGAGAGCCGACCGCGCCAGCTCGGCCATGGGGAATTGCGGGCTCCGCCACGAGCTTCTGAAAGAGCGCGGCCACTTGGTTCGGCACCGCCAACAGATCGTCGTCGATGCTGATGAGGTAGTCCGGGTCGAACTGACTGGCGACTAGCCAGCCCCATCCGCACCCCCGTCTGACCGGTTGATCCAGGAGTACCAGCCGCGCGTCTTTGATCCGTACCCGGGCGCCAATCCGCGTTGCCGGATTGTGGTTGGACACGATCACCCTCTCGACGAAGTCGCACTTCAGTAGCGCACGAACGTTGGATTCGATGAAATCGAGTCGCTCGACGCTATAGCTGGGGATGATGACGGTGACCTTCTCCCGCAGAGGCAACGATACGTGCGGTCCGACATAGCCGTATATTCTCCACAGTCGGTAGAAGGCACGCCGCCGCAGCCGATGTCCCAGCCGGCCGAGCATTCCTCTGTCTGTTGCCACGCCTATCCCCCGCTCTCCATGTGCGAAGCAGGTATCAACCGCCTCGGGGCTATCCCCCGTTTCAACCATGGTGACTGTCTACCGGACGCGCGGCGCTTCGGTCTGGCCGCTCCCGCGCTCTGATGGTTCAAATTAGTCCCCGTCGAAAATCGCTGCAACGGCACAGCAGGCGTGCCGCGATCCGTAAACTGCAAGGCGTCTGCTGCCCCGTCGATGGGCGCGCTAGCAGCCCGTTGAAAAACTGGTCGCCATCGTCACCCCCGCGAAAGCAGGGGTCCAGAAGCATGCGGAAGATCTGGATTCCCGCGTTCGCGGGAATGACGGTCCAGGGCATCGGCGGACTTTTTCAACAGGCTGCTAGGCCGCGCCGGCCGAATGTGCTACCTCGCTTGCGCACGCACGCAGTGCTGTGCATTCACGTGGACCAGATGCGCCGGGCAGTTGATCGCACCGTTCTCTAGCAGTCTGCGAAGGCTCTTTTGGCAGCTCGCAGGGATGTTTTCCTCGACCATTATCCCTACCATCAACCGTCCAACCCTGTCGCGAGCCGTTTGCAGCGTGCTGGCGCAGAAGCTTGCGGCGGCTGATTTCGAGGTCATCGTTGTCAACGACTCGGGGCACCCGTTGCCCGACATGGAGTGGCAGCATTGCCAAGGGGTGCGGGTTGTCAGCACGGACCGGCGAGAACGCTGCGTTGCCCGCAATACCGGTGCAGCAATCGCCAGGGGGCGATATTTCCACTTTTTGGATGACGATGACGTATTGCTCCCGGATGCCTTGCAGGCGCTGTGGCGCTTGTCACTCGAGAACCCGCAAGTTGCCTGGCTGTATGGGAGCTACCAAACCGTCGACGATGATGGAAACCTCATCGAAGAGGTGCACCCTGGCATCTGCGGCAACATTTTCCCTCACCTCGTCTGTGGCGAATCCATTCCCCTGCAGACGTCACTGTTGCTGCGCACGTATTTCGATGCCGCCGGCAGGTTCGATCCGCTGCTGATAGGCACCGAAGATCGCGATCTGGGCCGGCGAATCGCGCTGCGCGGTGCGGTCGCTTGCACGGCTGCCGTGGTTGCCAAGATTCGGATCGGGGAGCGGGGCAGCACAACCGTCTGGAATCTCTTGGCAGAGAACGATCGGCGGGGACGAGAGAAGGCCTTGAGCAACCATGGGGCTCTGGTTCGTATACGTTCCTCTCCGTTGTCGTCGTATTGGCATGGTCGTGTTAGCCGAGCTTACTTCGCGTCAAGTGTGTGGAACCTGAAGCGCAAGCAGATCCTGACCGCTGCGAGTCGGGCACGTGCGGGGTTTGCTCTGGCCAGTTGGTGTGCGCTCTCGCCAGATTTCTGGAATGGATTGAGAACCAAAATCAAATGAGCGGTTGCCGCGATGCGCACGTGCTCAGAGGAACGGCGCCTGGCGGAGGGCCTTCCAAGACGAGGGCATGACTCAAGACCCAGCAGCCGACCCGCGATAAAACTCGATCACGGTTGTGAGGACCGTGCAGAGCTCGTCCACGACCCGGTCCCACGAATGGGCGGTCGCTGCGCGCGCCGCGGCCGCGCCGAGTGCGGCGCGCAGGGCAGGATCACCAAGCAACCGAACGATACCCGCCGCCAGCGCACCGGCATTGGCCGGCGGTACGCGCAGGCCGGTCACGCCGTCTTCGATGAGATCGTGGGTGCGTGCGCGCGATGCCACGATGGCCTTGCCGGCGGCCATGTACTCGAGCAGTTTCAGAGGCGTCCCGATGAAATCATCTTGCGGGACCGGATAGGGTGCTACCAAGACGTCGGAGCTTCGAACGACACCGGCCACCTCTGCCTGCGGCAGGCAGCCGAGAAAGTCGACTTTGTCCGCGAGCCGCATGGTCGAGACCTGCGCTCCCACCGCGGGCCGCCCGACGCCATCCCCGATCAGGACGAGGCGCGCCTCCGGATGTTGCTCGCGGACGGAGCCGAATGCCCTCACCAGCAGCTCCACGCCGTGCCACGCTTGGAAACTCCCAACAAAGCACACAAGAGGGCCACCGCCCAGCCGATAGCGCTGCCGCACCTGCGCAGCATCCACAGGGCGGCGGAACAGCTCGATGTCGACACCGTTCTCCACAACTGACACTCGCCGCGCTGGCACTCCGAGGCGCATCACCAGCTCGTCGCCGAGTGCCTGCGAGACGGCCACTACATGGTCGGCGGCGCGAAACGTGCTCACCGTGACTTGCCGACTCACCGCCCGTTGCAGGCGGGACATCGGGATGCCCTGTGCGTCAAGCTCCTTCAAGATGTTCCCGTTGAGTTCGATGACCGCCGGGATGCCCAACCGCCGCGCGGCCAGGATTCCTCCGTATCCCATGTGGCCGTGCCGTTCATAAACAACGTCGAACCCACGCAAGTGGTACGACGCCGCATCGGCATACCGGGCACTGTCGAAAATCCCGATGAACGGTAACTGTGCCTCGCGCTGCAGGCGTCGAAGCGGTCGCTCAAGCGCCCGGAACCGGCGTGAGCTGCTGAAGGTGAAGTGCACCGGGTGCCACTGACTCAGATCGTCCGACCACTGCAGACGTCCGCGTTGACTGGCAACCGTGCGTACCACGTGGCCGCGCTTCTGCAGGCCGCGCACCACCGCCGTGACGTGCAACTGCGGTCCCGACAGGGTGCTCAGGTCGGGCGCACCGTTCTGCATCAGGTAGCCGATGCGCATCGCCCCGAGGCCGGGCCGCTGGGTCACACCCGTCATTTGAGTGCGAGCGTCACAACCATGCGGCCGGAAAGTTCTTCCTCACCTCGATGGCGTTGAACGGCTTGGTGCTTCTCGCCCCGTGCCGCTTCACCCATCGAGCCATCCTCTCCAACCCCTCTTCCAATGCGTGTAGGGGGGGGGCTCCGAACACCTCCCGCACGCGGTGGTGCGATGAATAGGCATGGACCACTTCGTTGCGTGGCGGCAGGTGCACCATCTGCGGCGCGACGCCCATGGCTCGAGCCACGGCGCGGGCCAGATCCTCGAGCGAGCAGGGCGCATCGGCACCGAGATTGAAGACCTGGTTTTGAGCCGCCGCCACTTCGCCTGCGGCGGCAATGACCGGCACCACGTCAGCGACGTAGGTGAAGGCCCGGGTCTGCCGGCCATCCCCAAAGATGGTCATCGGTTTACCCTGCAGAACCTGATTCATGAAAATGCCGACCACGTTTCTGTACTTGTCAGCGATGTTCTGGCGCTCGCCATACACATTGTGCAGGCGAAAGACCACGTAGTTGAGACCGAACATCGTCTGCGATACGCGCAGCTCCTGCTCGACAGCGAGCTTGGCGATACCGTAGGGGTCTGCGGGACATGGAGAAGTGGTCTCGTCCAAGGGCAAGCGCGGGCTCGTGCCATACACGGCGATTGACGAGGCGAAGATGAAACATTTGACATTACGACTGATTGATGCATTTATGAGATTGACACTGCCGATGAGATTATTCGTGTAATTGAACCGCTTGACGAAGTGGCTGAGTCCCTCCGCGGCGTACGCCGCCAGGTGGAATACGTAGTCAAACCGGCGCTCGCTGAACAGCCGTTCGACCAGGTCGACGTCGTTGATGCTGCCCGTAACGAGCTCGACGCCGGGTGCCACGTTGTCCTCGAAGCCACCGCTCAGGTCGTCGACCACCGTCACCCTGTGCCCCTGGCCCAGTAGGTGCTCGGCCACGTGCGAGCCAATGAACCCTGCTCCACCCGTCACCAGACTCTTAGGCATGCGCGAGCTCCTCGAGGATAGCGCGAATCCTTGCCTTGGTTGTGTCAATGTCGAAGCGCTCTTCCGCAATCGCGCGCATCCGAGCGCCGCGGTTGTGCCGTTCAGCCTCGGGCTGTCGCAAGTACTCGCCGACCTTCGATTGCAGCTCCGCGTCGGTGGTGTAGAGGTACTCGGGCGGGAGAATCTCTTCCGCACCGTCCCAGGCGTGAGAGAAGCAGCAGCAGCCTGCGGCCATGGCCTCCAGCAGAGCCAGCGGTTGCCCTTCGCGGTAGCTATTGGAGATGAAGATGTCGATCTGGCGAAGCCAACGTGGCGTGTCGGTGACGTGGCCGTGGAAGACCACGTGCTCATCGAGGCCCAGGTTCGTCACCAGGCGGCGTAGCGCCTCATAGTAGTCCTCCGACTCCCAGCCCCCTGACCAGCTGCCGCCGATGTGCAAACGCGCCGCGCGATGGTATTGGCGGCGCAGTCCGTCGAACATGATGACGCACTCGTAGAGCCGCTTGAGTGGTACGATCGTGCACAGCATTCCCAGTTCCAAGCCGTCTGGCCGTGGCGCCGGGGCGAACCGCTGCAGCGACACTCCGTTGTAAACGACGCGAATTCTGTCGGCATACTGTGGATACCGTGTGACGAATCGCCGTGCCATCGCCTCGCTCACCACGATGATCTTGTCCACCCGGTCCCAATTGATCCTGGGGGCCCACGCGTGCAGCTCGAAGGCGTGCAACCTGGTGATGATGGGACAGTACTTCGGCATGTGCGTGGCGACCGCGAGCAGCTCGCTAGCCCACTCGAAGAAGCACAGATCGCTGCCGCGCAACAGCGAGCGAATGCGGTGGCGCACGGCCCAACGGTTCAACCGTCCGTAGAGCAACGGTGTGTTGTAGACGGGCTCCTGATAAACGCGGGTCTCATAACACCGACTCAAATCCGCGAAGATGTCGCGGAAGAACTTCCAATTTCCGCCTTCGCCCACCAGCACCCCAAGAGTCTTCTTCATCGCGCTGGCGACGCCGCACGGGTTCGGTAGTCCGCCGCCGCGGTGCGTCCCGCTCGGGCGAGCGAGCGCAGCAAGATGGAGAACGCGCCGCGGTTCAACAGGTAGCGTGGATCGTTGACGAAAGCGCGGATGACGCGCGCAGGCACTTCCCGGTACCGCTGATTGCGGTAGCTGGTGAAGGCGCGGTTGAGCGCGCAGCAACCATTGAGCGCACGCCCAGCGGTTGCGCCGCCAACTTGCTTGAGGAAAGGCAGCAGGGCGCGGCGAACCGTGTCGGCAGCGGCTTCCCCGCACTCCCGCTCGTAGCTCAGCAGCTCATAGGTCAACCGTTGCACGAATGGCTGGTCGATCTCCGCCCCGAGGGCGGCGGCCCGGGCGAAATGCCGTTGCCCATCCGCGGCGTCCCCCCACATCACCGCGCGGGTACCGCGCGCGAGACACCCCTGTGCGATCGCCCGCGGGTGCTGCGCCGACAACCACGCCAGTTCTGGCGGGAGCTGGGCAAAGATACTGGCCAACAACGACTCGTGATCCTGCTTCTCATCAGCGGTGGCGTGCTGCAGCAGTTGTCCCAGAAGTTTCCGCCCACCATTCTCGATGATCGAGGGATCGAGGCGCACAGCCGCTTGCAGCAGGTGCTGTCCCAGCGCCGTCTCGTTCTGGACCAAGGCGTGGCATGACCAAACCAGGTACGTGTTGCCAAACGCCACGTCGCGGAGGCGTCGGACATCCTCGGGCACTCGTGGGTCGGCGAAGACCTTCTGCTGCGCTGCCAGCTCCGAAGCGCAACCGCCGGCGACATCGTGATACGGTCGTCCTGAGTGATAGCGGCGATAGTTCAGCGCACGATCGACACTCGCGAACTTGCATCCGCCCAGCCAGAGTCGTCCGAGAAAAATATACTCCCCGCCATAGAAGGAGTGCTGCTCGTCCCAGAGACCGACCTCAAACGCCCAGTGCTTGACGGTGACGATGTCGCTCGGGGCGAGTGGAAAGCCCAGCAGCACATCGGACAGCGACAACGCCGCGGGCGGTCGCCAGAGCCCGCGAATCTTCTCCGAGGAGTAGTGGAGATCGAAGCGCGCGTTGTAGGTGCAGCCGAGGGTGGGACGTTTGCGCAGCAAATCCACGTGTGCGTGCAGCTTGTCCGGGTGAAAGAGATCGTCGGCATCGAGAAACGCCAGCACGTCACCGCGCGCCGCGCGGATCGCGGTATTTCTCGCCTGATGCAGACCCAGATTCGTTTCGTGCACGAGCAGCCTGAGGCGCGGGTCATCGATCTGACGCACGATATCGGCGGTCGTATCGCTCGATCCGTCATCGACGACAATGGCCTCGAAATCTTTGAGGGTCTGATCCAGTACACTTCGGAGCGTCGCTGGCAAGGAGGGCGCAGCGTTGTATGCGGGGATGATGACGCTCACCAGCGGTGGAGCGCTCATCTCAGCCCCTCGCCCCGCGTGCGGCGGAGGTGCTTCCCGAGAGACGCGCCCGCATCGCGTCTGTCCGCCGCAGCAGGCCGCCGGGTCGCCCGTTCACACCAGCTTCCAGCACAGCTGCAACACGTCCAGGTTGGAGCGAATCTCGCGTTGTGCCCGCTCGCGGCCTCGCGGAGTACTAGCCGCCACACACCAACACACCATCTTTGCGAGGCTCAAGGAGGCGAACATGGACCGCAAAGCCGCCGTTCGTAGCCAACCGTAGTGCTTCCGATAGAAGAGCAGCCGGCCACGATAGACCATCTTGCGGCGCCGCCAGCGGTCCATGCTGCGGCCGCCGTAGTGTATCGTGGTCACCGACGGCAGGTAGTAGACCTTCCAGCCGGCGCGTTGGAGCCGGTATTGCAGATCGGTCTCGTCGCCGTAGATGAAATACTCCTCGTCGAGGAGCCCGACCTGCGCGAGCGCCTCACGGCGCAACAGCAAGCACGCCGAACTGAGCCAGCCGACCGCCTTGACCTCCTGGGAATCGGCATATGACGGATATCCTGGCCACAGCCGTTCTCCCAAGCCGGTGGCCATCAGAAACTCTTCGCGCAACGTCGAAAAGTCCGCATACGCTGCCTGGAAGGTTCCGTCTGGGTTCAGCAGCCGCCCCCCCGCTGCGGCTGCATCCGGGGTCGCATCCAAGAACCCGACGAGGGCATCGAGCGCTGGGCCGTTGACCAACGTGTCGTTGTTCAGCAACAGCACGTAGCGCCCCGCGGTGGCCGCTATCCCTTGATTACTCGCGCGCGACAGCCCGGCGTTGTGATCGTTCTGAATCACGTCGACTTGGGGAAACGTCTCGCGCAACACCTCTTGGCTACCGTCGACGGAGCCGTTGTCCACCACGACGACGTCGAAGCGATTCCGCAGGTTGGCTGCAAAGAGTGAGCGCAAGCATGGCTCGACATAGTCCTTGTTGTTCCAGCAGACCAATACGACCGACAGGTCGGGGGCGCTGGCCGGCTCGGCTGGTTGCAACGGATGACTTTCCACCCGAGAGGCCATCGCTCATTCCGCGCGCGCACGGCGGTCCAGCTCACGGATCTCTTCGTAGGTTCCGAGGTCCGCATAACTGCCGTCGATCAGCCGCACGCCGCGAAAGCGCAGGCCGGCGCGAATCGCGGCATTCATGATCTGGGCGAAGTCGCTCATCCCGTCAGCGTGGATGCTGTCGTGTAGAAACTCAGTGAACCGTGCTCGCCAGATCATGCAACCCCACATATCAGTCAGCTCGGTGTGGCGTGGCTTGTCGACGATCTCGACGACCCGGCCAGCGGCGTCGAGTCGCACCATTCCGAAGCGCTCCGGGCGCTTGGTCGCAAACAAAGCAAAGATCACGTCGTCGCCTGCCGCTGCTTCCCGCCAGGTGCGAACAAAGACATCCTTCGGCTCCATGATGGTGTCCGCCATGCCGAAGAAAACCGTCTTGCCGCGTGCCAGGTGGTACGCCGCGTCGAGGGCGTGCGCCAACCCCGGGGAGGTTGACCGCTCCTGAGCGTCGACCGGTTCCTGGACCACGTAACTGATGGAGCAACCGAAACGGTGCCCGTTGCCAAAGTAGCCGAGGAGCTGGTGCTTCGTTTCGTTGATGACGAACACGACATGGCGCAGCCCCGCCGCGGTCAGATTGTCGAGCACGAACTGCGCAAGGGGCTTGTAGCGATTGTCCCGGATCAGCGGGTACAGCTCCTTCGGATAGGGCAGTGCGAGGCGGATGCCCCTCCCCGCCGCCGGTATCAGGCCGATCGCATCGTCGTGCATCACGGATCGCAACGTCCCATTCGTCCTCGTTCCTATGTCGTATGCACGCTTCGCCTGCAAGTCACAGGAGCCCCCGCGCGGCGGGCCGTACAGGTGTGGCAAATTGGCTTCCTCGCTTGAGCCGGTTGCAGCGCTGCGATACGAGTTGCGTTTATGCCGTCTCTTCCCGCCGTCGGCGGATGCTCTCCAAAAGGCGCGATGGCCTCGCGGTCGCCTGAGAACCTGTCGGACTCGGCAATCGGCAACACCCCAGGGGAGTGGCCATTAGACATGACGCCGCCCGCGGACCCCCGCCAGGGGAATTGTCGCGTCAGCGTCGTCATTCCTTGTTACAATCACGCGCGCTATCTGGGCGACGCCATTCAAAGTGTGCTGCACCAAACCTATCGGGATTTCGAAATCATCGTTGTGGACGACGGGTCCACGGACGACACCCCCGAGGTCGTCGCCCGTTTTGGCGGTGCTGTCCGATCCCTTCGCCAAGAGAACAGGGGGCTCGGACCCGCACGGAACGCAGGTATCATCGCCGCGAACGGGGATTTCGTCGCCTTCCTCGACGCCGACGATCTCTGGCTCCCCGCATATCTCGCGCACATGGTGCAGGCCTTTTCCAACGATGCCACGATCGGCGCCATCTATTGTGGGTGGCACTACATCGACGCTGGCGGCAAGGAGCTGGCTCGAACCAACATCCGGGTCTTCCCGCGTGGGCAGGTATACCGAGCCATGACGTTCATGAATTTTGTGATCCCGAGTGGCGTTGTCGTTCGCCGGGTCTGCTTCGATCAGCTGGGCCTCTTTGATGATGCCCCCTGCGAAGATTGGGATATGTGGATACGTGTGCTCACCCGGTACGCGATGGTGGGCGTGCCACAGGCGCTCGTGCAGTATCGTATTCACGAGAACAACATGTCGGCGAATATCGCGCATATGGAACGTGCCAAGCGCAGGGTCCTCGCCAAGCACTTCGGAACCGATGAGACGAGGACGGCAGCGCATCGGCGCGCCTACGGCGGACTACACCTCAGTTCCGCATACGCCTATTTCGAGCGTGGCTGGCAGAACGAGGGACGACAGGCCCTCAAACGAGCATTCGCGGTCCATCCAGAATTGGTAAACGAACTGGACACATTTTATCAGCTGGCGCTCACCGACCAGCCGGTCGGCTCGCGGGGAGTTTTCGCAAGTCTGGATCTTGACGCATGCGCCGGGAAACTGTTGGAGCATCTTGATGCGGTCTTTGCAGCACACTCCTTCTCTGCGGAGAAGCGTCGCCAAGCGCAGGCATACGCCCACGCCCACTTCGCTTTGGGACTCCTCGCCTATGGCTGCGGGAACCTGAAGCGATCGCGAGCCCATCTGCTCAACGCCCTGCGCCGTCAGCCAGCGTTGCTTTTCCGGCGGCAATTTCTCCCGACTTTGATGCGGACCGCGCTCGGACGCGCTCTCATCACACATTTCAGACAGTGGCGTGGGCGTGTGCCGAGCTGGTAGCGGGGGCCCGTGAAGGTACTCTACATCACGCATCTGTATCGGCCCCAGCACATTGGTGGGACGGAGAACTACACGCACGCCTTGGCAACGGGGTTGATGGCGCTCGGCCACGACGCCCAAGTCCTCTGTGTCGAAAGCTGGGAGCGCGGCGACCACTACTGGAACGGAAGCTTGGACGATTGCTTGGAGGGCGTACCCGTCCGCAAACTACGCCTGAACTGGATGAAGGCGCCCGATGTCAATCGCTACCTGTACGACAACCCATTTGTCGGCGATTATGTTGAAGAGTACCTGCGGGGAGTCAAAGCTGATCTGGTACACGTGACCTCCTGCAATACGTTGTCGGCGAGCGTCATTGGAGCCGCCAAGAAGGCCGGGGTGCCGGTGGTGGTGACACTCACGGACTTTTGGTTCGTGTGTCCGCGGGTGAACCTGGTGAAAGGCGATGGCGCACTCTGCGATGGCCACGTCAGTGAACACGAGTGTGTCCGCTGCTTGTTCCAAGGCTCCAAAGTATATCGGTGGCCACGATACGTCCTACCGGAGAATGTGACCCTGCAGTTGCTGAGCGCGGTTAGTACGATGGGTCGGCACGGACGGCTGACCCGGTTGCCTGGTCTGCGGGGCTTGGCCATGGATATCCGCGATCGCCGGGCAAAGCTCCGGCGTGCGCTCGAACAGGCGGATCGCGTGCTGACCGCTTCCCCCGCGGCACGCGATGTGTTCCAGCACAACGGTTTGTCGCGGCCCATTGAGATCGTTCCCTACGGAAACGACCTGTCCTGGCTCCGCCACTACACCGGCAAGTCCGCTCGGCACGTGCTGAGTTTTGGCTTTATTGGTCAGATCAGCCCGATAAAGGGCCCACAGGTCCTGATCAGAGCCTACAAGGAGGCGAGTCGGGGCGGCGAAAGCCGCCTGCTGATCTACGGCGACGTGAAGAAGGACCCGGTGTTCAGTCAGGAACTGCGCTCCCTGGCCAGCGGCCGGAACGATATTGAATTTCGAGGAGCCTATTCGAACGCGGAGATTGCCAGGGTTTTTTCAGAGATTGATGTCCTGGTCGTCCCTTCCCTCTGGCGGGACTTTCCGCTGGTCATCAATGAAGCGTTCGCGGCGAAGACTCCCGTCATTGCTACCGCTCTGGGCGGCATGAGCGAGGTCGTCCAACCCGAGGTCAACGGCTTACTGGTCGAGCGCGGGAACTCCGAGGACCTCGCTCGCACCTTGCGGCGGGTAATCACCGAGCGCGGACTGTTGCCACGCCTGTGTGCCGGGATTCCCAGAGTGAAGAGCATGGGAGACGCAGTTACCGAAATGCTACGGATCTACGCCGAGACACTGAACGGCACTAAGGCGCACTAGAGGCGACTCACCAACGCCTCGCGACCACATGCAAAGATCTCGCGTTGTAACGATCGTGCTGAACACGAATCGCCGGGATGATACCCTCGCCTGCCTTGCTTCCTTGGCGGCAAACACACGTCAAAGCGATGCCGTCATCGTTCTCGACAATCAGTCGAGCGACGGATCGGTCGAGGCGATCCGGCGGGCCTTCCCGGCAGTTCAGATCGTCGCGCTGACCGAGAATCTCGGCTACGCTGGCAACAACAACGTCGGCATCCAGCGGGCCTTGGCGCACCAGGCAGAGTGGATCCTGCTGCTGAATGAAGACACCATCTCCGCCACGGATTGCCTCGAGCGATTGATTCGGCTGGGTGAAAGCGATGCACGTGTCGGGATGGTTGGTCCGACGGTGTATCACTACGACGAGCCAGACGTCATCCAGTCGGCGGGCGGCCGCATCAGTCGATTCTGGGAAGCCACCCATCGCGGGCAGAACGAGGTCGATCGCGGGCAATTTGCGGAGCCACGCTCGGTGGACTGGTTGACCGGGTGCGGCATCTTGGTGCGCGGCGCATTGGTCGAGCAAATCGGTATGCTGGATGCGCGCATGTTCATCTACTGGGAGGAAACAGAGTGGTGCGTGCGCGCCAAGCGGGCCGGCTGGCTCATCATGCACGAACCGCGCGCGAAACTCTGGCACAAGGGCGTCACGCGCAACGACCAACCCAAGCCCTCCTTTACCTACTATTCCACGCGCAACCGTTTTTTGGCGATGGCCAAGCATCGCGCCCCCCTCCCGGCGTGGATCGTAGTCGGAATGCAAACGGCACGGACGTTGACGAGTTGGACGATCAAGCCGAAATGGCAACACATGCGGGAGCATCGCGACGCAATGTGGCAGGGGACGGTGGATTTCTTGCGCCACCGTTGGGGGATGTATCCGCTTCAGGTGAAGCGCGACTCGTGAACGATAGATTCCCTGCCCTTCGTCACGGCTCCTCGAGCACCGCTTGGAATTCCCTGACGACGTCTTCGGCGTCGCTGAGGGTCATGCTGGCGCTGATCGGCAAGGTCAACATGCGGGCGGCAACCTGCTCGGTGGTCGGCAGCGAAACAGGCTGCGTGCCACCGGCATAGAGCGGCATGAGATGCAGAGGGGCGTAATGAATCGACGCCCCGATGTTCTTCGCGCGCAGCGCGAGGACCACGTCATCGCGGCTCCGGCGCATACGGTGCAGCGGTAACTGCACTACAAAGAGGTGGCGCGCGTGAAACGGGTGCGTGCATCCCTCCTGGAACGCCAGCGGCGGCGATCCCACGCTCAGGCCAGCCTGGTACCGCCGCGCGATAGTCAACCGGATGGCATCCAGCTGGGGCTGTCGGGCAAGTTGCACCCTTCCGATGCACGCCTGCAGGTCCGTGTAGTTCATTTTATAGCCGAGCGTATCGAGCGGATCGCAGCGCAGCAGGCGCTGGGCGTGCGTGAATCGTTGCCACGCATCCAGCGGCAGCCCATGTTGCCGCAAGGACTGCAATCGCTCGGCCACTGCTTTCTCGGGGAGCGCGATCGCCCCCCCCTCTGCGGTCGAGAGGTTCTTGTTGGCATAGAAACTAAAGCATGTCAGGTTGCCGGATGAACCGACCGACGTTCCATCCCCGAAGCGCGCGCCGAACGCATGCGCGGCATCCTCGACGATGACCACGCCCTTGGGAAGCGCCCTGCGCAGCGCTTCGACGTCCGCCGCCAGCCCGCCGAAGTGAACCACGATCACCGCCTTCGTCTTCGGCGTCACTTTGGCGAGCACATGTTCGACGGTCGGGCACAGCGTGTTGGCGTCGACGTCGCAGAACACGGGCTGCGCCCCGAGATACACGGCAGCGTTGGCCGTGCTGCACCAGGTCAGGCTGGGACAGATGACCTCATCACCGTGTCCCACGCCACTGACCAGCAGTGACAGGAACAATGCCGAGGTGCAGGAATTCACCGTCACAACATGAGGCGCGCCAACGTAGTCGGCCAGTTCGCGCTCGAACGCGACGGTTTCGGGACCCATGCCGACCCACCCCGAGCGCAAGACGCGCATCACGGCACCGATCTCTTCGTCGGAGAAATTCGGCTTGCCGAAGGGCAGGTAGTCACGGCGGCTCATGAACGGCAGCCAGGCAAGATACTGCCGCGCGCACTGCGTGTCCAGGGTGCCCACGGACCGCAACAAATGGCTACGCGACACCGCACCGCCCCCTGAGCGGTTGAGCGAGTGGCGGCGCTGCGATACGACTCGCGCCGATGCCGCTCGGCGTTGCAACCGTGCTTCGGAGCACGAGGAGAAGAGGGAGGTGCGGATTTTTTCCTGGCTCCTTAAGCGTCTGCGTTGCCTTTCTCCTGATCGTGGTCTCCAGTTCCCCCTGCGCGTCTGCTCAGTCGGAGCTTCGGTGGTCTCCTCCACGCCCCATTCCTGGGTATCCGCTCGACATGCGTCCGCCGTACCTGGTCGCTGACCAGAACCGGGCAGTGCATGCTTTCAGTACCCAGGGAACTGAAACAAGCTTGACCGTCTTCTATAACCAATGGACGCTTGCACGCGGTTGGACCGCCCCCGTGCGGATCTTGTCATCGCCCCAAAAGGATAAAGCCAAGGTCCTAGGTGCCTTCCTCGATGCCAGGGGCATAGTTCACGTGATCTTCTTCGGCGGGCACGAACAGGAGGCCGAGATCTACTATGCGCGGGCTCCGGTCGCGAACGCTGGCAATGCACGCGCGTGGACGCGGCCCAGGATGATCGGCGGGTCCGCCGGAAAGCTGAGCTCCGCGTCCCTCGCAGGCGATGCCAAGGGAGATCTCTTTGTTGTCTACAGCGGCTACCGCGACGGGAACGGCCTCTATGAGGTTCACTCGACGGATCGAGGCGGTAGCTGGTCGCCACCCAAGGCAGTATTCCTGACCGGCAGCGCGGACCTGTGGGTCTACGGCATCCAGGCCAGTCTCGATGACAGAGGCGCACTACATGCGGTGTGGGATGTACCCAATAGCTCTGGCCAGGCTGAAGCTGCCTATTATTCCAGGCTGGAGACAGATCACGAACAGTGGAGTGTCCCTGTGGCGTTGGCGACTATAGAAGAATGCCTCTACAAAGCAAACTGGGCCTCCGTAGTACCGTACAATGGTGAGCTTCTAGCAATGTACAACTGTGGTGGACCACCACAGCGCTGGGTGCGCCTGTCGCGTGATCGCGGTGCGACCTGGACAAGCCCCGTTGTTGCTTTCCCCGATCGTATTGGTGAGAACGGCGCGCCTATATTCCTCGTGGATAGCGCCAATGTCCTTCACGTCGTCTTTGCAAACCGGACCGGCGACAGCGCCACCCATGGTGTCTATCACAGTGAGTGGAGCGGCGATCGCTGGAGCGATCCGGACGCCATCGTGTCGGGGCCGCAAGGGCCGCACTTCGATCCAGGCGGGGTCACTGGCGTCGTCAGCCAGGGGAATGTGCTGTTAGTGACCTGGAGTCAGGACCCTGCACTTTCAGGCAATCCGATCTCGTATGCCTACACGAACCTGAATGTGCCCGAACTACCCCTCGTATCATCCGACCCCCGTTTTTCCATCGGCACGCTTGCGGCACTGTTCATTTTCTTGGTTCTGACAGTCCTTCTGGTGGTATGGAACCGCAAGGGATCTGCCTGACGCATGCCCATCCTTGTTCTTCCTGTCCTCACGGTCCTCCCTGGAACGTGGATCAGCTTTGGCTTGCCGCTTGGAGAATTCCGTTGGCAGGTGAGGCTAGCTCTGGGAGTTGGATTTTCGCCGGCCGTCTTGGCGATCGAGTTGCTCGCACTCAAGGTTCTAGGGTTCGACTTCGCCCACGCGGCGCCGATGATCTTGGCCGTGAATCTGCCCGCCGCTGCGCTGCTCATCCGTCGCTTGCCGGAAGTGAGACGCCCACACTTTTCGGCGACATTTGCTGTCGCCTCACTGTTGTTCCTCATACTGGCCGCATCCGTCATGTTGCCGTGGTTCCTCGTGCCGCGCTATCGCCTCTTCTCCTGGCATGCGCTGCTGCACACCGATGTCATCTACGCGCTCACGCGACACGGCGTGTTGCCAGAGGAGCCAGAGATGGCCGGGCTAACCCTGGCGTACGATTGGGTCGGCGAGTCCTACTGGAGCACGCTCGGGTGGCTGTCGAACTGGTCGCCGACATCCATGTATCCGGTCACGAACTTGATCTGGCTTCTTATTTCCTTCGTCCTGGCATACGAGATCGCCCACGTTGCGCTTGGTCTCCACAGCTCAACGGCGTCGTTAGCAGTTGGGTTGCTGCTCCTTGGGACGCAGATGGTCGGAAGCGTCGCCTGGCTGATCATCCAGGATGTTCACCGCTGGGCGTGGTATCTGGGCGACGTCAGAAATACCGCGTTGCTGATGGCGCATCAGGGTTTCGAAGACATGCCATTCGCGATTGCCTTGGTACTCGGTCTCACGCTGGTCTGTTTGCTCGGGCTGCAGCGAAAAGTTGCGTGGATTGGCGCGCTGGTTTGCGCCGTGATGATTTCGATTGCGTTGGTCTATCCGATACTGTTCCCCATGGCATGTCTCATGGCCGCCGGCACGGCGTGGGCCTTGGCCGGCAGATGGGCCAAGTCGGTGCCGGCCTACGAGGCGCGCGAGCTATGGGCGCTTATAGCTGGGTGGGCTGTTAGCATCAGCATCTGCGTGGCGTTTCTCGCGGTCATCTCCGGAGATCGGGGGATGTCCTCAGTTCATTTCTTTGAGTCAGGAAAGTTGTCGCGCAGCGTTCAGGTCACGAGTAGCCTCTTGGCATACTTGATTCCTGCAATCCCCTTCATCGCCAAATCATTTGCGAGCCGTTCCGGTCCAGGACTCGTTTTGGCGTTCACCGGGTTCGGTTCGGCGGCGCTCTATGTCTTCTGTGGATTGAACCAGCTGGAGTCCAAGCTCATTGCTGCGGCAACGATTCCCTTTGCCTTTCTCAGCGCCGCAGGGTTGGAGCCGGTGCTCGAGAAATTGCCCCGCGCGCGGTGGGCGTTGGCCGTGCTGGTTCCCCTGGCATTGGCCGCGGTTCAATTGTCCTACGCGTATCGCCTGGGAGCAGGGATTCCCTCAAATCTGGGAACCGCACCGCGGATCAACGAAGAATCGTTTTGGATTGCGCTCTCTCCAGATGAGGAAGACGCGGCCTGGACGCGTGCCGTGCGCGAATCGACGCCCGCCGATACGGTTGTGGTCGCCCGCAAGCCTGGAATTCATCTCGCTCCCTTTGTCGCGCGTTCGCTGTACTTCCCAAGCGACTATGACGAAGGATCCGCGAAAGAGTACACGGTCTCGCCGGCGGGCTACAGCGTGGACAAGCGCTACACTCTGCTGCAACAACGCGGCTACTCAGGGCGGGTGTGGGACCAGCGGCTGCGGACAATTGAGGCGCTCTACGGCGAGACCGACCCGACGACCTTGGTGCGAACACTCCAGAAGCTGCAAGAACTCAAAAGGCCGATTGCCATTTATTTCAAGGGAGAGGGTGCACCCGCCCTTGTTTGGTTGAGGGAGCACCATGTAGGGAAAGAACTGTTTTCGGACAACAGGGGCAGCGTGTGGTTTATTGAATTCGGCACGCCAATCACCGACCGCGCGTTCTGACGGACGCAAGGCGCGAACTGCGCGATAAGAGGAAGACCATCGGAACATGGCGCCCGCTCCTGATCGGCCGCGCGTTCTGCTGCTCACCCAGGTCCTTCCCTACCCACCGGATAGTGGGCCCAAGGTCAAGACCTGGAATTTGATCAGGTGCCTTGCGCAGGACTACGAGGTGACCCTCGCCTCCTTTGTCCGCGGCGATCAGACGGAGCATCTGCCTCACTTGGAGCAGTACTGCGCGGCGGTGCACACGGTGCCGCTGCGCCGCGGCCTGCTGAGGGATCTGTGGTACCTCGGGCGCAGCCTTCTCAGTCACCACCCGTTCTTGATCACGCGCGATGATCGCGTTGCCATGCGCCGCCTGGTGGCGCGTCTGGTCGCCGAGAACCACTTCGACGTCGTCCACGCCGACCAACTCAACATGGCGCAGTACGCCGCCGGTGTGGAAGGGACACGCAAGGTCCTCGATGCCCACAATGCGTTATGGCTGCTGTACAAACGCCTGTGGGATCTCATGCCGCGCGGCGTGCGCCGGGTCCTGCTTGGACGCGACTGGCGGCTGTTGCGCGCCTACGAGGGCCAAGTGTGCGCGACCTTTGACGCCGTGTTGGCGGTCACCGAAGACGACCGCAGCGCGCTCGAAGAGGTTGCGCCATCACGTTCGCGAATCGCCGTCCTTCCGATTGCGATCGATACGACCGAGCTGCGTCCACTCACCCGCCAACCCGGCGCAAACCGCATCGTCCACATCGGCACAATGTACTGGCCCCCTAACAGCGACGCGGTTCTGTGGTTCATGCATCACGTGTATCCACGCATCCGTGCGGCGTGGCCCAACGTGGGTTTCGACGTCATCGGCACACGGCCAAGTCGCAGCATCCGGAAGCTCGCGGAGCAATCGCCCGGCGCGCGTGTCATCGGCTACGTCGATGACCCCATGCCATACCTCGAACGAGCCGGGGCATTCATCGTGCCTTTGCGGGCAGGCAGCGGCATGCGGGTCAAGATCCTCACGGCCCTGGCGCAAGGTCTGCCGGTGGTCTCGACCAGGATCGGGTGCAGCGGACTTGCGATTGAGTCGGGCCGGCACTTGCTCATCGCAGATACCGTCGAAGAGTTCGCCGACGCCACTCTGCGCGTGCTGGTCGATCGTGAATTGGCCCTCGAACTCGGCCGCAATGGTCGGCAGTTGGTGGAAACCCGATACGACCGTCACGTGCTCTGCCCGCGTCTGCTCGCGTGGTATCGCAGCGTCATGCAGGAGCACGACACTGACGAGCGCGAACGCTGAGAGCCGTTGCGAAGCGACCGCAGCCGGCGGGTCTTGAGTATCGCGGTCCTCATGCTACTCGGGGATAGCCATGGGACGGAGAGGTGCCAACTCGATGGTCGGCGCGCAGTAAACAACACCGCCGGATCAACAAGGGTCTGAACAACATGCGGGCTTTCCTGTTTCCTGAGCATGCACGCGAACTCCTCTGGGTCTGGACCGCGCGCGAGGTCAAAGCACGCTACAAGCAGTCATTGTTGGGCTTTGGCTGGGCCGTCTTTCAACCCCTGGCGTTGAGTGCGGTCTTTGCGATCGTCTTCTCGTATATCGTGCACGTGCCGTCCGAAGGCGTGCCCTACCCGATCTTCATCTACGCAGCCATGTTGCCGTGGACCTTTTTTGCCCGCGCCTTGACGGCGGCCCTCCCCAGCATCGTGTTCAATATGAACCTGATCACGAAGATCTATTTCCCGCGCGAGGTTCTTCCGATCGCCACCGTGGCAACCCACTTCGTCGACTATCTGTGCGGCCTCGCGGTGCTGATCGTGATGCTGGTGTACTTCCAGATTCCCCTGACACCGTCGCTCATGCTCTTACCGGTGGTCCTGGCGATTCAGCTCCTCCTCATGGTTGGATTGGCGCTGGGGGCCGCGGCTGCCAACACCTTCTTTCGAGATGTGAACCAGCTGCTCCCGCTGCTGCTGCAGATCTGGATGTACGCCTGCCCGATTGTGTACCCGCTGCAGTTGGTTCCGTCTTGGCTACGCCCCTGGTATCTCCTGAACCCGATGGCAGGCATCATTGACGCCTATCGCCAGGTGATCGTGAAGGGGGCACTGCCTGATTGGTACGCTCTCGGTGTCGCAACGGTGGTTTCAGTGGCGGTCGCCGCTACCGGTTACGTCACGTTCAAGCGCCTCGAGGATCAGTTTGCCGACGTCATCTGAGGGCGACGTGGTCATCCGCGCGGAGCGGTTGTCCAAGCGCTATCATCTGCTGTCCGGTCAGAAGACGGTGCGCGAGCTCGCCAGCTCCTGGGCAATGCACCTGCTGCGCCGCGCTGATCGTGGCGACGCAGCGGATGCGCTGTGGGCACTACGCGACGTGAGCTTCGAGGTGAGACGAGGTGAGGCGCTCGGCCTTGTCGGACCCAATGGCGCTGGGAAAACCACCATCCTCAAACTCATTTCGGGAGTGACACGCCCGACCGCGGGTTCCGTCAGCGCCCATGGACGCTTGTCTTCACTCATCGAACTGGGTGCCGGCTTCCACCCAGAGCTGAGCGGCCGTGAGAACGTCTTCCTCAACGGCGTGATCCTGGGACTCACCCGCCGCCAGGTGGCGCAGCGCTTCGATGACATCGTCGCCTTCGCCGAGTTGAAGCCATTTATCGATATGCCGGTGAAGCGTTACTCCTCCGGCATGCATGCACGGCTCGGCTTTGCCGTGGCGGCTCATGTCGACCCGGACATTTTGCTCGTGGACGAGATCTTCGCGGTGGGCGACGCGTCCTTCCAAAGAAAGTGTTACGACTACATCCACGCATTTTTGAAGAGCGGGAAGACGGCGATCTTCGTGTCTCACTACATGTCGGTCGTCGAACAGCTCTGCAGTCGCGTGCTGTGGCTCGATCACGGACAGATGGCGATGATCGGCGAACCGGGCCATGTGCTCAACGCATACTTGGACAGCGTGGATCACCGCGCGCTGGCATCGACCAGCAGCGGTGAACGAGCCGGTGCGCAGCTGCGCGTGGCTGGGCTGCGTTTCGCCGACAGCGACGGCAATGAACGGCAGACGTTCCGGTCTGGCGAGGATGTCGTCATCAGCATCGACTACTCGGTGCCGTCGCCGCTGCAGCGGCCACACTTCGTGCTCGCCGTTGCTGATGCGCAGGGCGGTCCCCCGTTATTTCTTGCCAGCATGCTGGTAGATGGCGGCGCGCCTGCCTGCATCAGCGGGGACGGTTCGATCCGCTGCCGTCTCAAGGCCGTCCCGCTGATGCCGCGGGTGTACGCCGTGTGGGGAGAAGTGTGGGCGGCAGACCGTGGCCGGGCATTACTGGAGTGGCAACGGCTCGGCGCCTTCCGGATCGTGGAAGACGCCACACAGCAGCGCCACACCGATGCTGGGGCTATCCGACACGTGCGGGTGGATGGGCCGGTCCGTGTGCCGTACGAGTGGCAGTTTGGCGATGCACGTGCCTGACGCGGGCGGGCGGCGCTGGCGCCCGGACGCGCGAAGCCTCCTGCTGTGGGGCCTGGTGCTGCTCATCCTCGGTAGCCTGATAGCGCCGGTCGCGATTCCCACCGGCACAAAGACCCCGCTCAACTTTACCGTCGTGGCCCTCGCGGTCCTGGTTGCCGTCTGGATGCTGACGGCAGCGTACAGGCACGACTGGATCGTGTTGTCTCTGCGTCCCGTGCCGCCACTGCTCGCGCTCGTGGCCGCCGCGCTACTGTCTTTCGCTGCGGTCAACCAACCCTGGGTGTACGTCGCGCCGCTCGCACCGCTGCGTGCCCAACTGGGTGGGCTGAGCGTATTCATCCTCTCTGCTGCGTTGTTCATCATGGCTGCCGATGAACTGCAGAACGTACGTTGGCTCGAGGTGATCAGCGGGGTTTTTCTCTTCATGGGGGGCACGTACATCATCGGCCGGCTCGCACCCCCGGTTGGTGATCGGGTTCTTCCCTTCTTTCAGGACGGCGCAACCGCGGGGAGTCTCTTCTGGACGTGGCTGGCGGCTCTGGCGTGTGGTCAAGCGGCGTTCAACCGCCGCCTCAACGTGCTGCTGCGGCTCGCGCTCGGCGCTCTGGTGCTGGCGACTCTCTACGTAGGATTGATGCAGGCACGCGACTGGCTCTCCGGTTGGCTGCCGCCGCTGGTAGCCGTCGTCACAACCCTCTGCGTGGGGGCGCCACGCCTGGGCGCAGCGCTGACCGTGGTAGCGGGTGGTGTCGGCACCTTCTACCTGCCGCGTGTCATCGCCTTCGTCCTCACTGCCGACAACCAGTACAGCCTGACGACGCGCCTTGCAGCGTGGCGCGTGCTTGCCAAGATCGTGCAGGCAAGCCCAGCGCTGGGATTCGGGCCGGCGAACTACTACCACGTGACGCCGTTGTTCCCGATCCTCGGCTGGTACGTCCATTTCAGCTCCCATAACACCTATATCGATCTGCTCGCGCAAACCGGTTTCATCGGGCTCGGTTGCTTTGCCTGGTTTGTCTGGGAGGTGGCTCGCACCGGCTGGGAGCTGCGGCGCCGCTTCCCCGGCGGATTCGCACACGCCTACGTCCTCGGCGCACTGGGAGGGCTGGCGGGCACCCTGGCCGCCGGGATGCTCTGCGATTGGGTCCTGCCGTTTGTGTACAACATCACGCTCGAAGGTCTCCGCGCCAGCATGTTGGGGTGGCTCTTCCTGGGCGGGTTGCTGGCGCTGTTGCGAACCGCCACGGTCGCGAGTCAGGAGTGATGCCTTCAGCGCTGGCGGAGAGGCAGCAAGAGCCGCACGGCATTGGAGGCCTGCCGCCTCTCTTGTTGTGGCTGATCATGCTTGGCGTCGTGGTGCGCGTCGTCCTCGCCTTCGCGTTGGGTGACGAGGCCACCCCGATCTCCGGGGCCGCGGATCAGTACACGTATGACGCGCTGGCGCAGCGCGTCATAGCCGGCCACGGCTTCAGCTTCGCTACGGGGTGGTACCCGTTCACACATGCCAACGAGCCGACCGCCCATTGGTCCTACCTCTACACGCTCTATCTGGCGGCGGTCTACGCGCTCGTGGGCCACCATCCGCTCGCCGCCCGCGTGATCCAGGCGATGTTGTCCGGACTGAATTGCTGGCTCACCTACCGCCTCGGCAGACAGTTGTTCGACCTGTGGGTCGGACTCGCCGCCGCAGCCCTCACCTCGGCCTACGCTTACTTCGTCTTCTTCAATGCCGCGCTGATGACGCAGACCTTCTACATCATGGCACTGCTCGCCGCCTTGTCCCTCGCCCTCGATCTCAGCCAACGGTCAGATCGCCGCCGATGGATCTTGCTGGGCCTAACCCTTGGGCTGGGTGTGCTGCTGCGACAGACCGTGCTCTTGTTCACGCCGATTCTCATCGCATGGATCATCTGGATGCAACGGCCACGCTGGACCGACGTCGTGCTATCGGCCGCGATTGTGGTGGCGCTGGTCCTACCGTGGACGCTGCGCAACTACTACGCGTTCGGCGACTTCCTCTTGCTGAATTCGAACGGCGGGTATTGGTTCTATTCATCGAACCACCCCAACCAAGGCGTCGAGTTCAATCCCTCCTATGCGGCCCCCCTTCCAGGAGATCTGGACGGCCTCCCGGAACCGGCAGTTGATCGCGCGCTGTATCGCCGCGCGGCGGGCTTCATCGTCGGTGATCCGCTGCGGTTCCTGCGGCTGACGATGAGTCGCCTCCCACATTACTTCTGGCTGCTGCCCTCGGCGCAATCGCCGACAGCGAGCAACCTGGGTCGCGTCTTGTCGTTCCCACTGTACCTGCCGTTCATGGCGTACGGCCTGTACCTGTCGCGCTCGACGTGGCGCCGCTGTTTGCCGATGTATCTCTACGTCGGTTTCGATACGACGCTGCACCTGATCTCGTGGGCAGCGCCGCGCTACCGCTTGCCGAGCGACGCCGTGCTGATGGTGTTTGCGGGACTCGCGCTGCGTACGCTGGTGGCCCGCAGATGGGCTGTCCCCGCTAACTCCGCACCCAGCCCAACGTCTGTAGGCCAATATCGAGCGCGCTCCTGAAGCCCGCCCAGCTGTTCATGCTCTTCAGAAATGTCCACAACGGCCCCGGGCGCAGCGCCCATTCGCGGAACGCGCGTTTCTGCCAGTAGAGCAGATCCTCGGCCTTCAGGTTCGGGTAGTCGAGGACCGTCGCCTCGTCCATGTCGATCTCTTCCCAGTTGGTTCCCGGGCGGAACCAGCCGTTCTCGATCACCTCGAAGAAGAAGGGCGTGCCGGGATACGGCGCGGCGACGTGGAAGAGCGCGATGTCGAGCGGCAACGACTTCGACACGGCGATGGTTTGCTGGATCGTCTCGACCGTCTCGCCGGGTAGCCCAATGATGAAGTAGCCCCAGTTCTTGATCCCCGCGGCGTGCGCCCCGCGCAGCGCGCGGTGTGCCTGCTCCATCTTGTAGCCCTTGTGGGCACGCTTCAGGATCTGCTCGTTGCCGCTCTCGATGCCCCACGCGATCAGCATGCAGCCGGCGCGACCCATCAGCTGCAACATTTCCGCGTCGACGTAGTCGACGCGGCTGTTGCATGTCCACGTCACCCGCAAGCCGTCACGCAGAATGAGCCGACACAGCTCCACGACCTGGTCACGGTTCACGGTGAAGAGGTCGGCGTACATGTGGATGTGGTGAATGCCGAGCCCAGCCAGCAGCTGCATCTCTTCCAGTAGCTTCGCGGGGGACCGCAGACGGACCGAGTACTGATAACTCACGTGCTTGATGCAGTACTTGCACCCGGCCGGGCAGCCGCGGCTGGTGACGATGAAGGTGTAGGGTCCCTTGATCATCGGCATGCGGTAACGGTCCAGCGGCAGCAGGTGATGCAGTGGGATGGGCAGATCATCGAGACTCCGAAAAAACGGCCGGTCGGGGTTGATGGTGATCTCGTCACCGCGTCGCCAGCCCACGCCCTTGATCGCCGCGCGCGGCTCACCGGTGACGGTCCAGGCCGGCTGCCAGCTCGGGTCGGCCTCGGTCCACATCTTCCACAGGATGGTGTGGCCTGCAGCGGCTGCACCGCTCTGTGCACCCGTAAGACGACCGGTGTCCGTGACTCGCCAGCGGCCGCGCGCCACCTCGAGCGTATCGATCAGCTCGCGAAGGGTCATCTCCGGCTCGCCGCGTAGTACGTAGTCGAGCGCCGGAAACGCACGCAGCGTCTCGCGTGCCATCGGCGTGACGTGCGTGCCGAAGCCCATCGTCGTCGCCCCGAGGCTCTTCGCCAGAAAGACGCCGTACATATCGTTCATCAGCGTCGGCGCGGTGACCTGGGTGAGGTAGTAGCGTGGTTGCCGCTCGCACAGGATGCGTTCGAACTGCGGCCACGCCATGCGCAGGGCGATGGCGTCGATGATCTCCACCGAGTAATCGGGTACCAGCAGCGCGGCCAATTGCGCCAGACTCACCTGCGGCCAGATCATGTTCTCACGGCTGCGGCGGCCGACGCGGTGCTGTGAGCGAATCCAGATGCCGCCGTCTGGGGCCGGAGGATTGACCAGCAGGACATCGACCTTACCGCCCTGTGTTCTCGCGATCCGCTCGCGCTGCGCGATTTCATCTGCATCCGGAAAACGCGGCGGCGGCAGGCGAACGATGCGGCGCGTCCCGAGGTTCTCGGAGAACGCGCTCGGCATCTCGGCCGTGTCTTGGGTGTCCGCCATGGCTGCGCTTGATTCAGGTGTCTGTAGCACAGCCCACGGTGCTGCGACAGAAACGGACTCAAAGGGGTTCTTGGGCCGTCCTCTCAACCCGCCGCGGCGAGCGAGGACATGAAGTGCGCTGCGGGCGGCGCGCGCCGTTCAGCGGATGATGTCGACGACCGCGTCTTCGAGGTCAGGGCTCTCGGCGAGCAGGTAGTTCTTCAGCTTCTTCTTGATGCGTTCCTCGATCTGGCGCACGCGCTCGCGGCTGATGCCGTACTTGTCGCCGATCTCTTGCAACGTCAGCGGCTCCTCGGCCATCAAGCGGGCATCGAAGATCACCTTGTCCTTGCCGGCGAGCGTCTCGCCGAACGCCTTCACCTTGCGCGAAATCAGCTCGCGTGCCTCCGCATCGGCCACTTCCTCCTCCGCGTTGGGCTCCTTGCTCGGGAGGAAGTCCAGCATGCTCGCCTCGTCGCCTGCTTCGACCGGCGCGTCGACCGACAGATCGCGGCCGGCGAGGCGCTGCTCCATTTCGATGACTTCGGACTCCTTGACGTCGAGGCGCTTGGCCAGCAGCTTGGGCTCGGCGGAAAAGCCCTCGGCCTCGAGGCGGTCTTTCTCCTTCTGCAGGTTGAAGAACAGCTTGCGCTGCGCCTGCGTCGTGCCGATCTTCACCATCCGCCAGTTGTTCATGATGTAGCGGATGATGTAGGCGCGGATCCACCAGACGGCGTATGACGGAAAACGGATGCCGCGGTACGGATCGAAGTTCTTCACCGCCTCCATGAGCCCGATGTTACCCTCCTGCACCAGGTCCAGCAGGTTGCGGAAGGCGCGTTGGTACTCGCGCGCGATCATCACGACCAGTCGCAGGTTGGCGGTCACCAAACGATACGCCGCCTCAATGTCCTGGTGCTCCTTGTAGCGCACGGCGAGGCGGTGCTCTTCCTCACGCGACAGGAGCGCATACTTGCGGATCTCGGTGAGATAGCGCTGCAGCGGGTCGTAGCGAACCAGCGCCCCGGCGTCGCTCTGCGGCTCGCTCTCCGCCGGCTCCGCCTCGGAGAGCGGGGTTTCACCGACGTCCACCTTCTCGTTTTGGTCCTCTGGCAAATCGTCCGCCATTAGGCGACCCTGCGATCGTTCAAAACGTCTAACTGCTTTCCCGCAGTGCGGCAAGCAGGAGGGGGAAACCCGTCAACGCTGCAGGCGGCGGCGCATCTCCTCGACGAGCGCGTCGAGGATCTCGGAGAATTGTTGCTGCATGGCGAGCATGGAGTCGCGCATGTGCATGATCACCTCGACGCCCGGCAGATTCACGTCGAGCTCGCTGGTGAGCAGCATCACGAGCCGCACGCGTTCGACATCCTCGGCCGAGATGACCAGGTCGCCCTCCAGCGTGTGCTTGGGGTGAATGAGGTCTTCCGCCTCGAGCGTTTCCAAAAGATCAGGCTCCACGTGGAGCTCGGCCGCAACTTCGGCAACTTTGAGGTAGCGATGCATAGTCAAGGCAGTCGAGAGTCACCAGTCCAGAGTGCAGAGTTGCGTGTCATTCTCAACTCTCGACTCTCAACTGTCGACTGTGAACTGTTCTTACAATCGCAATCCACTGCGCAAATCCTTTCCGTAGCCGGCCTCCATGGCGCGGATGGCATCGCGCACCTTCTCGCCATCGACAGGAACATGGACCATGACGCGGATGTAAAGATCGCCTCGCGCATCTCCCTTCAATGCGGGCACGCCGTGGCCGCGGATGCGCAGCAGCTTGCCGCTCTGGCTGCCCGGCGGAACCTTCACGCGCACCTCGCCGTCAGGGGTCGGCACCGTCACCGTGGCGCCCAGGGCCGCCTCACCGACCGTGACCGGAACGTCGAGATACAGATCCCGGTCGCGGCGTTCGAGGAGCGGGTGGGGACGCACCCGTACCACGATGTACAGGTCTCCGGGCGGAGCGCCGCCCAACCCAGGTGCGCCCTTCCCTGCCACGCGCACCCGCGAACCGGTGTCGACCCCGGCCGGGATGTGCACGTTGAGGCGCTCGCGGTGCACTGTCTGGCCGCGCCCGTTGCACGTCGGGCAGGCGCGTGTGCCGACACGGCCGGCGCCGCCGCAGCGCGGGCAGGTGCGCGCGAAGGACATGGGGCCCCGCCCCATCTGTACATGCCCGCTCCCCTTGCACTCCGGGCAAACAGTTTCCGACGCCTTGTCGTTCCCCGAACCGCCACACGTGTTGCAGACTTCCGGCCGGTCGATGCCGATCTGCGTCGACGCGCCACGGATGGCGTCGAGCAAGTTGATCTCCAGCGCCGCTTCCAAGTCCGCCCCCGGTTGTGGCCCGGGGTGCATGCCGCCCCCGAAGATATTGCCGAAAATGTCTTCAAAATTGGAGTAGCGTCCGAATCCGCCGGCTGCAGACTCGAAGCCTCCGGCACGCTCCGCCCACTCGCCGGCGGCGCGTGCGCGGGCCGCGTCGAAGCCGGCCTGCAGACCCTCCATCCCGAATTCGTCGTAGACCTTGCGCTTCTCGGGATCGCTCAGCACATCGTACGCTTGTGCGATTTCCTTGAAGCGCTCCTCCGCCTGCTTGTTGCCAGGATTGACGTCCGGATGGTAACGGCGTGCGAGCTTGCGGTAGGCCTTTTTGATCTCGTCGGCGCTCGCACCGCGCTGGACGCCGAGAGTCGTGTAGAGATCTTTCGCCGGCACAGGGCAGTCCTGAGTCCTGAGTACTGAGTCCTGAGCGGGTCTCAGCACTCAAGACTCAGCACTCAGAACCGAGTGGTAAGAGTCTACTCTTCCTCCGCTTCCGGGTAGTGCATGGCCACTTTGCCGTCGGCAATCTCACGCAGCGCCGCGACCACTTCCTTGTTGCCGCTCTCGACCAACGGACGCGCCCCTTTCAGCAACTGCTTGGCGCGACGGGCGCCCAGAAGCACCAACTCGAAGCGGTTGGGAACCTTTTCCAGACAATCTTCAACAGTAATACGTGCCATTCGCCGTCTCCTTTGAATCGGGTTTTTATATAGCGAAATCCCGCGAGGGGCGAAACCCCGTTTCCGTAGCGGCTGGCAGGCTCACTGTCACCACACAGCCGCCGCCTTCCCGGTTGGCCAGCGTCAGCTGGCCACCGTGGGTACGGGCGATCTGTTGTGCGATGCTGAGCCCCAGGCCGCTGCCGGTAGCGCCGGCGGGCTGGCCGCGGCCGCGAAAGAAGCGATCGACGGCGCGCGGCAAGTCGTCGGGGGCGATACCCGGACCGTCATCGGCAACCGCGACCTCGATGGTCCCTTGGTTGCGCCGGGCCGAAAGCAAGATTCCGCCTCCACCCAGGCCATTCCCGTTGCCGCCATGGCGGACGGCATTTTCGATCAGATTGGTGAACAGCCGGTAGAGATCGCCAGAGTCACCCTGAGCATAGAGGTTCGGGGATGCTGCCACCTGCAAGCTGGCGCTCCCGAGTCCAGGCACGTCCGCCCAAGCATCGCCGAGCTCGTACAGCATGGCCGTGACGTCGACCGCCGCGCTCGTCCGTGGCGTACCTGCTGCCTCCAGGCGTGCCAGGGTCAACAAGTCGGCCGCCAGGTGGCACATCCGGTCGGTTCCCTCGAGCGCTTCGGTCAATGCGGTTCGATATTCGGCCGCCGTCCGATCGCGAGACAACGCCACTTCGAGCCCGGTACGTAAGACGGTGAGCGGCGTGCGCAGCTCATGCGCCGCATCGCTTGTGAAGTGACGTAGCTCCGCCACAGCGCGTTCCAAACGATCGAGCATGTGGTTGAGCACGCTCACCATCCGTCCGACTTCGTCATCGGGGTTCTCCACAGGGATGCGCACGGACAAGGTCTCCGCGGCGACCTGCTCCAGCTGGCGTGAGGCGGTCTCCAGTGGGCGCAAGGCGCGCCCGATGACTACCCAGAGACTCGTGCCGGCAAGCAGGAGGACGAGCGGCATGCCGAACGCCAACAGCGAGCGCAGCCGTTGCTGCGCGTGCAGCGCAGCTCCCGCCGAGACCCCGATCGAAACCGTGACCTGTTTGTCGGGCGACCGGTAGCGCACGATGCGCAGCGACGGTTTGGCCGACTGCAACACCATGCGAGCGCCCGCGGGTGCTTCCGCAATCAGCTGTCCAGCGCGCACAACCGTGACGTACTTGCGCGGCCCCCAGTCCGTCTCCCGTACGATCTGGGCAAGCAAGTTAGTGACTGCATCCGGGCCGGTCGATGCCCCCAGTAGTTCGGCGACGGTCTCCGCCTCCTCCTGCGTGCCAACATCGATGTCGTGCAACAGCCGGTTGCCG
>DATKMS010000497.1:0-19665 GCA_035541735.1 Candidatus Margulisiibacteriota bacterium
TGCGCTCGAGTATCTCACCCGCGTCGACGTTGAGGCGTACCTCGACCGGCGCTTTCCGGGGACGGAGTTTCCCAAAGCTCTGGCCGGCCTCATTCACGAGCACACTGACGGCAACCCGCTCTTCATGGTGGCGGTCATCGACCAGCTCATCACCCGTGGCTGGCTGGTTGCCACCGATCCAGGCTGGGCGCTCGCCGTGCCGTTGGAAACGTTACGACTCGAAGTGCCCGACGACCTGCGCGACATGATTCGCTTCCAGTTCCAAGGCATGGGCCCTGCGGACCACTCTTTGTTGGAAGCCGCCAGCGTGAACGGTGGCACGTTCACCGCGGGCGAGATCGCGCAGGCGATCGCCGCTGAGCCAGACGCCGCCGAAAGCGCCTGTGAGCAGTTGGTACGAACGTATCGTTTTCTGCGCGTTGCCGACGATGCGGCAATGCCGGGAGAGCGAACCGCCAGACACTACACGTTCATTCACGCCCTGTACGAGCACGTCATATACGAAGAGACCCCAGTAGAACGGCGCCGACGCTTGCACCAGCGCATCGGCGAAGCACTCGAGCGGGCGCATGGCGATGGCGCGGCGCAGAATGCATTTCGCCTCGCCGCACATTTCGAGCGCGGCGGCGATCCGGCACGCGCCATCACCTACTTCGCCGCGGCCGCGGCCGAAGCACAGCAACGGTTTGCGCCACGCGAGGCGATCGGCTGCCTTGAAGCCGCGCTCCGAATGACCGAGCACCTGCACGATGTGAAGCAGCGCTGCCAGCACGAAATTGAACTGCGCGTGCCACTCACCGCCGCGCTGAATCTCGTGTACGGCTACGCCTCGGATGAGGTTCGTGAGAGCAGCGAGCGCATCCGTGTCCTGTGCGAGCAAAACGGCAGCCTCCCCGAGCTCTACGAGGCGCTGTACGCGCTCTGGTACTCGCAGGCGATGCGCGCCGAGAAAGACACGGCGCGCGAGACCGCGGAGCGGCTCGTAGAGGTTGCCGAGCGGCTCGGCAGTCCCCAACAGCGCCTGCGGGCCGCCACCACGCGCGGCCAGACCGCCGTGTATGAAGGCAAATATCAGGAGGCCCGTGACACCCTGCAAGCGGCTATCGCCGGCTGGCAAACCACCTCTGGCACGTCCAATGGCCGCTTGTACGGATCCGACCCCATCATGGTCGCGTATGCGCACCGCGGGTGGGCGCTCTGGTTTCTCGGTTATCCCGACAGCGCTCGACACAGCTACCGCAAGGCATTGTCGCTGGCGCAGGAGGCCGCGCTGCCCTTCGGCCTCGCGGGGGCCCACTGGCACATCGCGTTCGTGGAACTGCTCTGCGGCAACGCCACCGAAGCCTTCCATCTCGCCGATCAAGGCTTGGCGCTTGCAGCCGAGCACGAGTTTCCAATGTGGCGCGGCCTCACCACGGCGCTCAGAGGCTGGGCGCAGATGCACTTGGGCAAACCCGCCGCCGGGTTCGAGGACGTGCGCGCCGCGATTGCGCTTCTCGACTCCAGCGGGATGAAGTTGGCGAGGCCACTCCTGCTCGCCCTGCTGGCTGAGGGTGGCCTGCGTCTCGGGAGTTTGAGTGAAGGGCTGGCAGCTGTGGAGGAGGGTTTGCACCTGACGCACACCACCCTCGACTGCTTTTACGAGCCGGAGCTATGGCGCTTGAAGGGAGAACTCTTGCTGGCGCAGGCCAAGGGGAAGAAGAAGACGGCGCGAGCGGCGCGCCGCAATGCACAAGTGAAGCAAGCGGAACAGTGCTTTCAGCGCGCCTTGAAGATTGCGCGCGAACGGGGCGCACGATCTCTGGAACTGCGTGCGGCGCTGAGCCTGGCGCGGCTTGGGCAGATGGCCGGGGAGAGAGGCGCAGCGCACGACCTGCTCGCCGGCGTGTACGGCTGGTTCACCGAGGGCCACGACACGCAGGACCTGCAGGAGGCGAGGAGCATCCTGGGGTAAGATCAACCAGCGCGGCGCGCACCGGCTTGGCCATGCCACGCCGACGGTGACGCCGTCGCCCAGCTGCACGTGGTCAAGCAGGGTGAGAGCGGCCGCCGGGGGGGCGCACGCTGCTGCAAGGTTTTGCGGCGCTCTACTCTTCTGGATTTTCGCCCGCGGGCGCGTTCGGCGCGGTGCCCGCACCCGCGGCCGGCGCTGCTGCGCCAGCCGGCGTTGCACTCCCCTGCGATCCCTTCATGTAATCCTGCACCGCAGCCGCACCCCCTTTTTGGGCGGCGCCGCCAAGCCCAGTACCTTTGGCGGCCTCCCCCACACCGGTCGACACGCCGACGCCCGCGGCTCCCTCCAGACGCTGCGTGGTGCCTCCGGCCGGCGCGCCCTGCTGCGCTGCTCCGGCTCCCTCCGCCGCCGCTCCGGCGCCCTTCTCCTCGGTACCGACTTGCGCACGCCCGGTCGCAGGCTGGAACGTCGCAACCATCAGACTCGACACCGCCCCCATCGCACTCCATGCGACCATCTTGCCGACACGTTGCAATCTCATTTTGCTGTCCCTCCTTCGCACCCTCGTTTACCACGAAACGATGCGTGCGGGGAGCCGGCAAGCCGGTACGGGCTTGCATTTCACTCCCCACGGCGCAGGATGAGGCCTCGACTGCTCACGGAAGGGAGGCTGGGATCGATGGCGCATCCGCATATGGAGTACGATCCCGAGGGTCCGATCAAGCGGCTGCGGGAGATTTGCCTGGCGCTGCCGGAAGCCACCGAGAAGGAAGCATGGGGAGAGTGCACCTTCCGTGTCGGCGGCAAGATGTTCGCGATGACGGACAACCATCATCACGGCAGCGAGCACTGCTCGGTGTGGGTGAAGGCGCCGCCCATGGTGCAGGAGATTCTGGTGGGTGCCGACCCGCAGCGGTTCTTCAAGCCACCGTACGTCGGCCACAAGGGATGGGTGGGCGTGCGCCTCGACGTGAAGAACGTCGACTGGAAAGAACTCGCCGGCATCCTCGAAGACGGTTACCAGATGTCGGCGCCGAAGCGGCTCGCGAAGCTGCGTAGTAGTGCAGCGACCGCGTCGGCCCCAGCCGCTGAGAAGGGACGCGCCAAGCGCCCGAAGGCGAGGCGATACTGACCCAGAAGGTCTCGCGCTACCCAGGCTACGAACCCGGATTGATCTTGGTGATCTTCGATCCCTGGATACCGAGTCCAGCCATCGCTCCCTTCTGGCCGAAGATATACGCGTAGACCCCCGACTTCAGCGTGGTCGTCGTCATGCTCTTGCCAAATCCCTTGTCCAAGACGACCAGACTCGGTCCGGTTCCGACCTCCCAGCCATCGCTCTTGTCGAGATACTGGAGCGAGGCGTCGTCCATGAAGAACAGCACGTAGGAGAACGCCTGGCCACCCGCTTGCAGGCCGTACGAGGCCGCGAGCGATCGATAGTAGCCAACCGTCTTGTTTCCCTTGCGTAGGACGCCATCACCGAATTGCCCGCCAATGATCAAGCCGCCCTTCTTGATGCTCGGGAAGATCAGCACGCCGACGGCCTTCTCGCCCAACTCCTTTGCGCCCGGCGTGTCCCGATAGAGTTTCCGCAACGCCTGCGTTGCCGCACGATCGAGCTCGCTGGCGCTGGCGCCGAGCGCCACGCCGGCCCCGAAGGTGTTCCAGGCGGCGGTCGTCAACGTCAGTGCAACGGCGAGAACCAACGGCTTCGGTACGTTGTGTGATCTCATTCGCTTCTCCTTTGATGAACGAGGCGCTGATGTCATCGTTTCCCTTCCCTATTCGGATCCCCCTTCTGCCGCTCCTCTAGAGCATACGGGACGGCCGACCCCGACATGCCCGCTGGGGAGGTGTCATACTGCAGCCGGGCGCAGAGGGGAAGACTGTGATGGCAGAATGAGGGGCAAGACGGTCACCTTCTTGCCCGGACCGCAGCGCACGGAATCGAATCGCTGCGCCGACGCTCCACCGACCGGCACATCCCCTCAGCAAGCCACCTGGCAATGAGTGAGGAGGCTTCGAATCTGCTTCGAATTTTGGATTTCGCATCTCGAAAAGGGATCGGTCGAGCGCTTGACAGCACCGACCCTCCCCTCAAGAGTAACCGCCCATGAGTCGCACGCAGGTTCAACTATCGATCCTCGTCGCCCTCGCGGCAGTCGTGTTCACCTTCCGGCTCGGCGCCGCGGACTGGCGGGGCGATGCGGACGCGCAGGTAGCGCAGATCATCCAGGACATCAGGGCAGGGAACGGCTGGGTGCTGCCGCTACGCAATGGCCGGCACATTCCGGACAAGCCGCCGTTGCTCTCCTGGCTTGGCGCCGTGAGCGCCGCGGTCCGCAAGGGTAGCGGTGACGCCCTTGATGCGCGCCTGCCGTCCGCCCTCTCGGCCACATTGTGTGTCGTCGTCGTCTACGCTTTCGCGCACTCGCTGGCAGGTGCATGGGTCGCCTGGTGGGCCGCGCTCATGCTGATCACGACACCGCAGTTCATCACCGCCGCGCGTGATTCGCGCGTCGACATGGTTTTCTGCGCGTTCCTCACGCCGGCCCTCATGCTCGCCTGGAACGTCTACGACGGCACGGGCGGGCGCCGAACCGCGGTGCTCGCCGGGCTCTGCTTCGGGTTGGCCACGCTGAGCAAGGGCCCGCTGGCATTCCTGCTCGGGGTATTGGTCTTCGGGGTCTGCGTCCTGCTCACACCGGCGCGGCCGGGCTGGCGGGCGCTCATCGGGTGGCCGGTTGTGGCAGCCGGCGTCGGCCTGCCGGCACTCTGGTATCTTGCGGCGACTCTCCAACAGGGTTCGGCGTTCGTGCGCCTGCATCTGCTCGAGGAAAACGTCGGCCGCATGGCCGGCGGGTTGGGCAGATGGCCGGTGTGGTATTACATTGGACCGCTGCTCAGCCTCGGCCTGCCGTGGACGTTGGCACTACCCGGCGCGGTCGCTGGCGAATCGGCACTGCCATCGCGCCCGCGCCGCTTCCTCTGGACGTGGGTGATCGTGATGTTTGTCTTCTTCTCCCTCTCCTTCGGGAAGCGCCAAGCGTATCTGTTGCCGATCCGTCCAGCGTTGGCGATCTTGTTGGCCGGTTGGCTGGCGCCGTTGCTGGAGCGGCTCCGCAGCCTGACCCGACCAAGCACGACACCGCGAGCCGCCCACGTGACGATCGCCATCGTGGTCGCCGTCGCTCTCGGAAGCGCGCTGGTGCTGCGCACCGGACTCGGCGGGAGCGGCACATCGCCGCAGCAGTGGAGCTACTGGTGGCGACTCCATCTGCAGGAACACTTCCTCTCCGCCGTCGTATTGATCGTCGGAATGGGAATAGGCGCGGACCTGATCGTGCGTTGGACCTGGCAGCGACGCTTCGATCTCGTGGCGCACGCCTTGGTCGGCATGCTGGCTCTGGGCTGGACGATCGGGCTGTCGTCCGACGCGATTGTGCGCGGCAAGGCCCTCTCCTTCCAGCCACTGGCGCAACGCGTCGCGGCCGAGGTTGGCGCGACCGAGCCGCTCGCTTTCCTCGACGTCGATGACGAAACTGCGGTGTCCTTCCTGACTCACCTGCGGCGTCACGTGCCCGTCGTGCAGTCAGTTGAGGGACAAGGGGCGTGCGCGCCTCCCGCCCCCGGGGCTTACCTGGTCGCCGAGAGTCGCTGGGACCAGCGCTCTTGCGGGACGGACCCGCGCTGGCGTGCGATTGCGCGCGGCGGGCCGGGAATCGGCTCGCACCGCTCGCAGCGCCTGGTGTTGGCGCGCTTTGGAGAAGCGCGCTAGGCGGGCGGCCGCGCCGTGCACGTCAAGAGTCCAGAGTTGAGCGTCGAGAGGGCTGCGGTTCACAGGACAACCGTGGCCGAGCGACTCTCGACTCTAGACTGTCGACCTGATCTGCGAATGATTTCCGCGAACTTTCCCCGAACTTTCGGGACTCCAGCGTTTTGCGCTGTCATTGTGTTACAGGTCTGGACAAAATCGGGGAATGGTGCGCTAAAGCGACGGACAAGGAGGGCAAATCAGATGAGAGCAGCGAGGCATGCATTGCGTGTGGGGGGCTTGCTCAGCGCGGTCGCCCTCGTGGGTTGCGCACAAACCACCGTGCAGCCGGAGCAGGAAACCTCCGCAACCAACCTACCCCCACCATCGGTGGTGCTGGTGCACAAGTTCGGTGTGAACCTGAATCAGGTCACCACCACCCAGGGACTCTACGGGAAGGCCGTCGACGCAATCGACCAGGAATCGACGACGCAGGCAACGCAGCAACTCGCTCAGGAAGTGTCCGACGCGCTCGCCGATGAGTTGGTGAAACAGATCAACAGCATGGGGCTGCCAGCGCGCCTGGCCGGCCCGGACGCCTACGTCCCCGCGAATGCATTGGTGATCACCGGGTACTTTGTCGACATCAACGCAGGCAACAAGGCGCGGCAGTTGGTGATCGGCCTCGGAGCCGGTGAATCGAAGATCGACGCCCAGGTGCAGGTTCTGTCAACCTCTGGAGGCGGGTACCTGACGCTGTTGGAGTTCACGACCCACGCCGACAGCGGCGAGATGCCGGGTGCCGCGGTGACTATGGGAGCTGGTGCAGCCGCCCAGGGCGGAATGACGGCGGGAATGGCGGCGGCCAACGTGGCCGTCGGCGGGGTGAAGGCGTATCGGAGCGCGATGGGCGCGATGGCGGGTCGAACGGCAGACAAGACTGCCGCCTACCTCGCCAAGTTCTTCGTCAGCGAAGGCTGGATAGCCCCCGGCGCGTACAAGCAACCGCTCCTGTAGCGCGAGCGAGTCGCGATTTCGTTCACTGGGACATTCGCAAACTTGCCTTTGCCGCACCGATGCGCCACCCTGAGGATGCGGGCGGTATGGCAGACATTCTGAAAGTCGGGCGCAAGGGGGAGCTGGTCTTGCCACGCCATGCCCGCGCCGCTCTCGGTCTCCGCGAGGGAGACGAGCTGGTGCTCACCGTCGAAGACGACTCGATTTTGCTCAAGCGCAAGGCGCGCCGTTTCGCGCAGTACCTCGAAACTCTCGGCCGGAAGACAACAGCCCGCGAGTAACCAAGGTGACAGGGATGCGCGCGCTGCTCGGTGCAGCTGCGGTTGCATTGGCAGTGCTGCTCCGCACCGCCGCCGGCGCAGCGGATCTCAGTGCGCGCGAACTGTACGACGGCGCCTGCGCCAGCTGCCACGGCACCGATGGCCGTGGCGCCCCCCAGGGCACGGCCATCAATGTGCCGCTCCCCGACTTCACCGACTGCAACTTCATCACGCGCGAAGGCGACGGCAACTGGACCTATCTGATCGCCCACGGTGGTGAGGCGCTGGGGCTGTCTTCCCAGATGCCGGCCTTCGCCGACACACTCACCGACGACCAGATCCACGCGGTGCTCGACTACATCCGCGGCTTCTGCACCGATCCCCGCTGGCCGCGCGGCGAACTGAACTTCCGCCGGCCGCTGGTGACGACGAAAGCCTATCCCGAAGACGAGCTACTGCTCATCCCGGAGTTCACGAAGGGCCGGAACGGCGAGCGTGACTGGGTGAGCGAGGCGTCGTTCGAGCGCCGCGTCGGCGTCCGCGGAGAAGTCGAGATCGGCGTACCCTTCGTCGTGCACGACGTGACCGACGGCGCCACCACCGGCGGCATCGGGGACCTGGGCCTGGCGTACAAGCAGGTCCTTTACGCTGACTTGCCGAGCTTGACGATCGCCTCCGTCGGTCTGGATCTCACCGTGCCAACCGGCGACCGCGATCGCCACCTCGGTGACGGCACCGTCAGCTTCCAGCCGTCGCTGTTGGCAGGCAAACAGATCCGCAATCTAGTGATCCAGGGACAGATTCTCGGCATCGCACCGCTCGACAAGAACCGCGCCGATCGTGGTGTGAGCTACCGCTTCGCGTTCAGCTCCCCGCTGGGCGAACTGAAGAGCGCGTGGGTGCCGACACTGGAAACGGAAGTGTTGCAGAATGTCACCGCGCAGGAGCACAACTTCTTCCTCACTCCGGAAATCTACAAAGGCATCACCAAGCGCGGCCACGTCGCCGTGGCGCTGGGCGCGCAGATCCCGGTGGCCGGCGGCCCCGATCCCTTCGACTACCGCGTCCTCGCTTTCCTCTTGTGGGACTACGCGGACGGCGGTCTGTGGTGGTAGGCCCACCCTCGCGCCCGCAAACCACCGCTGCTACACGTCATACACAATGGCAAGGTTGCGCGTCCTCTTTGAGAACGGTGCCCCCGAACGGGTCATTGACTTTGATCCGCAGAAGGCGCCGTTCCAACACGACGGCCGGCCGGGGTCGATCCTCGATGTCTTGCTGGCGCACGGGGTGCCCCTCGAACACGCGTGCGGCGGCAACTGCGCCTGCACGACCTGCCATGTGATCGTGAAGGGCGGACTCGACAAGCTCTCGGAGGCCGAGGAGACCGAGCTCGATCTGCTCGACAAAGCACCCGGGCTGACGCCGACGTCACGCCTGGGCTGTCAGGCGGTCATCGAAGGCGACGTGGAAATCACGGTGGTCATTCCGCGGTTCACCATCAACGCAGCGTAGGTGACGGGTGGCCACTCCCCCTCAACGCGTCACCTACGACGGAACGATCGAGCGCGTCGACGAGATCGCTCCGCAGACCCGCTCGTTCGTCCTGCGGCTGCCACCGGCACCGCGCTTTGCCTTCAGGCCGGGGCAATTCATTTCCTGTCTGCTGCCGGTGGGCGGTGACACGATCATCCGTCCGTACTCGATCGCGTCCGATCCCGAAGACCCATCGCGCCTCGAGATCTGCCTCAATCTCGTACCCAATGGGTTGGGCTCTCAGTACCTGTTCACCCTCAGTGTCGGCGCGGTCGTGCGTTTCACCGGGCCGTGGGGCACGTTCGTCTTGGACGAACCACCGCACGCCGAATGCGTGTTCATCGCCGATGGCGCTGGGATCGTACCGATCCGGCCCATGCTGCGGCGGGCGTTGGCGCACGCGACGCAGGCTGTGCGCCTGCACTACGCCGCCGCTGCAGCCGCACACTTGTTGTACGCAGCGGAGTTCGAAGCGGCCGCACGCACGCACGCACTCTTCAGCTTCGCGCCGGTGCTGCACGGATCGCTGGCGGAAGAAATCGAGCGGCAGTATGTCAGTGCGGACGACGAGCGCAGCCGTCACTTCTACATCTGCGGCGTGGGCGAGATCGTCCCGCGACTGCGCGACCTGCTGCGGCGTGCCGGCTACGAGCGCCGCGCCGTCCAATACGAAAAGTGGTAGGCTTCAGTCAGCGCGGAACTTCTGACCCCACTGGTCGATGAATGCGACCTCGTCCACGGGCTTCCGTTTGGTCACCTGGAACGGGTGCTGCGGGTACCCCAACGGCACGAGAGCGGCGATGTGCACGTGTGGAGGGATACCGAGGGCGGCACGCATCTCGTTCTCTACGCTCGAGAACACGGTCGTCAGCGTCGACCCCACGCCGAGGCCACGCGCCGCCAGCATGAGGTTCTGTACCGCGGGAAAGATCGACGCATACGCCGACTGTGGCGCCAGGATGGTGCCGCCCCCGTTGGCCATCGGTCCCAACTGCTTGGTGTCGAGCAACGCCAGGACAATTACCGGCGCGCTGTCGAGATGTGTCGCCAGCGCGTCCACGCTGCGCATCATGCGCTCGTACCCGGGCCGGCCCTTGATGTCCGCGTCGGCATCAGCCGCGGCCGTGTAATGCTGCGCCTGCCGCCAGGCCGCCTGATACAAGGCGGCAAGCGTGCGCTTCAGGTCTGGGGCACGCACGAGCAGGAAGTACCAGGGCTGCGTATTGCGCGCGCTGGGCGCGCGCGTCGCCGCCTCGATGATGGCCCGCAGCACCGCGTCGGGCACCGCGTCGGCACGGAAAGCGCGGACGCTGCGCAAGGTGTGCACTGACTCGAACAGATCGCCGCCACTGACGTCAAACCCCTCTTCGACGAGGCGACGCATGCCGACGAATGCGTCCGTCTGTAAGATATCACTGTAGACCTGGAGATCGCCTCCCGCAGCAAACGCCTGCCGCAACACTTCAGAGTTGGGCTCGACGCCGCGATACTCATAGCGTACGAGGGTCGAGTTGCCGCGCTGTATGAATTCCCAGGTTATGGGACCCAACAAGTCGCCGGTGATGCAGCGCAGATCGATGCGCCGCCACGGTCGCATGCCGACCACCTGGACGGTGCCGTGCAGTTGTTCGGTCGTGAAGCGATAGCGGCTACCAATCCGCAGCATCGCCTCGGGTCCCAGTGGTTCGAACTGCACGCGCCGCCACCACTGACCGTAGCGGCGGATCGCGCGGACCAGCTCGTAGCACCGACGCGCCGGCGCCCGCAGCACGATCTCTTCGGCGCGGAAGTAGGTTTCGCTCATCACCGAGGGCCTTCGCGCACAGCACAGCTTTCCGCGAGTCGTCAGTATGCACACTTCACAGGACGGCACAACTATGCCAAGTTATGCCCGTGCAGATCACTCCGCATCTTACGCTCGTCGAGGCCCTGTGGTTGCGCCGCCGCGGCACACACCACGCACGCCAGGAGACCGGCGTGATGGGCCACGTGCGCAAGCAGCGCGTGGCGCAGCGACAACGGATCACGCGCCGTGCCGTCAGGCAGTCCTAGTTCCAACTCTTCCCGGCGCTTCCCGTGGATCGGCGCGCTGCTGGCGTTCGCCGCCGTCACGGCGTTGCGGCTCTACCGCCTCGATGACTGGCCGCCGCATTTCCACCACGACTGCGGGCTCTTTTCGTGGCATGCATGGCGCCTGCTGTCGGGTAACTACCGTTCGATCCTCGAGAGTGGCTACGCCGGGATTCCACTGATCGGCCATGCGTGGACAGCGCTCTGGGCCTGGCTCGTCGGCACCGGTAGCCTGGCAGCGATTCGGGCTCCAGGTGTGGCCGGGAGCCTCGTGGCAATCGCTGCGGGGGCTTCGATCGCCTGGCAGCTTGCGCCTACGCCGCTGGCGCCGTTGATCACGATCATCGTGCTGGGCACCAACATTACCTTCATGGCCTTTTCCCGGATGACGGCGTACATGGATCCGGTGGCGTTCCAGGCGCTGGCGGTGGCGGCACTGCTGGCAGCGGAACGGCGTGCGCTGTGGACGGTGGTCGTCGGGGCGGCCTGCGCCTTCTCCACGTTGTCGTACTTTTCCGGCCGCCTCACCCCGCTCGTGTGTGCCGGCATCGGACTGTCGCTGGTCGCCCGGCGCCGCCTCCCGATGAAGCGGCTTGTGGTTGCGGGGCTCGTGGCGGCAGCGCTGCTGGCACCGCAGGTGTGGGCCATTTTCCACGGCTGGGATTGGCGCGGGCGCATCGGCGTCTTTTGCTTTCTGGAAGAACCGAACCCACATTGCCCTGGAACGTGGGAAGCCACCGGACGTGTGGTCAGAACATTCTGGAACCGCGGGGATGCGGGCACGCAATATGGGGGGCAGGTGCCGCTCGTCATGCCGGTCGAGGCGGGCGCGCTTGTCATCGCCTGCCTGTTGTCGTTCGTCGATGCTGGGTTGGCAACCCTCATGGCGTGGGCTATCGGCGTGCTGTTCATCGGCGCCGCGCTCACCGTCGACCCGCCGTTCTTTCCACGCATCGTGGCGGCGCTGGTCCCGGTGTCGGCCGCCATCGGCATTGTGGCGGCACGCGTTGCGCAGCGCCACGTCTTGGCAACGCTGGCAGTGGCCTGCGGGCTCACGCTGGCGGTGGCGCAGCACCTTGAGGCGTCGGTCCGCTATTGCCATCAGCCGGAGCATTGGCTGCTCACCATGGCGCACGACATTCTGGCGCTGCCGCCGCGAGCGCCGATCGCGGTGGCGTCGCCGGAGCGGGACATTCTCACCTGCGACCACCCGTTCCTGCTCGCTTTTGTCCAACAACACCCGTGCAAAGCGTTCACCGAGTTCCCGCTACCGCCGCTGCAGTCCGGGACGACGCTCTACGTTCACAGTCCCGTAAAGGTGACGCCACCAGACGTCGGGCCGCTCCAAGGTGGGCAGACACTCGCGGTGAACGAATACGACCGACTAGTTCGCTACCACATCCCTTGACAGACCAGATGGCGCGCGCCGTTCAGTTCACAGGGCGCCTTGTAGCGCGGCGCATCGTTGTGGTATGCGCGCGCACGATGCGCTGCGCTCGACGTGATTTGCCGCGCAACCCTTGGGGGCGCGATCGATCCGGTCGCCACCCACACCCGCTTGTCCTGTGTACCCAACGCCTTCTGCGCAGCCGTTGAAGCTCTCCTCGCCTGAGACAAGTGGCACGGCCGCTGCCCTCCGTCGCGCCGATTGGGTAGCCCTGGCCGGCGTGCTCGGGGTCACCCTCGTAGCGCGCGTGCTGCCCGCCGTGTACCGCGGGGTCGAAGTGAGCGACCTCAGCATCTACCGGCACATGGCGCTCATCGTGCTGCGCGAGGAAGACATCTACGAGGTGCGCAACATCTTTCCGTACACGCCCCTCTCGCTGTTTTTGCCGGCCTTCGCGCTGCAACTCTCCCAGTGGCTGCACCAGCCGTTCCATCTCGTGATGAAAATCTACCCGCTGCTCGGCGACCTCGGCACGACGGCGGTCATCTTCCTGCTTGGACATCGCCACGGCACTATTGGCCGCGCCGTCCGGCTCGGCCTCGCCTTCGCCCTCAACCCGGTCTCGATCCTCATCACCGCTTTGCACGGCAACATCATGCCGTTGAGCGTCTTCTTTGCGTTTTGGGCGTACTACCTCCTCGACCACCCGAAGCGTGAGCGCACTTACCTGCTGTCCGCCCTGGCTCTCGGCATGGGCATCGGGCTCCGCAGCTGGCCAGTGTTGCTGCTCCCCTTCCTGCTCCGCCCCGGACAGCTCAAGTGGCGTCAACGCCTGCTCTACCTGTTCGTTGCGAGCTTGCCGTCCCTACTAACCCTCGGGCCCTATCTCTTGGTCAATTTCGAAGACATCCGGCGCGAAGTGTTCGAGTACAAATCGGTTGCCGACCTCGGCTGGGTCGGCGCATGGCGCGCCTACTCTTTCCTGAAGACCGGAAGCAGAGAGTCCGCGCAGGCGTACGTCTGGCTATCGAGCAGCCGCTTCTACTTTCTGGAAGCCTACGGCGTGGTGGTCCTGGCTGCGTGGGTGGTGCCCGCGTTGCTGGACACCGCCGGCTGGATCGCCACGCTGTTGCTGCTGAACTACACGGTCATGGGCGGCATGGCGGCACAGTACTACTCTTGGGTGCTGCCGTTCTTGATCGGTTACTCAGTATACTACGCCGTCTTTTCGCTGATCGTGACCGGGGCCTTGATCACGTTCTACCTGGCGCTGCATCCGGGCATTGTCCTCGGTCCGTTCCCCCCGCCTTTCGCCTATACGCAGCCGCAGGTTTTCGCCTGGAATCTGGGCTTCCTGATCGCGACCTGGGCGGTAGGAGCAGCCTGGCTGCTGTGGGTTGTAGGTCGGCTCGTCGGCAGGCGGCGTGTGGCCACGATGCCGCCGATGGTGGCGGAGCAGCAGCCGGCGCGCCTGCAGTGGGTGACATGGTGTACGCTGGCACTCAGCGGTGCATTGGCGGGCGCGTTGGCGCTCGAACTGCCTTTCATTGCACACAGTCGGCCACCAGCTGAGCTGCCAGCTGAGATCGCGTGGTCGTCAGCGGGACGGGGTCCGGCACCCGGGCATTTCGAGGGACCGATCGGCTTGGCAGTGCATCCTTCCGGCGACATCTATGTGGTCGACCTTGGTTACCGGCGGGTGCAGCGGTTCGACAGCAGCGGCAACTTCCTCTCGTTGTGGGAAACGCGCGAGGACGCGCCCCTCAAGTTTTGGCAACCTTCCGACGTCGCAATCAGCTCTGATGGCACGGTCTACGTACTCGATGCGAGTGCAATGATGTATCGGTTGAAGCCGGACGCCGGCCTCGAGTTGGCCGTCGATCTGGTCAAACACGGTGCGTCAACCCCGCGCGCGCTGACGATTGACGAGGCACGTCACCGGTTCTACATCGCCGATGCCGGTCGTGGGCGTGTGCTGGTCCTCGGTACTGACGGGAGTTTCATCGACTCGTGGGGCGGCACGGGCACTGCCCTCAGTTTCTTTGAGCCCTCCGCCATCGCCGTCGACAGCCACGGCAACGTCTTCGTCGCGGAACCCGCCACCTCCCGCATCCGCAAGCTCGCGCCGGACGGCAAGCTGCTCGCGGAATGGAAGGCCAAGGGGGTCCTCTTCGATCTTGCCGTCGGACCGGATGACCGCGTATACGTTTCTTCGACCGATCGTGGGCGGGTCTGGGTCTACGACAATGACGGCAAGATCTTGGGCCAGGCATACGAGAGCCTGAGGGCAGCCAATGTACCGCAAGCGCGTGCGCTCGCGGTTCCGGGCGACGTCGTGTTGGCGACGGAATCCTCGCTCGTGAGATTCTCCGTGGACCTCAACGCCGCGCCTGCGCCGCATCACTAAACAGAGGAACTCCCTGGTGCGATCGCTTTCCATGTCGAGGGTAGCCGCCGAGAACGAGCGGACATCGACGGTTTTCGGCCTCTCCGACTTTGCCGGCCTCGGCATCGTGCTGGCGGTCACGCTTGCCGCGCGCCTTGTTCCAGCCGTGTACCTCGGGAACGAGGTCAGCGACCTCAGCATCTATCGCTACATGGCGCTGATCGTCCTGCGCGGCCAGGACATCTACGAGATCCCCAACGTGTTCCCGTACACGCCGATGTCGCTTTTCCTGCCGGCGTTTGCGCTGCAACTCTCCGGATGGTTGCACCAGCCGTTCCACCTCGTCATGAAAATCTACCCGCTGCTCGGCGATCTCGGCAGCGCCTCCATTGTCTACCTTCTCGGTCGCCGCTGCTGGGCGAGCGGCCGTGCCCTCCTGCTCGGCCTCGCCTTCGCACTCAACCCGGTCTCGATTCTCATCACCGCCTTGCACGGCAACATCATGCCCCTCAGCGTGTTCTTCGCCTTTTGGGCGTACTACCTCCTCGATCACCCGAAGCGTGGGCGGACGTATATTCTCTCTGCCCTGGCCTTGGGAATGGGCATCGGCCTGCGTAGTTGGCCCGTCTTGCTGGTCCCGCTGCTTCTGCGCCCCGGACAGCTCAAGTGGCGTCAACGCTTCGTGTACCTGGTCGTCGCCGGTCTGCCCACGGTCCTCACCCTGGGACCGTACATGCTGGTGAACTTCACCGCCATCAGGCACGAGGTGTTCGAGTACAAGTCGGTTGCCGACCTCGGTTGGGTCGGCGCGTGGCGCGCCTACTACTTCCTGCAGACGGGAACCAGGGAAGCCCCACAGGCTTTCCTCTGGCTCTCGAACAGTCGCTTCTACTTTCTCGGAGCCTACGGCGTGGTGGTGTTGGCCGCGTGGGTGGTTCCGGCGCTGTTTGACACCGCCGGCTGGATCGCCACGGCGTTGCTGCTGAACTACACGGTCATGGGCGGCATGGCGGCACAGTACTACTCTTGGGTGCTGCCGTTCTTGATCGGTTACCCAGTATACTACGCCGTCTTTTCGCTGATCGTGACCGGGGCCTTGATCACGTTCTACCTGGCGCTGCATCCCGGCATTGTCCTCGGTCCGTTCCCCCCGCCCTTCGCCTATACGCAGCCGCAGATTTTCACCTGGAACCTGGGCTTCCTGATCGCGACCTGGGCGGTAGGAGCAGCTTGGCTGCTGTGGGTTGTGGGTCGGCTCGTCGGCGGGCGGCGTGTGGCCGCGCCTCCGCCGCTAGTGGCGGAGGCGCAGCCGGCGCGCCTGCGGTGGGTGACGTGGTGCACGCTGGCGCTGAGCGGTGCATTGGCGGGCGCGTTGGCGCTCGAACTTCCCTTCATCGTGCGCAGTCGGCCGCCGGGTGAGATGCCGGCTACTATCGAGTGGATAAGCGCCGGGCGCGGTCCGGAGTTGGGCAACTTCGAGGCGCCGATGGCCGTCGCCGTCGATCCATCAGGAAACATCTATGTTGCCGACCTCGGCAATCACCGCGTCGATCGCTTCGACAGCGCGGGCACATTCCTCAGCGCGTGGCACACCGACCAGGGGGCCGCGACACCCTTGGTCGAGCCTGCCGGCATCGCTGCAGTTCCCTCCGGCGAGGTGTACGTCCTCGATAACGCTGGTAGGATCGTGCGGCTCGAACCCACCGGGGCAGTTGCCCCCTACATTGATCTCGTCCCCTTGGGCACCTATTCGCCTCGCGGCCTGGCCTTCGATAGCGCACGGCAACGCTTCTACGTCACCGACACCGGCAGGAGCCGCATTCTGGTGTTGGGCGTCGATGGCAAGCTCATCGAAACGTGGGGTGGGGTCAACACGAAGCTCAGCTTCGATATCGGCTGGGGCTTGGCAATCGACAGCCGCGGCAACGTGTTCGTGACCGAACGAGGCAACTCGCGCGTTCGCAAGCTCAGCCCGGCGGGAAAGCTCCTGGCCGAGTGGAACGTGAGGGACGGCATCTACGACGTTGCCGTCGGTGCTGACGATCGTGTCTACGTATCGTCCTCCGATCGCGCGCAGCTCTGGGTTTTCGACAACGACGGACATCTGCTCGGACAGATTCGTGCCCCAATGGCAGCGCGCGCACAGCCACAGGGCCGCGCTCTCGCCGCCGTCCCACCACACGACATGGTGTTCACTACCGAGGCGTCGCTGATCCGGCTCGACGTCAAGCCGTAGCCGGCCTACTTCGCGACTTCGATTGGGTGCTCGGTGGGCATGGCGTCGGGGTTCCCGAGCGCCTCGAAAGGCACGGGCGGTCCGACGCCGGCACCCGGTGGCGGAGCCAATGCGGAGCGCGGTACGATCGAACGCTGCTGTCCCGGCGGAGTCCAGGTCCATTCGAGTGCGCCGTTGCTGCCGCTGACCGCGTACACCACCTCCACCGCATGCGGTCCAGACTGAAGATCGACGCGGCCCTCGATGGGTTCGTCGCGCGGACCGTCGCTGTGCAGCACATGCTGGCCGTCGATGCGCAGATCCACTTTCCCTTGCGTGAAGAAACCCATGCCGTAGGTTCCGCTCACCGGGGCTTGCAGCGTGCCGCTCCACTTCACCGTGTAGGGGCGACCATCGATCCTGGTTTGCGCCGACAGCGATCCGGTCGCGAGGGAACCGTCGAGCCGGTGCTGCTCGGGCCGGCCCTCGCTGGTCACCAAGCCGAACAGTCCGTCCGGCCCCTGCCGTGCGGGACGCAAGCGTGCCGTTGGAATGGACTCCCACGTCGGCTGAGGCGCTGGCTGTCCCTGCTCGCCCCGGAAGACGGGTGCCCATTCAAGCACGGCCTTCTTGTCGGGCGCGGGCAACGTAGCGTCGTACTCGATAAAGTGGTCGCCCATGGCCAAGGAGACCTCGGTGCTCTGCACTGCTTCACCGGCTGGCACGGTCAGAACAACCTTCCCGTCGATGGTAAGCCGGGCCGGTCCGGGGCCGATCCGCAGCGCGTAGTTCCAGTACCGCGGCACGCGCCACATCGCCGTCCAACGCATCGGGGTGGGGTAGACGGACCAATTCGGCGGCGGTTCGCCCAGACGTCCGACCCGCACCGGGTCACCTAGCGGCGGGATGGCCAGCACGCCGAGTGACGCCGCCCGTTGCTCCTTGGAGACGCGATACATCGTGCAGACCAGCTGGCCGTGATCAAGTATCGGCTTTTCCGCAGCGCCGGGATAGAGGTCGCGCAGGTATGACAAGTAGTGTGGTTGCTGGGGTGTCACCATGATCGTCAGGTTGTGAGTGGATTCGACGGCAAGTGGAAGCTGGGAGCCGGGGAACGGCAGCCCACCGCGCGGCGTGTCGATTGCCAGCAACCGTACCCACCCTTGATTGACGATGTGGTCTTGGCGTCCCATGCTGAAGACATCCGTGTCCTCGCCCTCGTCACGCACGGATGTGCCGAGCCGCGTCGGATTGGACCACTCATCCATGGCCCCATAGGTCACGAAGTAGAACCGCCACTCCCGCCGCATGAGCATCACCATGACAGCGATGGCGACGGCGGTCGTCGCCAGGGCGAGCCGGCTCTGCACCCGCGGCATCTCGAGCGGCAGCATGGCTTCGATGCGCCGCGCCAGGTTGTCGAGCACCAGGGCCGGAAAGAACGCCAGCACCGGGATCGCCGTCGCCATGCGTTGCACGTTTGGAGTCTCGACGGTGACGATGACGCCGGCAATTCCCACCGTGTACCAGATCGCCAGGAGCACGAAGCGGGGGTCGCGCGGCCGCAGGTAGATCCACCCCATTCCCATCATCGTGAGCATGGCCAGCACGCCGGCCATCAGCGGCCGATTGGTCGGCCAGAAGCCGTTGCGATCATCGTAACGGTTGATGATGCCGATGGTGCGCTGCACCTGCTCCTGCAGGAGCCGCCAGATGCTCCACTCCGGACGGTAGTAACTGAGGCGCGTCGGATTGGGACTCACGAAGATGGAGGTCTGCTGCGCGCGAACGGTGAACGTATACCAGTGATTCTCCGATGCGCGCAGGAAATACGGTGCGCTGATGATCAGCGCGGCCACTGCCGCCAGCGCCGCACCGCGCAGGATGCGCCAGCGTCGCCCGCCCAGGCCGTGGACCAAAAGGTACACGCAGAACAGAGCGGCCAGCGCTCCCCACATGCGGCCGGTCGGATAGAAGTAGATCGAGAAGCCGCCGGTGAGGCCGGCGAGGATCCACGCCAGGCTACGGCCGCGCCGCGCCGCCTCCAGAAAGGCGGCCGCGCTCAACGTCCACAGCAAGGCCGTCGGCGTGGCCTCGGTGGTCTCTCTCGCGAACTGCAAGGCGATGCCGAGGACCGCGAGCAGGCCGCCGGCGAGCACCCCGACGCGGTAGCCAAAATGGCGAATGCCCATCCACGTAACCGTGGCGACCGTGAGGATGCTGGACACGGCGCCGAGCACGCGTGCGCCGACAAAGCTCATCCCCGCCACTTTCATCACCTGAGCGAGGATCCAGAAATACATCATGCCGATGAAGTACCAGCCGTAGTCAAAGATCCCGTTGTGCAGCGTGCCACGGATCATCTGGATGGAGGTGGCGGCACGGTCGCCCTCGTCCGGATTGATGCCGCGAGGGATTTGGTCCAGCCAGAGAACGCGGCCCGCCGTCGCCAGACACAGGATCCCCAGCACCGTCAGCACGAGCAGCGCACGACCCCTCTTCGTGGTGGGCCACACGCGCGTCCCCCAGCACGCCGGCCACTCCTGCCAGCGGCCCAACAGGACGCCGGTGAGCGCAATGAGCGCAACGCTGGCTCCCCACGCCTTCGTGCCGACTACCGAGCCCCAATGTCCGCGGAGCTGGCTCAAAGCCGCGAGGCTGAGACCGATGGCAGTGCCCGCCCCGAAGATGAGTGTCAGCCAGTCGCTTGCCCGCGTGGCGCGCGGGCCGCTGGCCGGCGTCTCCGATTCCGCCGCCGGGCCGTAGGACAGATCGCTGCAGGCAAACAGTGCGATGCTCGCCAGGAATAGAAGCGCCGCGAGCCACGTCGGATCGTTGGCCTCGGTGCGCGTCTCGGCCCACCACGCCAACGCGAGGGCACCGGCGGCACCCGCCACCGGCAACAAGCGGGAGCGGACCGACGATCGACTACTGGGAACGCTGGCCTCAACCGCGTGCCGCACGTCGGTGCTGGTGTCAGACGAAGTTGCTGATCGAATCACGTGCCTCTCGACGAGAGGAAGACTGGGCGAGTTCTTAGCATCGCCGCCCGCGAGCCGTCAAATTCATCGTGCGCCCGCGGC